>CAZRIP010000044.1:0-26621 GCA_964600165.1 uncultured Elusimicrobia bacterium | reverse complement strand
TGCCTCGCGCGCTTCGCGCCCGAGCTGATGCGAGGCATCGCCGCGCGCTCGGCGCGCGAGGGCGTCGCCGAGGGCGGGCGCCCGCGCGGCGCGCGCGCAACCGGGCTTCCCGCGATATGCTGGACCTCGTAATCCGCGGCGGGCTCCTCCATGACGGCCGCGGCTCGAAGCCGCGGCGCGTCGACGTCGGCGTGCGCGACGGCGTCGTGGTCAGGATCGCGCCGTCCATCGACGAGCCCGCGCGCGAGACCTTCGACGCCTCGGGGCTCTGGGTCGCGCCCGGCTTCGTCGACATCCACACGCACTACGACATCGAGCTCGAGCTCGCTCCGGCGCTCTCCGAGTCCACGCGCCACGGCGTGACGACGGTCGTCATGGGCAACTGCTCCCTTTCGCTCACGCTCGGCGACCCCCAAACGCTCGCCGACATCTTTTTGCGGGTGGAAAACATCCCCGGCGTCCTCGTGCGCAAGTGGCTCGAGCGCGCCGTCGCCTGGGACGGCCCGGAAGGCTACTTCGACCATCTCGCGCGCCTGCCGCTCGGCCCCAACGTCGCCGCGCTGCTCGGCCACTCCGCGCTGCGCGCCGCGGCCATGGGCCTCGAGCGCAGCCTGACGGAGCAGGCTACGGAAGACGATTTGAGCCGCATGGAAGAGCTCGCCGCGGCGGCCTTCGACGCCGGCTGCATCGGGCTTTCCGTCGACATGGTCCCCTGGCACATGATGAGCGGACGATTCAAAGGCCGGGCGATTCCGTCGCACCACGCCGGCGCGCGCGAGCTGCGCCGGCTCGCCGCGCTCTGCCGGGAGCGCGACCTCGTCTTTCAGATCACGCCGAACCCGCATCGCCCCTTTTCCGTCTTCACCGTGCTCGGCATGAGCGTCGGGCTCTTCCGGCCGGCTTTGCGCGCCACCGTCTTGACCGCGCTCGACGCCGTCGCGTTCCGGCCGCTGAGGCATTTTTTCCGGCCCGCGCTCTTCGTGCTCAATCGAATGCTCGGCGGAAACCTCCGCTTCCAGACGCTCACCGAGCCGTTCACGGTCTACTCCGACGGGCCGATCACGCCGTTGTTCGAGGAGTTCGCGGCAGGCGTGATGCTCAACGACCGCCAGACGCGCGCGCAGCGAGCGTCCCTTTGGAGGGAGCCCGGATTCCGCGAAAAATTTCGAAAAGATTGGAGCGCCATTCTGTCCCGCAGCTTCCATCGCCGGCTCGAGTTGATGACCATCCTCCGGTGCCCGGAGAAGGCGCTCGAAGGAAAGAACTTCTCTTCCGTCGCGCGCTCGAGAGGGCTCGACCCGCTGGAGTGCTTCATGGACCTGCTCGCCGAGCACGATACCGATCTCCGCTGGGTCTCGGTCGGCGGCAACGACCGGCCCGGCCCGCGCCGCGCGCTGCTCTCGCAACCCGGCATCCACCCCGGCTTCACCGACGCCGGCGCGCACGTGCGCAACTTGGCGTTCCAGGACGGCCCGCTTTCCCTGCTGCGCGAGGCCGTGTCGAGCGGCTTCATGACTCCCGAGCGCGCGATCGCGCGCGGGTCGGGCGAGGTCGCGGAGTGGTTCCGTCTCGACGCCGGAGTGCTGGCCGAGGGACGGCGCGCCGACGTCGTCGTGCTCGATCCCGCGGGCCTCAAGAACCCGCCCCCCGCCCCGATCGAGATCGAGGACCCGCTCTTGGACGGCGCCGTGCGCATGGTCAAGCGCGGCAACGAGGACGCCGTGCGCGCCGTTTTCATCAGCGGCCGAGCGGCGCGGACGCCAACTCTTGTCGACAAGAGTTCGCCCGAAGGCGCGGGGCGCGTGCTGCGGCCTCTGCCGTCGACCGCGGTGGAGCTCCGACGGCTGCGCAACCGCGTCGACGACGCCACGATCGACCATCCGTTCACCGATTATTGGGACGTTTTCCTGCTCAAGCACCAAGACGCGCGCAACGTCGCGCTCCACTGCGCCGGCGTCGTGCTCTTCTACGGGCTCGCCGCGCTCGCCGCGGCGACGCGCGACGCCTGGTGGCTCGTCGCGCTGCCGTCCTCGCAGCTCGTGGGCTTGCTCGGACATCGTTTCTTCGAACCCAGTTTCGTCGACGCGCAGGACGCCGTGTTCTCGATCCGGGCGAGCGCGGCCCTCAATAAGATGTTTTGGCGCGTCGTCACCGGGCGCTATTTCGCCGACGTTCGCCGCGTGCGCGCGCGGCTCGACGCGCACCGCGCGCGAGCGGTCAAAGAGGAGGAGCGTCATGCCGTCGCTGCGTGAGGCGCCGAAGGCTTCCCGCCGAGAGACGCCGCGGCCGGCTCCGTGGCCGACCGAGCGCGTGCTGCTCCTCGGCGCGCTCATGTTCGTGGTCTTGAGCTCCCTCTATTCTGCCGCGAACGTCCTCCACTGGCGCGAGCCGGCCGTGCTTCCCTGGACCATCGTCGATCGCGCCGTGCCTTTCGTCGATTGGACGGTCTGGATCTACCTCTCGCACTTCGCGATGCAAGGCTGGCTGGTCTGGGAGTCCGCGCGAGCGCGCGATCCCCGGCCGCTTTTCGCCGTCGCGCTGTCCGCCGCGATCTCGATCTCGATCTTCTTCGCGTTCCCGACGACGACCGGCGCGTGGCCGTGGGCTCCCGGCCCCGTCTCCGCTCTCGGCTTCAACCTCCTCTCGCGACTCAACACGCCCGCGAATTCGCTTCCGTCCATGCACGTCTCGCTCGCGGCCCTCGCGGCCGCGACCGTCGCGCGCGTCCGGCCGTCGCGAACGCTCGTCGCGATCGCGTGGGCGTGCGCCGTCATCGCCTCGACTTTGACCGCCAAGCAGCACACCGCCGTCGACGTCCCCGCCGGGCTCGCCGTGGCCTGGCTTTCCTGGAGGATCACCCGATGAACACCACGCTCGCCCAGCGCCAAGCCAAGTCGTTGACCGACGACGAGCGGACGATGCAGAAACTCTCCTTGAACCACCGGCGCAACAAGGAGCAGGACCATACGCGGCTCATGGACGAGACGTCGGCGGCGTTCGTCTACGCGGACTGCAAGGACGAGTACTGGAACCCGGAAAGCCAGTCGCTCTTCTACGGCACGCCGATCTGGGAGCAGGCGTCGCCGTCGCAGAAAGTCCTTCTCAACCAGCTCTACTGGGTCGCGTACTACGCGCAGATCATCTCGGCCGAGATCGCGACGATCCTCTTGAACCAGACCTCGGCCGCCGGCCTCTACACGATGGAGGACTTCCGCCTCGTCTGCGACACGCTCGACCTCGAAAGCTCGCAGGAGCGCGCGCACATCGCGGCTTTCAAGAAGGTCTCCGAGGCCGTCGAGGCCGAGGTCTTCGGCGAGCGCCTCTTCACCTATCCGATGCGCTCGATGTACGAGCAGACGATGGTGTTTCCCGACGCGAACTCCATCACTAATTTCTGGCGCGGCATCCAGCTGCGCGCGTTCACGATGCTCTCCACCGGGAACGCTTTCATCGGCTGCCAGTATTTTACCGTCAGAGGGATCAGGACCTTGAACGGCAAGATGATCCAGCATCCGCTCAGCCGCTTCTATCTCGCTCATCCGAAAGGCGAGGACGCGCCGATCCCGTCGAAGATCAGCCACTACCACTTCATGGACGAGTCGTTCCACTTCAACAGCTCCGGCCTGATCTCCCACGACGTGCTGCGCTCGCTCAAGGAGCCCACGAAGTTCGAGAGCATGATCGCCAACAAGGCGCTCTACGGCTGCCAGAAGGACCACTTCCACTTCTCAGTCGCGATCAACGGGATTTTCTGGCACGACCCGGCGCTCTACGCGACGACCTTCAAGATGCTGACCTCGCGCGCGTTCGGCCTCGAGCGGGGCCAGGCTTTGGAGCTCATGCGCCGCTGCTTTACCGAAGAAACGGCCGGTTTGCACGCGTCACGCAAGACCCACGCGACCGCCGTCGACTCCTACAAGGCGTACCTCGCCGACATCGGCTACGTCGACGCGCGCAACAAGGAGATGCGCTTGATGGCCGGGAGCGATATCCCCGGCTACCTCGCGCGCAACCGCGCCGCGTTCCGGAGGTTCGCGCCCGCGGCATGAGGAAGATCTCCTTCGGCTCGACCGGCCATCGGCCCGTCGAGCTGCACGAAGGCACGGCCCTCTCAGAGGCGCTGACGATGTCGAACTCGCCGATCCTCTTCGGCTGCCGCACCGGCATCTGCGGTACCTGCTTGAGCGTGGTCGAAGCCGAGCCCGGGACGCTGCCCGAGCGCAACGACGAGGAAAAAGAACTGCTCTCCATTTTATGCCCGAACGAACCGAAAGCGCGCCTGGCCTGCCAGCTGAAGGCCTGCGCGGACATCGCGATCGAGCCCCTGAAGCCGCTGTAACCCAGCGGATGTTCTGGTACGTCGCGGCCGAGTCGGCCGAGCTGACGGCTGTAAAGCCGCTGGCCCGGACGATCTTGGGCGAGACGCTCGCGCTTTTCCGCGGGAAGGACGGCGCGCCGACCGCGTTTCCGGACCGCTGCCTGCACCGCGCCGGCAAGCTCTCGAAAGGCTGGGTCGTCGACGGCTGCCTGCAATGCCCCTATCACGGCTGGGTTTACGACGCGAAAGGCTCGCTTTGCGAGATTCCGTCGATGGGCCCGCGCGGCCGCGACGAGGCGTCGCTCGGCAGCCGCGCGACGAAGACCTATGAGGCGCGCGAGAGCCAGGGCTACGTCTACGTGCGGCTCGAGGCCCCTCTCGAGCGAACTCGACGGTCCCCGGGGACAGTCGAGTTCGCCTCGGACCCTTTCAGAATCCCTCATCACGAAGACAAGACGTGGGGACGCGTCCGGCTGCAGAACCGCTTCCACAACAACGTCGTCAACTGCGCCGAGAACTTCATCGACATCCCGCACACGGCGTTCGTGCATCCCGGCATCTTCCGGGACTCGCGCCGCCAGAAGATCACGGCGAAGGTGACGCGCGCCAACGGCTCCGTCGTGACGACGTACCGAGGCGAGACCGACAACCTCGGCTGGTTCAAATGGCTCCTCAACCCGTCCGGCCGAGAGATCGGACACGTCGATTCGTTCCACATGCCGAACGTGACCTGCGTCGAGTACGAGTTCGGCCCGCGCCGCCGCTTCGCGATCACCTCGCAGTCCGTGCCCGTCGCGTCGGACGAGACGCTCGTCTACACCGATCTCTCATACGACTACGGCTGGCTCAACCCGCTCGCCGGGCCCGTCGTGCGCTGGCAGGGCCAGAAGGTGATCGACCAAGACCTCGAGGTCCTCAAGGACCAGATGGACGTGATCGAAAAGCACGGAAGCCGCTTCTCTCACTCGCCGGCCGACGTCATTCATGTCCTGGTGGAGTCCGTCTGCGAGGAGCTCGCGCGCGGGCGCGACCCGCGCCTGCTGCCCGAGAAGACGCAGGAAGTCGAGTTCTGGGTATGACGCCGAACGCGCTCGTCTTCTCGGCGTTTACGATTCTCAGCGCGGCCGCGTTCTTCAGAAGCGAAGGCCCTTCGAGGATCTTCAGGCGCTCGCGCGGCGAATGGCTGGCCGACGGCGCCGGCCTTCTCGTGCAAGGCGTCGTCGTGCCCTTCGTCGAGACCGCGCTGGTCTACGCCGGGCTGTATCGCTTTTTCCCTCAGCTTCGCGGGGCGGTTGCAATCTCCCCCATCACCGCGTTCGCTCTCAACTTCGTCCTCGTCGACTACCTTTATTATTGGAATCACCGCCTGCTCCATGGCGCGCTCTGGCCCTGGCACGCGCTGCATCACTCGGCCGAGGACCTCGACGTCTGGGTCACCTCGCGCAACACGCTCTGGACGCCGGTCTTGATCGTCTACATCTGGATCAACGGCTTGTTCGCCTTCATCCTCAAGGACCCGTCGGCGTACTTGATGAGCGCGGCGATCACGGCCGCGCTCGACCTATGGCGGCACTCGGGCGCGTGGCCGGCCGATTGGACGCTTCCTCTCCTGATCACGCCGCGCGAGCACGCCTGGCACCACAGCGCCGAGCGCTTCGACCGAAACTTCGGCGCGAACCTCAAGCTCTGGGACCGGCTGCACGGCACGCACTTCGACCCGCGGACCGCGCCCGGCAAGCTCGGCCTCGCCGTGCCGGGCGGCGCGCTGCGCGCGCTCGCCGTGGGGGCCGCGCGATGAGCCTGGCCAGCCGCGCCGCCGCGCTGTTTCCGGTCCTCCTGTTCTGCCTGTGCGCGCACGCGGGGCTCATGATCATCGAGCATCCAGGATCCGTCTCTCTCGCTTGGTCGCTCGCCGTCCTTTATCTGGTCCCGCTCGCGGCCTACCGCCTGCACGAGGCCCTGGCGCCGCTCAAGCCCGGCGTCTCCTTTCTCGACGGCGAGAAGTACTCGACGTGGTGGGGCGGCCACGCGATCCAGTCGGTCTACGTCGCCTTCCCGTTCCTCGAGGCCGCGCTGCGCCTGGTCCCGGGCGCGTACTCCGCGTGGCTGCGCCTGTGGGGCAGCAAGATCGGCCGCGGCGTCTACTGGACGCCGCGCGTCGAGGTCCACGACCGCGCGCTGCTCGACGTCGGCGACGGCGTCGTGTTCGGGCACAAGATCGAGCTCTACGGCCACACCGTCAAGGCCACGAAGGGCGCGCGCCTCCTTTTATACGTCAGAAAGGTCACGATCGGCGCCGGGGCCTTCATCGGCGCGGGCTCGCGGATGGCGCCCGGCGTCGTCGTCGAGGACGGCGCCGCCGTGCCGATCCTGACGGACCTCTTCCCGAACAAGAAATTTTCCGCCGAGCGGGCCGCCGCGTGACGCCGCTTTCTCCGATCCGCGCGTTGATCCGCGCCGCGACGGCGCCGTCGTGGCGCCGCTTCATGGCCGCGCTCGAGGATCCCGCGCGGGCGCAGCGGCGCGTCCTCGGTGGCATCGTCGCCTTTTCCTCACGAACGAAATATGGCCGGCATCACGCCCTCTCCTCTGACGACGATTACGCCGCGTTCTCCGAGAAGCTCCCCGTCGTCGACTACGACGCCCTCGCGCCGTGGGTCGACGAGCAGCGCGCGAGCGAGGACGGCGCGCTCTGCGCCGGGAAGGTCTCTTTCTACGAGACGACGTCGGGCTCGGGCGGCCCCGCGAAGTTCATCCCTTACACGCCCGCGCTCTACCGCTCCTTCGGCCGCGTCTTCTCGCTCTGGCTGCGCGACCTCTTGACCGACGGGCCGCGCCTGACGACGGGCCGGACCTGGCTGAGCGTCTCGCAATTCGCGCCGCTGGAAACGGCGACCGCGCGCGGCGTCAAGGTCGGCCTCGAGAGCGACTCCGACTACGCCGGCGGCTGGCTCGGCGCGGCGCTCAAGCCCTTCTGGGTCGTGCCGTCCTCGGTCCGGCGCCTCGACGACCCGCTCGCCTACCGCGACGCCGTCGCGCTGCACCTGCTGGAGGACGAGAACCTCGAGATCGCGTCGCTGTGGAACCCGTCCATGCTGACGGCGTTCCTCGATCACATCGCGGAGCGCCGCGACATCCTCCTTCCCGGCCTTTCGCGCGAGCGCCGACGAGCGCTCTCCTGCCTGCTCGAGCGCGGCGACGCCGAGAAGATCGATTGGCGCCGCGTCTGGCCGCGCCTCAAGCTCCTCTCGTGCTGGGACCAGGCGCACGCGGCCGCCGCCGCGCGCACCGCGGCGGCGCGCCTGCCCGGCGTCTTCGTCCAAGGCAAGGGCCACCTCGCCACCGAGGCTCCGGTGACGATCCCGCTCATCCGCGCAGGCGGCTTCGTGCCCGTCGCCGACGAGACGTTCCTGGAGTTCGAGGACGAGTCCGGCGACGTCCGGCGCCTCCACGAGCTCGAGGACGGACGCGAGTATAATTTGATCGTTTCACAGCTCGCGGGCTTCTGCCGCTATCGCCTCGGCGACCGCGTGCGCGCCGAGGGCCGCTTCAAGGCCTCGCCGATGCTGCGGCTGCTCGGCCGCGCCGACGCCGTCTGCGACCTCGTTGGCGAGAAGCTGCACGCCGATTTCGTCGGCCGCGTGCTGGCCGAGGCGGCGCCTGAGAGCCGCTTCCGCGTGCTCGTGCCCGTGCCCGCCACGAGCGGGACGGCGGCGGGCTATCTTTTCATCGGAGACCGGGCGCATCACGCGGTCGCGCGCGCGATCGACGAGCGGCTCAGCGGCTCGCCCCACTTCCGCTCCGCGCGCCTCATGGGACAGCTCGCGCCGGTCCGCGCCGTCGTGCGGCCCGACGCGCGCGAGGCCGTCGAGTCTTATTTCGTCGCGAAAGGGCGCGTTTGGGGCGCGCTCAAGCCCTCGCCGCTCGTCCAGGACGTCGAGGCCGGCAAAGGCCTGGCGGAGACGCTCGGATGAGGATTTACGA
Source organism: uncultured Elusimicrobia bacterium (assembly GCA_964600165.1). Classification (GTDB taxonomy): domain Bacteria; phylum Elusimicrobiota; class Elusimicrobia; order UBA1565; family UBA9628; genus CAZRIP01. The sequence goes on along the minus strand of CAZRIP010000044.1, from coordinate 18,319 downwards.
TCTGCTCTCGACGCACAACAATCTCGGCGAGACGAGCCTCTTTCTCAACCTCGGACTGTGGGACGGCGCGCGCGACTACGACGCGGCCTGCCGCCGCCTGGCCGAGGCGCTCGGCGAAGCCGCCGGGCTCGGAGCGGGACAGCGCGTCCTCGATTGCGGCTTCGGCTTCGGCGACCAGGACGCGTTTTGGCTCGAGCGCTTCGCGCCGGACACGATCGAGGGCTTGAACGTCACGCGCTCGCAGGTGCGAAAGGCTCGCGAGCGCTTCACGGACCGGCGTCTTTCCTTCCAAGAGGGCTCAGCCACGGCGATCCCGTTTCCCGCCGCGAGCTTCGACCGCGTGCTTTCGTTGGAGTCGGCGTTCCATTACGACTCGCGCGAGGACTTCTTTCGCGAGGCCTTCCGCGTGCTCGAGCCGGGCGGCCGCCTCGCCGTCGCCGACATCGTGCCGCGCGAGGACCGCAAGCTGCGCCACCGCGTCGGGGCGCTTTTCGGCTCGGCGTTCTGGCAGATCCCGTCGAAGAACATGTACCCGGCCCGGGAGTACGAGCGCAAGCTGCGCGCGGCCGGTTTTTCGAACGTGTCCATCACGGATGTCGGCCCGCGGGTGTTCGCCCCGTTCGCGCGCTACGCGCGCGAGCGCCTCAAGGATCCGGAGCTCAAGCGCCGCATGACGCCGTTCGTGCGCTGGGCCTACGCTTTGTCCGTCGTCGACTCCGATTGGGGCGCCGACTACATCATCGCCGTCGCGGAGAAGAAATGAGCCACCGTCTTTTCAATCGGGCCGATCGCGTCGCCGAGGGCTGGTACTGGGCGCTGCGATCCTCCGAGCTGCCCAAGGGCAAGGTCCGCGCGGTGACGCTGCTCGGCAAGGAGCTTTCCGTTTATCGCGGAGAAGACGGCCGCGTCTCGGCCCTCGACGCGCACTGCCCGCACATGGGCGCGCACCTGGCCGAGGGCCGCGTAGACGACAACGGCCTGCGCTGCTTCTTCCACGGCTGGAAGTTCGGCCGCGACGGCCGCTGCGCCGAGGTCCCCGCGCTCGCCGGGCGCGCGATGCCGCAGGTCCGAACGGGGTCCTGGCCCGTGGAGGAGCGCTACGGGATGATCTGGGTCTGGACCGGGCCGCAGCCGCGCAAAGCCGTGCCTTGCCCGCCGGAGCTCGAGGGCCAAGAGATCGCGCACGCGCTCGGCGGCCGCTTCGAGAAGGCCTGCCACCCGAACGTCGTCATGGTCAACGCGATCGACGCCCATCATTTCAACACCGTGCACCGCCTGCCGGTGCGCCTCGTGATGGAGCCGGACGAGATCGACGGGAGCAACATCCGCTTCGCGAACGCGACGCGCGTGCCCGGGGAAAAGCGGTGGCAGCGCGCGATCGGCTCGTTCTACGCCGGCGCGCTCACCTACGCGATGTCTTATTGGTGGGGCTCGAACGGGACCGTCACCCTCGGGCCGGACTTCCTGCACTTCTACATCCTGTTCGCGCTGCGCGCGACGCCCGATGGCCGCACCGAGGGCCAGACGATCCTATTGACTAAGAAACGGAGCCCGATCGTCGACAAGGTCCTGCTCTTCGCGACCAAGCTCGTCGGCGACTACTTCGCCGACGGCGACACGCGCATCTTCCGCACGATCAAGTTCGACCTCAAGAACCCGATCGCGCCCGATCACGCCATCGTGCGCTTCATCCAGCACTTCGACCGCCAGAAGATCGCGGATTGGGGCTTCTCGAGACCCGAGGCCCCGACGCCCAGCCCCCAGGAGGCCGCATGAAGCGCGTCCTCGTCACGGGCAGCTCGACCGGCTTCGGGCGCCTGCTTTGCGGAGCGTTCCTCGAGCGCGGCTGGAAAGTCTACGCGACGATGCGCGGCGCGGCCGGGCGCCTCGCCCTTTTCTCGGAGGAACAAAAGCGCTACCCGTCGGCGCTGACGATCCTCTCGCTCGACGTCGAGAGCGCGGCCGAGCGCGAGGCGGCGGCCAAAGAGGTCGAGGCCGCCGGCGGGCTCGACTGCCTCGTCAACAACGCGGGCTTCGGCCAGATCGGCCCGTGCGAGGAGATCACCGAGGCCGAGTGGCGCAAGCAGTTCGAGGTGAACTTCTTCGGCGCGCTTTTCCTGACCAACAAGCTCCTCCCTTCGCTGAGAGAATCGAAGGGCCGCGTGATCAACATCTCGTCGATCCTCGGGCTTTCGGCGCTGCCGCTCGGCGCGGCCTACTCGTCGAGCAAGTTCGCGCTCGAGGGCTGGAGCGAGTCGCTCTACCATGAGCTGCGCCCGCACGGGGTCCAAGTCTGCGTCGTCGAGCCCGGGGGCTTTCGCACCGACTTCAACCGCAACCTGGCGGTCGTGCCCGCGCGTCCGGGCTCCCCTTATCGCGGCCAGCTGATGGCCTACGAGCGCTTCCGCGCGAAGAAGATGGCGACGGGCGGCTCCGCGCCGGAGAAGGTCGCGCGGCGCGTCGTCAAGCTCGCCGAGTCGCGCCGGATGCCCCTGCGCGCCCTCGTCGGCGCCGACGCCAAGGCGATGGACGCGGTCGGCCGCTGGCTGCCGCGCAACTGGGGGACGTCGCTGATGTCGCTCGTTTACTCGAAGGTCTTGAGGACCGATGGCGCCTGACCGCGCCCAGATCGCGCTCCCCCCGCGCGCGGGGCTTTCGAGCCCCTCGCTGCCGCCCAAGCACCCGGGGCGCAAGCTCTTCGACGCCGCGCTGCGCCGCCGGGGCGCCGCGCATCCTCGGCGGCCCGCGGGCGAGCCGTGGGACGCCGAGCACTTCGGCCTGCACAAAGCGAGCGCGTTCCGCGCGCTCGACGCGCGCCGGCGACAAGCCGTCCTCGCCGGCTGCGCGCGCGGGGTCCTCGAGGAGGCGTACTTCATCGAGAAGCTCGGCCTGGCCTTCGCGGCGAAGATGGCGCTCCTGGCGGACTCCACCGAGGAGCGCGCCGCGCACTGCCTCTTCGCCGCCGACGAAGCCGTGCATTTGGCGCAGGTCGGCGCTTTCATCCAAGAGCCCGCCGACGACACGCAGGACGGCTTCCTGCGGTGGCTCGCCGACGTGATCGAGCGGATGCCCGCGCAGGGCGCGCGTCTTCTCGTGCAGGTCCTTCTCGAGGGCTGGGGCATCAGCCACTATCGCTCGCTGTCTCGCGCCTGCAAGGAGCCCGCGCTCGCCGGCGTCCTCGCGCGCATCGCGCGAGACGAGGTGCTGCACCACCGCGCCGGCGTCTCGCTCTTCGAGCCCGAGCGGCTGCAGGGCCGCCAGCGCCGAGAGGCCGCCGACCGCGTCGCGCAGCTCTTCGACATGGTCCGCGCGGGCCCGATCCGCGTCGCGCAGGCCGTGGAGCGCGCGCACGGAGGCCTCGGCAAGGACGCCTACGCGCGGCTCTTCGTCGAGCTCGAGGCGCGCGCGCAGGTCGAAAAGCGCCTCGCGCTGCTGCGCAAGCTCCTCTCCTCCGCCGGGGCTTCGTTCCTGATCGCTTAGCCCCCTTGACCAGTCTTCGCCTTCTACCCATACTGGGGCGATGACCCGGCTGAAGATCCTGCGTTTCATGCTCGCGGCCTGCTGCCTCGCCGCCTCCGCCGGCGCGTCCGCCGACGAGATCGAAGATTATCTGCGGACCGGCCGCCCGACGACCGACCTACAGATCGCCGCGGCGAGCGGGCCGCAGAGGCTCAAGGCTTGGGCGGGGCCCTGGCAGCCGATGCCGCTGACCAAGCGGGAGGTCCTCCTCATCCTCAAGTCCGCGCAAGCCCAGAAGCCGGACTTGCCGATCTGGAACCCGCGCATGATCCAAGATGCCTCGTCCACGCTGCGCGGCCAGTGCCCGCGCCCGGATGACATCGCCGAGTGCGCCGACTACACCAACGCGCGCAGCGCGCGCGTGATCTTGCGCGTCCGCCTCAAGGTTCTGACCCGCGGCACTATCGACGACGCCTATGAGGCGCTGCGCGCCGTCAATCCGATCCATTACGTGGTCGAGAAGCTGCTCGCCGCGGCGACGGGCAAGGAGCCCGTGATGGGAACTCCCATAACGCCAGCGACGGCTCTCACGCAGGTCGTCGCCTATTTGGTCGTTTTGAGAGGCACGAAGTGGGCGATGGATGAAGTGGCCGCCTTGCGGGCGGAGACGCGCGCCCTGCGCTTCCCTCCGCTGCGCAAGGACTTGTATCCGATCGCGACGACGCCGCTGGCCGAAGGCGAGGCGATCGCCGACTCCAACCTCATCATCTCGCTCAGGATGCTCGAGCGCTATGAGGGAGTCCCCGCGGACCTCGTCCGCGTCGAGTTCCTGAAGGCCAAGGACCTCGCGCCGCGCTTCACACCCACCTCGGCGATGTTCGAGGGAGGAGGCAGGACCAGCAACCCAGTGACGATCTCGGCGGAATCGAGCTCGGCCGATTATCGAGCGGTGCTCGCGGCGCTTGAAAAAGGACAAGTCGGCGTGAAAAAAAGCGGAACAGACGGAGGCCTCGATCGCCGGATCGTCGCCGACGCTTTCTTCGCGAAGACCGACGGCGGGAAGACCCCGATCTTCCTCACAGGAGACGAAGGGATCTACAAGCGCCTGCTGACGTGCCGGGAGAACGATCCCATTCCGGACCTCGGCAAGCTCGGCGGCAAGATCACGAGCCTGCCGCGCTTCAAGGACGGCTTCGAAGTGGCGCTCAAAGGCCGGCGCTTGTGGGTCATCCCCGTTCCGAGCAAGTGAATATTTCCTAAAATATCGATGTGATCCGCGCCGACCGCTATCCCGAGAGCCCGGTGTTCTACCGCGCGCTCGACAAGACCCTTCCGCGCGTCCTCAAGGGCGAGGGCTGCTGGTTAGAAGACGCTTCCGGGAAAAAATACCTCGACGCCGCCGGCGGCGCCTTCGCCTGCAACATCGGCCACGGCGTGCCCGAGATCGGCCGCGCCGTCGCCGAGCAGATGGGGAAGGTCGCCTACGTCAACGGCACCGCTTTCACGTCCGAGCCCGCCGAGCGCCTGGCGGAGGAGCTCGCCAAGCTCTCGCCGAAGGGCCTCGACAAGGCGTATTTCCTTTCCTCGGGCTCCGAAGCCGTCGAGGCCGCGCTCAAGCTCGCGCGGCACTACTGGGTCGAGGCCGGAAAGCCGAAGAAGACGCGGATCATCGCGCGCACGCCGGGCTACCACGGCAACACGCTGCTCGCGCTTTCCGCGTCGGCGCGCGCGCACTATAAAAAACTTTACGGCGATTGGCTCGTCGACGTCGAGATGATCCCCGCGCCCTACGAGTACCGCTGCGGCTGCGGCGGCGACGCGCGCTGCCCCGCCTGCTCCGGGCGCGCGCTCGAAGCCGCGCTCGCGCGCCTCGGCGGGGAGAACGTCGCGGCCTTCATCGCCGAGCCGATCGGCGGCTCGTCGACGGGCGCTTCCGTGCCGCGCTCGGACTATTACAAGACGATCCGCGCGCTCTGCGACGAGCACGACGTGCTGTTCATCGCCGACGAGGTCCTCTGCGGCGCGGGGCGTACCGGTAAGTGGCTCGGCATCCAGCACTACGAGGGCGTGCGCCCGGACATCATCACCATGGGAAAGGGCATCTCGGGCGGCTACCTCCCGCTTTCCGCGGTCATCACCTCAACGGAGATCCTCGATCCGATCGCGCGCGGCTCCGGCGCCTTCAAGCACGCGCAAACTTTCTCGCACGCGCCGTCGATCTGCGCCGCCGGCCTGGCCGCCGTCTCCTACATCAAGAACCACGGGCTCGTCGCGCGCTGCGAACGCATGGGCCGTTTATTGGAAAAGAAGCTGGCCCCCCTCATCGCCCTTCCCGGCGTCGGCGACGTGCGCGGCATCGGCCTCTTGGCCGGCGTCGAGTTCGTTTCCGACAAGAAGACGAAGAAGCCTTTCCCGCGCTCCGCCAAGTTCGCGGAGGCGTTCACGCGCGACGCGCAGGACGCGGGCTTGATCGTCTGGCCCAACGTCGGCCAGGCGGACGGCACCGACGGCGACCTCGCGATGCTCGCGCCGCCGTTCGTGATCTCGGACCGCGAGCTCGACGAGCTCGTCAAACGCTTCGAAGCCGCGCTCAAGAAGACCGTCGACCGAATTTCCGTGCCCGGAGGCATCAAATGACCAGCGCCGCCGCGACGAAAGAATTCAAAGTCACGTACTCGGCCGTCAACGCCGACATGACGCAGTTCCACAAGCTCTTCGACGACGCCCTGGCCTGGGCGCGCAAAAGCTCCGGCAAAAGCCACTCGCTCTCCATCGACGGCCGAGCCGTGACGACGAAGCTCGCGCCGCTCGTCGCGCGCTCGCCGATCGACGGAGCCGAGCTTGGCTCCTTCTCCTGCGCCACGACGAAGGAGTTCGGCCTCGCCGTCGCCGCCGCGCGCGCCGCTCAAAAAGCCTGGGCCGCGACGCCCTGGCAGCAGCGCTTGACCGTCATGCGACAGGCGTCGGCGGAGATCCGCCGCCGCAAATGGGAGCTCGGCGCCGTCATGAGCCTGGAAGTGGGCAAGAACCGCATGGAGGCGATGGGCGACGCCGAGGAATCGGCCGACTTAATCGACTATTACACGCAGACGATGGAGGAATCCAACGGCTTCAAGCGTCCGCTGGGCAAGCTCATGCCCAACGAGAACACGGCCGACGTGCTGCGGCCCTACGGAGTGTTCCTCTGCATCGCCCCGTTCAACTTCCCGATGGCGCTCTCTACGGGCATGACGGCGGCCGCGCTCATGGCCGGCAACTCCATCGTCTACAAGCCTTCGCCCCTCGCGCCCTGGACGGGACTGCTGCTCGCCGAAGTCTACGAGAAGGCCGGCCTGCCGAAGGGCCTGTTCAATTTTGTTCCCGCGCGCCTAGAGGACGTCGGCCTGGATTTCTGGAACCGCGAGGACATCGATGGGATCGTCTTCACCGGCTCGCGCGAGGTGGGCCTCAAGTTCGTCAAGGAGTTCCCCAAGCGCTACCCGCGTCCCGTGCTGATGGAAGGCGGCGGCAAGAACGCGGCCGTCGTTTGCGCGTCGGCCGATCTGGACGTGGCCGCGGAAGGCGTGATGAGGAGCGCGTTCGGCCTGCAGGGCCAGAAGTGCTCGGCCTGCTCGCGCGTCTACGTCGACAAGAGCGTCGCCGAGGCCTTCACGGCCAAGCTCGTCGAGAAATCGAAGGCGCTCAAGATCGGAGATCCCTCCGAAAAAGACATTTACCTCGGCCCCGTCATCAGCGAGGCCTCGGTCAAGCGCTACGAGGACGCGGTGAAGTCGGCGAAGAAGGCCGGCAAGGTCTTGCTGGGCGGCGAACGGCTCAAGAACGGCGCGCTGGGCAAGGGCCACTTCGTCGCGCCGGCGATCGCGCGGATCGACGACTTGTCGCACGAGCTCTACCGCAAGGAGCTGTTCGTGCCCTTCGTGGTGATCGGCGCCGTCGACGGGCTCGATCAAGCGATCGGCGAGGCGAACAAGGCCGACTACGGCCTGACGGCGGGGATCTTCACGAAGGACAAGGCCGAGATCGAGAAGTTCTTCGACGCGATCGAGGCCGGCGTGCTTTACGCGAACCGCAAGACGGGCGCCACGACCGGCGCCTGGCCCGGCGTGCAGAGCTTCTGCGGCTGGAAGGGCTCGGGCGCGACCGGCAAGGGCGGCTGCGGCCCCTATTACGTCGCGCAGTTCATGCGCGAGCAGAGCCGCACCATCATGGAGTAGAACGATGCCGATAAAAACCGCTCCCGAAAAGAAGACCGCCGACTATCCCCGAATCGTCGTCCCCCCGCCCGGGCCGAAGGCGCAGAAGACGATCGCGCTGGACAAGGAGTACGCCTCCCCGTCCTACATCAAGGAGTACCCGCTGGTGATGGCCGGCGGCATGGGCGCGATGGTCGAGGACGTCGACGGCAACCGCTACATCGACTGGATGGCCGGCATCGCCGTCTCCTCGACGGGCTACAATCATCCGAAGGTCGTCGCCGCCGTGCAGGAGCAGGCCGGCAAGTTCTTCCACATCTGCGGCACGGACTTCTACTACGATCCGATGGCCAAGCTGTGCGAGCGGCTGTCGAAGCTCGCTCCCGGCGGCGCGAAGGAGAAGTGGCGCGTGTTCCTGTCGAACTCCGGCGCCGAGGCCGTCGAGGGCGCCGTCAAGCTGGCGCGCTACTCCACCGACCGCCACGCCCTCATCGCCTTCGACGGCGCGTTCCACGGCCGCACCTACGCGGCGCTGACGCTCACGCAAAGCAAGGCCAAATACAAGAACGGCTTCGGCCCGTTCTTGCCCGACGTCTATCATCTCCCCTACGACTATCCTTACGCCGGCATCGACGGCATCGCCGCCGCCAAGCGCCTGTTCGAGCGCGAGATCGGGGCCAAGGAGATCGCCGCCGTCTTCATCGAGCCCTTCCAAGGCGAGGGCGGCTACGTGATGCCGCGCAAGGAGTTCCTGCAGGCCTGGCGCAGGATCTGCGACGAAAACGGCATCCTGCTCGTCTTCGACGAGATCCAGACCGGCGTCGGACGCACCGGCAAGATGTGGGCCGCCGATTATTTCGGCGTCACCCCCGACATTCTCCTCACCGCGAAGGGCCTGGGCTCCGGCATGCCGATCGGCGCCATCGTCGCCAAAGAGAAGATCATGACGTGGAAGCAGGGCACGCACGGCTCGACTTTCGGCGGCAACCCCGTCGGCTGCGCGGCCGCGCTCGCCACGCTCGACTTGGTCGAAAACGAGCTCGCCGACAACGCGCGCAAGATGGGCGACCGGCTGATCACGGGATTGAAGAAGCTCCAGCAGAAACACGAGTGCATCGGCGACGTGCGCGGCGTCGGCCTCATGATCGGCGTCGAGTTCGTCAAGGACCGCAAGACCAAGGAGCCCGCCACGGAGCTGACGCACGCGCTCGAGCTCAAGGCGTTCTCGAAAGGCCTTCTCCTCCTCTCCTGCGGAAAGTCCGTGATCCGCGTGGCGCCGCCGCTCGTGCTGACGGCTTACGACGTCGACAAAGGCCTCGAGATCCTGGATGAGTCGCTCTCGGAGCTCGCCTAAGCGCGCCGAAGGCGCGGCGGCGGCGCGGGGCGTCGAGCTCTACAACCGCGGCGACTTCGAGGGCGCGATCGCGCTGTTCGAGGAAGCCGCGCGCCGGCGCCCCGCCGACGAGAATATCCGTCTCTTCCTCTCGGCCGCCCGCGCCTCGGCCGGCCGGACGCGCGACGCCGCGCGCGATCACCTCGAGGCCGGGCGCTACGCCGAGGCGCTCGCGCAAGCCGGCGAGCGTCCGGCGATCCGCGGCGCGGCGCGACTACTGCTCGGCGATCCCGCGGCCGCGCTCGCGGACCTCGACCGCGCGCTGAAGCTCGAGCCGCGGGACGTGGAGGCCGCGCTTTGGCGCGGCGAGGCGCTGCGCCGCCTGGGAAGAAATCGCGAGGCCCTCGAGACGCTCGATCAGGGCCTAAAGGAATGGGCCTACAGCCTGCGCGGCCACCTCAACCGCGCGCTCGCCAAGCTGGCGCTGGGCGTCCCGGTGCCGCCGGGCGATTACGAGCAGATCCGCAAGCTCGCGCCCGGCCTGCGAGGCCGCTCCGCCGCCGCGCTCGAGAAAGCCCTGCGCGCGCTCAAGGGCGTCGGCGGCAAGACGGGATTCGAGGATCACGTCACGCGGCTCAAGGCCGTTCAGGCGCTCGCCGCGACCCGGGGGGTCGCCGCCGTCTTCGCCGAGCTCGATCGGATCGAGCCCGAGATGAAGACCGGCGTCGAGCGCGCGTACTGGCACTCGCATCGAGGAGAAGTCCTGGCGTGGCTCGGCCGCTACGGCGCGGCGCGCGAAGAATTCGAGCGCTCGCTCGCCGTCGACCCCGCGCTGCGCTGGACCCACGTCGGCCTCGCGGGCGTCGCGGTGATGACCCGCGAGCCCGAGCTCGCGCTGCGCGAGCTCGACCTGGCGGCGAAGAACGGCGCGAGCGAGGTCGTCATGCGCTGCTGGCGCGGCGAGGCGCTCCGGAGGCTCGGCCGCCTCGAGGAAGCGCGCGCGGAGCTCGAGCTCAGCGTCGCGGCCTCGCCCCGCCGCCTCGGGGCCTGGCTCAACCTCGCGCTCGCGCGCAAAGCCCTGGGCGACGGAAACGGAGCGGGCGAGATCGCGGCCAAGCTTCGGGCCGGGGCCGCCCCGCTCATGCGCGCGTCGCGCGGCTCCCTCGAGCGCGCGCTCGCCCTCATGCGCGGCAACCGCTCATCCTGGCTGCACTCTTACGTCCAGGACGGGCGGCTCAAGATCCTGCGGCTGCTGATTTAACGGCCGCGGTCTTGACGCCCGCCTCATTTGGGGGCACACTCAAGGGAGTGAACTCTCGCCGGGGCCTTTTCGCCGTCTTGCTGTCTCTCGCCGCCGTCGCCGCGCCGGCCTTCGCCGCGCGCCGCTTGGATCGCGGCTCGTCTGCGACCGGCAGGACGCCGAGCCATAGCCCGCCTCAGATGCCGACCTATCGCGGCCGGGTCGCCCCGCTGCCGCACGGTACTCGGTGGCCGGGTTCTCGACGCAGCTTCCAGCCGAGACAGACGGCTCCGGCGCCCGCTCCCGCGCGCCGCGCCGAGTCGAAACAGCAGGCGCAGCCGCCGGCTCGCCGCGAAGATCGCCGCTCCCAGCCCGTGCGCGACTTGTCGCGCAACGCCGATCTCGTCCACGCCACCATCGACAATCCCGCTTTCCTCAAGAGCGCGCCGAGAGCGATGGACTCCAGGACCGACCTCGACGGCAAAGTCCACGAGTACAACGGCGACGGCGTGCGCTACGCGCACTGGTACGACCAAAAGCACGACCGGCACTGGTTCGGCTTCGGCCAAGGCAAGAGCTACTACTGGACGGTCGCCTACAAGGGCGGCTACTGGTGGCGCGAGCCCGGCGCCGGGCGCTGGCTCTCGTACTGGCGCGGCCACTGGTGGTGGTACTCGGCGACGGCGGGGAGCTATTTCGTCTTCATCGACGGCGCGTATTATCAGTACGCGCCGACGCCCAACGGCATCGTGCTCGTGCCGAACTCCCCTCCCTCGGCGCCGGGCGCGTCCGCCGACGACAAGGCGCCGGACGGCGGCTCGCTCGTCGTCTCGAGCATGCCGGAGTTCTTCTACAGCAAGGACAACTCGCGCCTGGTCCAAGTCGAGGGCTCCGATCTCAACGCGTATCTCTACGACTCGAGCGGCGGCCACCCCGAGCTCATCAAGTTCCTCGGCAAGGGCGTGACGCAAGTCGAGTACTCCGACACGGCCAAGGGCCAGCCGCTCCAGATCGTCTTGTCGATCCAAGACGAGAGCGGCCATGTCGCGCGCGTCACGCTCGACAAGGACGGCAACGTCGTCAACGGAGCGGCGCAGGTAAGCGCGCCGCCGTCGCCGCCGTCCTACGGGACGCCGGGCCCGCCGGGCTTCGACGCGCCCGGCGGCGACCTGCCGCCCACCCAGCCCCCTTTCCAAGATGGCAATTGAGACTCGCGCCGCGCCGCTGGTCCTGGCCGCGCTGCTGGCCGCCTGCGCCTCGTCCGAGGTCCAGAAGCCGGTCGGCCGCGCCGGCTTTCTCGGCGCGGGGCTGTGCCCGAGCGACGACGGCGTGGAGATCCGCCACGTCCATCACGGCTCGCCCGCGGCCAAGGCCGGCCTCAAGGACGGCGACGTGGTGACGAGCTACGGCGGCGCCGCCCTTTCGCAGTCCGAGAATCGCCGCAGGCTTCTTTGGGACATCCGCTCCGGCGAAAAAAAGCTCGAGCTCGACGTCAAGCGCGGCGGACGCCGCTTGACCGTCAAGGCCGCCCCCGCCGTCAGGGACGTCTATCCCAACGACGAGCTCTACGCCGCGCTTTCGGACGACATCGTGTCGGGACGCGGCGTCTCGGTGGCCGTCATCGTCTCCGAGATCGGCAACGCGCGGCCCGAGTTCTTCGACAGCGCGCAGGCCCTCGAGGCCTGGCGTCAGGGGATGAAAGCCTCGCTCGAGACGAATTTCGAGAGCCTCCTCCTCGACAAGAATCTCCTGCGCTGCGGCAACTACAGCGTCGCCGACCGCGACAAGACGGCCCAAGTCCTCAAGGAGCTCAATTTTCAGATGACCGGAGCCGTCTCGCCCGAGACGGCCAAGCAGCTCGGCAAGCTCGTCGGCGCCTCCGACCTTCTTTTCGTGAGCTTCTCCCGTTTTCAAGAAGGCGAAAGCTCTTACCTCGATCAAACGAGCGCGCGGCTCGTCGACGTCGAAACCGACCGCGTGCTCGCCTCGGTCCAGTTCAAGCAGAAGATCCGTCGTTGACGCGACACAAAGAAAATATGACCGCCGTCTCAGGCTCGAGGGGTGACCAATGATCACGCGACAATCGAAAGTCGGCCGTTGGACGTTGGCTTTGGCGTTCTTGGCGGCGGGCTGCGGCGGGCCGCAGACTCGCGTCAAGAGCGGCGCCGTGGAAAAGACGATCAACCAAGCGCCCGATAAGGGAAGCTACTTCGAGGCCATCGGCATCGGCTCCGCCGACCCGGCGATCCCGACGGACACGCAGCGCAAGGCCCTCTCGCGCGACGCGGCGATCGTCAAGGCGCAATACGAGATGCTCTCGATGGTCAAGGGCGTCGAGATCGAGGGCGGCGTCACCGTCGAGCGCTCGATCGAGACCGACTCCAATCTGGAGAGCAAGATCAAGGCCGTCATCGCCGGGGCCGAGATCGTCAAGAGCGAGTACACGAACGACAACGGCTGCGTCGTCACCGTGCGGCTGCCCAAGAGCCGCCTCGAGCAGCTCATGGGGGTCAAATTTAAGTGAGAGGCGCGGGGCGGGCGCTCTGGCTCGCGTCCGTCCTGGCGGCGGCCGGCTGCGCGCACAATCCCTGGAAGCCGGCGCCCGGGGAGCGCGGCGAGGTCATCGAGGCCGAGGGCTGGGCGCCGCTCGACGCCGCCGATCCGCTGGGCACGAAGCGCCGCTCGCTCGCCGACGCGCAGAAGAAAGCCGTCGAGCTCGTCGTCGGCGTCTTCATCTCCGCCAAGACCCGCGTCGACCAAACCGTCAGCATCGACGAGCGCATCCTCGCCAACGTCGACGGCTACATCCGGCGTTATAAGGTCCTCGGCGAGCGGCGTGAAGACGGCTTCCTGAAGACCAAGATCAAGGCGCTCGTGCTCTACCAGAAGATCGGCGACGATCTCAAGCGGCTCGGCCTGGAGAAGCCGCCCGCGCCGCCCGGCGACCCGCGCGTGCGCGTGACGCTGCGGCCGGAGCCGGGCTTCGGCGAGCCCGCGGCGAAGGGCCTGCGCCGGGCGCTCCTCTCCAAGGGACTGCTCGTCGTCGACGGCGCCCAAGCCGGCGGCGACGACCTGCTCGTCGACGGCGACGCGTCCGTCAACCCGGTCGTCGACGAGCGCCTCGGGGGCCTGCGCTCGGCGCGCGCGCGCCTGAGCCTGGAGGTCCGCAAGTCGAGGACCGGAGAGGTCCTGCTCTCGAGGAGCCAAGAGGCTTCCGCCGTCGACGTCGTCTATGACGCGGCGATCGGCAAGGCGCTCGAGCTCGCGGGAAGCCTGGCCGGCGAGGCGCTGGCCAAGGAAGCCGTGCCGCTGCTCAAGTCCCAGCTCGGCGTGGCGGTGCGCATCCAAGGCGTCGAAAGCCTCGAGGAGGTGCGAAAGCTCGCCGACGACATACGGCTCAACCCCGGCGTCGAGGACGCCGTGCTTTCGGATTACGGGGACGGCCGGGCCGAGATCCGCGTCACCACCGAGTCGATCCCGGGAGACGAGCTGGCCGCGATGATCCTGCGCAGCAAGAAATTCCGATTGGCGGCGCTCTCCACGAGCGCCTACGCCGTCGAGCTCAAGAAGCGGTAGGCAGGTCGAACCCAAAGGGCCCAGGCACATGGCCAAAGGGCCCCTGACGAGGGCGCCGGAACGGCTATACTTACCAAGATGAAGCGAGCCGCGTTCATCTTATTCCCCGCTCTTCTCGCGCTTGGGGCTCTGGCATCATCGCCGCGAGCCGCGCAATTAGACCCGGGATTGAGCCTCACTCAGCTTTTGATGCCGGCTTTTCTCTCAGCGAGGCCGGGAATTCAAATGCAAATCCTGGGGGTCCTCGATAACGATCCCGGCTCGATTTCCGCGCACTGCGAGAGCGTGCTTGCCTTGGACGACGCGTTTCGCGCTCAGGCGACGGCTGCTTCGAATCCGGCGCAGCAGCAGGAGTACGCAAGGCGCGTCGCCGCCTACTTGGCGCGCATGGACGAGGACCCGGAAGCGGCGGCCGCGGAGTCTTGGAAGCTGCGCCAATTGCGTCCTTACCTCCCGGAAATGTACGCCACGCGTCAGGCCGTAGACGCGCGCCTCGACGGCGAGCGCAACATCTGGATGGAGCATGCCGTTACGCAATCGCTCAAGAATGCGGCGCAAGCTTTTGGCGACTCGAAAGAGGTCGAAGTCGTGAAAGCCGAGGACATCCGGCCCCAGCCGGCGTCCAGGCCGACCGAAAAGGAGCTGCGCAAGCAGCGCGACATCTTGCGTGATTCCGCTCGCTACGGGCTCGAGCGCGTCAGGATTCAAAATGACCGCGCGGCTTACGACAAAAAAGCCGAGACGATCTCGTTCACGCTCGCGCGGCCGGGCTTATCTCTAGGCGTCCAGCACGGCCCTTACGCGGACGGCGACATGCCAATGAAAGATTTCATCTTGCGCTACGACCCTGGATTTTTCCCGATCGGCAGCTTAATCCGGCGAACTTTCGGCTCGAAGCCGCTCCAAATGGCGCTCTCCGACCTTCGCGCTACTTCGCAGACCTACTTGGCAGGGGCCGACGGCGACTTCCTTCAGCTGTATCTTAAAGGCGCTACCGTGCCCCAACGCAAAGCCGCCGACGGCCCGCTGCTCATGATCTCGCGCGATACCGGCAGGGTCCTGTTTTTCCCACCCGGGTTCAACACCGACAGCTTAAATCCTTTGAACTTCGTCATGGGTCTCTGGACCGAGACCCAGAATTATTTTTTCGCGGGAAAGCGAACGGGAGCCTGGCAAGCTCTTCGCCAGCCCGAGCTCTCCGTCCCTGCCTCGGCTCACTCCACGAACTAGCAGCCTCCAAGCTCAAGAAGCGGTAGGGAGCTCGAACCAGAACGTCGTTCCGACGCCGGTCTCGCTCTCGAAGCCGATCTTGCCGCCGTGCCGCTCGACGATCGTCCTCGAGATCGCCAAGCCGAGCCCGGTCCCCCCGCGCCGATGGCCCTCCGCCTGCGCGAACTTGCCGAAGATCTTGTCGCGAAAATCCTCGGGGATGCCGTCGCCGCGATCCGCGACGGACACGCGCGTGAAGCCTCCCTCCGCCGACGCGGACACGCTCACGACGCCGCCGGGCTTCGAGAACTTGACGGCGTTCGAGATCAGGTTCGTCAGCACCTGGGCGAGGCGGTCCTCGTCGCCGACGATCTTCGCGCCGGACGGCCCAGCGTCCTGTTCGATGGAAACGCCCGCGCGCGCGCCGAGCGGCTGGTTGAGCTCGATGACCCGAGAAATGAACGCGCGCGCGTCGAGCTCCTTGCTCTTGAGCTGGTCGCCTCCGGACTCGAGCTTGGCGAGGTCCAGATACGTCGTCACGAGATCGAGCATGCGGTGGCTGTTGTTGAGCGCGAGCTCGATCATCCGCGCGGGCCGCGCGAACGACGGCTCGGCCAAGTCCTCGCGCGCCATTTGAAGGGAGGTTTGAACGGCCATCAACGGATTGCGCAGCTCGTGGCTGGCCATTTGGACCAGCTCGTCTTTCATCCGCTCGGCTTCCTTGCGGGCCGTGATGTCGTGGAAGATCGCGCGGACATACCACGGCTTGCCGTCCTTGAACCGGCACGAGATCGAGCCTTCGACCTGCATCTCGCGCCCGTCTTTGGCGAGCAGCGTGCGCTCGACGCGCACCAAGTCCTCCCCCGCCATGAGCTTGGCGTTGGTCTCCTTGACGTCGGCCTCGTGGCGCGGGTGCAGGACCCGATAAGAGCTCAGCGACGCGATCTCGTCCTCGGCGTAGCCCAGCTTGTCGCGAAACGCTCGGTTGACGTAGAGGAGCTTGCCGTCCAGGGTCGCGAGCGCGACGAGGTCGTCGATCGTCTCCAGCAGATCGAGCGCGGGTCCGCTCGGCCCGACGCCGAAAGGAAGGTCCATCCGGCCCGATCGTAGCAAACTTGCCTCATATCCTTGGCCGCCTCGCGGCGTCGGCGAGCTTGGGGGCCGAAGGCTCCGGGATCGGCTCCACGGGCAGCCAGCCGAGCTCGCGCGCGAATTGCGCGAGCGACGTGCGCGCGGCCTCGGCCCAGAGGATCACCCGGTCCCAATAGCCCGGCTCGGCGGCCGGAGCAAGCTCGACGGGCGGCGCCTTGCGCCGCGACGCCGCGCGCCGGCCGCGGCCCCTCGCCACGCGCAGCCGCTCCGCAGGCAGCCGCCAGCCGCTGTAATGAAGCCCCGGCGCGAACTGCGGCTCCGCCGGGTCCTCGCCGCGCGCGGGCAGCGGCGTCGGATCGGCCGCGCCGACGGACGACCCCGGAGGGCCGAGATCGAAGCCGTGCTCGAAATGGAAATGGCCAAGCGACATCTGGAAGGACTGCGGCGGGCCGTCGACTCCGGCGTCGGCCCGGACGTGGGCGCGGGCCGCGGAAACGAGCGAGGCGGCCGCGAATGCCGCGGCCAGCCGGAAGGTCTTGCTTCTGTTCATGAAGCTCCTCCTCTCATCACGAAGAGCTTAGCTCCTCGGACCCGCAGCGTCGACGCCGAACGGATGACGCTGGCGTAATAATCCGATAGAATCGAAAGATGCCGGAGCCCACGCCTCTTCCGTTCGCGCGCGCCGCGGTGCGCCGTCTCAAGGAAGCCGACCCGGTCCTGCGCAAGGTCATCGAGGGCGTCGGCCCCTGCCGCGCGCTCGCCCATCCGCAAGACACCTTCGAGGCGATCCTCCAAGCGATCACGTACCAGCAGCTCAACGGGAAAGCGGCCTCGACGATCCACGCGCGCGTGATCAAGTGCTTCGGCGGCAAAGCGGTGCGGCCCGAGCATTTCTCGAGGATCGGCGACGCCGACCTTCGCGCCGCGGGACTCTCCGCCAACAAGCTCGCGGCCATGCGCGACCTCGCGGAGAAATGCGCGCGCGGCGTCGTGCCCCGCCGCAAGGACTTGGAGCCCCTGGCCGATCAGGAGATCATCGAGCGCCTGACGCGGGTGCGCGGCGTCGGCGTGTGGACCGCGCAGATGTTCCTGATGTTCCGGCTCGGCCGGCCGGACGTGATGCCTTC
The DNA here is from genome assembly GCA_964600165.1 of uncultured Elusimicrobia bacterium. Classification (GTDB taxonomy): domain Bacteria; phylum Elusimicrobiota; class Elusimicrobia; order UBA1565; family UBA9628; genus CAZRIP01. Next base: position 1,090 of record CAZRIP010000044.1, on the reverse strand, counting down.
CGCGGACTTCGGCATCCGCAAGGCCTTCGGCGTACACTTCCGAAAGAGCGGCCGGCTGCCTCCGGCCGACGCCGTCGACCGCCACGCCAGGGCGTGGGCGCCTTACCGCACGGTCGCGTCCTGGTACTTGTGGCGCTCGCTCGACTGATTTCCTAAAATCGAGGCATGAAAAAGACCGCCCAGCTCTGCCTCATCGCCGCGCTTCTTTCCGGCTGCGTCTCCACCGGGACCTTCAAGGCCAAGCAGGCCGAGGCCGACGCGCAGAAAACCCGCGCCGACGCCGCCGAGGCCAAGGTCGCGCAGCTGACCAAGGACCTCGACGCGGCCAAGAAAAACGCCGACGATCTGACCTCCAAGCTCAAGAGCGACAACGATCAGCTCACCGGCCTCCAAGCGACGAAGGACAATCTCGAGAAATCGAACTCCGACCTCAAGAGCAGCCTCGACGCCAACAAGACCCAGCTGTCGCAGAAGGTTTCTTCTCTCATAAAAGACCGAGACGACGTGAAGACCCAGCTGACGGCCGCCGACGCCAAGATCGGCGAGCTTCAGGGACAGGTCTCGGCGGCGCAAGCCACCGCGCAGGCGCTCCAGAAGGCCAAGGACGACGAGCTCGCGCAGGTCAAGAAAAGCTACGAGGACATGACGTCGGGCTTGAAAGACCAGATCGCCGCCGGCCAGGTGCAAATCACGCAGCTCAAGGGCAAGCTGACGCTCAACATGGTCGACCAGATCCTCTTCGACTCCGGCAAGGCCGAGATCAAGGGCGACGGCCAGAAAGTGCTCGACAAGGTCGGCGCCGCGCTCAACGGGATCGCGGACAAGGACATCCGCATCGAGGGCCACACCGACAACAAGCCGATCAGCGGCGCGCTCCAGGGCAAGTACGCGACGAACTGGGAGCTCTCGACCGCTCGCGCGACCGCGGTGGCCCGCTACCTCCAGGACCACGCGAAGGTCGACCCGAGCCGCCTGGTCGCCGCGGGCTACGGAGAGTTCCGCCCGAAGACCTCCAACGACACGCCGGAGGGCCGCGCGCAGAACCGCCGCATCGAGATCGTCCTCGTGCCGCGCGACTAGCGTGAACGAG
>CAZRIP010000043.1:0-26900 GCA_964600165.1 uncultured Elusimicrobia bacterium | reverse complement strand
GTCTCATTGAGCACGTAGATGCTGTTCGGGGCGCCGGCGCCGCGCCGGATCGGCACGAGGAGGCACTCGCCCGCGACCTCGCGTTGGACGAAATCAGGGCTGCGGAGGTAGACGGCGCTCATAGCCGAAGGATAACAAACTCACGACGGTCAGGCAATGATTTCGCAGCTTCTCATTCGCCGCGCGTCCCGTCGTCCAGGCGCTTGCGCGCCTCTTCGTAGACGGCCTGCCGCTTGCGCGCCTCCTCGTATGCGGCTTTGGCGTCCTCCTTCGAGGCGAAGTAGCGGCCGTACCGGTCCCAGAGCTGCTTCTTGCTCATCTTGCTCATGGCGCGCAGCTCCGCCTCGTCGCGGCCCTGGATCAGCGACCTTATCAGCGAGACGAAGCCGAAGTCGTTCTCCTTCCGGACCACCTCGAAGCGACGCTCCTGCGCGGGCTCATCTCCCAGACGCGCCGCGGCGGCGCGGGCGAGCGCGCGATCGCCCGCCGAGGAAGATTCTCGCGCGAACGACAGTCCCGTCCCCGCGCCCGAGGCGTCCGCGAACCCGGCCGCCGGGACCTCGTCCTTCGGGCCGCGTTCCGCTCTCCAGACCAGCGCCCCGGCCGCGATCGCGGCCGCCGCGACGAGCAGCGGACCCGAGAGGCTATTTCGGCGCGCGCGCCACCGATACCTGCACCCGCGGCAGAAGCGGTGATTGCTGCCGGTCAGGCGGCGGCCGGCGGATTTCAGGGCGTTGGACGAGAACGCGACGTCGGCGCCGCGGCAGCGCGGGCAGAGGGCGGGCACGCCATAGCATAGCCCTTCGGAGGAAAAAGCGCCAGCGGGAGCCTCCAAAAAAATGGTATCTCAATCCTATAGCTTATAGTGGAACGAGTATTGACAAGTCCGAGGAGCGACCATACACTATGTTCGAGCGTCTATTTGAGGTCGATTTGAGAATGAACCTGAGAGCCCTCTTTCTCTTCGCCGTTTTTTCTTTCGGCCTATCGGCGCCCGTCCTGGCCGCCGATAAGGACGAGGCACGCATCAACCCCAAGATCGCGCCCGGCGACATCGTCGCGATCACCGTCTATCCGGCGGATGAATACAACCGGGAGGTGACGGTTCAGCCCGACGGCAAGATCGAGCTTCCCCTGCTCGGCTCGATCGACATCAAGGACGTCAACGCCAAGCAGCTCGAGCAGCTGCTCGAGATCCGCTACGCGAAGTACGTCGACAACCCGAAGATCACGATCGCGATCCGGCATTTCGCGGGCCGGCGCGTGGCCATCATCGGCGAGATCCGTTCCCCCGGCTTTTACGAGTATCGCGACGGCATGAAGATGCTCGAGCTCGTCGCGAACGCCGGAGGACTCGGCGACACGGCGAAGGCGTCCCGGCTGGAGATCCTTCGGGACGGGGAATCCAAGGGCGTCCGGTTCAACTTCCAGGCGGTCCTGGACGGCGACGCGTCGCGAGACATCGCGCTTCGTCCGGGCGACACCGTGTTCGTGCCGAAGACCTATCTCAACAAGAAGTCGACGTGGATCAGCAACAACATCCTTCCTTACTTGACGCTCTCGACCCTCGTCGCGAGCCTGGTGATCCTGAGCAGGCAATGAGGCCATGGAAGCCGAGCTAAGCCTTCACGACTACTGGCGCATTCTCAAGAAGCGCCAATGGGGCGGCGCGCTCGTCTTCACGGCGACGTTCCTGTCGACGGCTTTTTACACGCATCTTCAGACTCCTCTCTTTCGCGCGGCGGCCTCGGTCAAGTTCGAGCCTCCTGTGTCGGACGCCCGCAATTCCGCGCTCGACATCGGCTCGATCCTCCAGAGCGAGCTGCGCATCCTCGACTCCGCCGATACCTCGTCGCGCGTCGCCAAGCGCATGAACTTGCCGGGCACCAGCCTTCCGGGCGGCGTGCACGCCATCGTCGCGGACGGCTCGAACATCATCAGCCTGACCGCCACGGGAACCGATCCCTTGGCCGTCGCCGATCTCGCCAACGCTTACGCCGACGTGTTCATCGAGAAGGACCAGGAGGAGCGCTCGCGGCAGAGCCGGTCGACGCTCGGCGACATCGAGAACCGCCGCGCCGAGATCGAGAAGACGCTGCGGGACCTGGAGGATCGCAAGAAGGTCTTCATCCAGCAAAACGAAATGGTCGGCCAGGGCGGGGGCCTGCAGCAGACCTTGGCGTCGCTGCAGCTGCGGCGCAAGGAGCTGGCCAAGAAATACACTCCCGAGCACCCGGACATGATCAAGCTCGACGAGCAGATCGCCAGCGTCAGGTCCAAGCTCATACAGACCACGGGCGAGGAGACCGACCTCGACAGGATGGTGCGCGACATCAAGGTCGACGAGGACGCCTATATCACGCTCTCGCGCGAGTATGAACAAGCCAAGATCACCGTCGCCTCTCAGCTGCCGTGGGTCACGATCCTGACCCGCGCGACGCGGCCGACGGAGCCGTACTTCCCCAACAAGAGGGTCAATTATATCATCGGGTCGGCGCTGGGCCTCTTCCTGGCGGGACTCTTCGCCTTCGTGCTCGAGAACCTCGACATTTCGCTCTCGACGATCGAGGATATCGAGCATTTGCTGGGCGTTCCCGTCTTGGGCATGATCCCGCACTTCGGAGCCGACAAGCGTTGGAAGGAGTGGCGCGCCTCGCTGCTGCGCCACCAGCGCCTCCCGATGGAGGTGTTCCGTTCGCAGCTCGTGTTCCAGTACCGGCCCAAATCGCCGAGCATCGAGGTCTATCACAGCCTGCGCGCGAACATCCAGAACAACCTTCCGAACAAGGCGTCCATGGTCCTGGCGTTCACGTCCTCGGGCGTCGCCGAGGGCAAGTCGCTGACGTCGCTGAACTTTTGCCTGGCGGCGGCGCAAGCGGGCCTGAAGACCTTGTTCATCGAAGCCGACGTCCGCCAGCCGCTCATCCACAAGGTCTTCGGCCTGCCGCGAACGCCCGGCCTCATCGAAGCGCTGACCGGCAAAATGACGGTGGACGAGGTCCTGTACTCGACTCCGGATTTCCTCATCGGCGGCTACGACAGCGACCGCCTGATCGCGTTCTCGGGCATCGACAATTTCAAGGTCATGACGGGTTGGGCCGCGAGCGGCTCGGACGTGGTGCAGATGTTCTCCTCGCCCGCCCTCGTCAAGCTCATCGAAGAGCTGCGGCCGCACTTCGACGTGATCGTCTTCGACTGCCCGCCCGTGCTTCTCTTCGTCGACGCGCTGCTCATCGGCGCCAAGACCGACGGCGTGGTCATGATCTATAAGGCGGGCAAGATCGCCCGGCGCGCCCTCAAGCGCGCGAAAGATCAGATAGCCGCATCGAAGGGGAACATCATCGGCGTCGTGCTCAACGACATGCGCTCGTCGGACATGGAGCCTCGCTACGGCTACTATTACGACTACGAGCACTACGCCAAGTCCGACGAGCGGACCGAGGCCTGATGGCCTCGTCGCAGGAAACGCGGGACGCCCTGATGTTTTGGGCGTTGGTCCTGATCACGGGCTTTTTCTGCGTCTTCATCGGCCGCACGGTCACGGAGTTCCCGCCGCTCTACTTGATGGCCGGCATGATCGGTCTGATCATCGGGTTCGTCTCGTTCCTGTTTCCTAAGATCGGCCTCGACATCGTGGTGTTCTCGATGATCTTCTCGCCCAAGGTCGAGGGCATGCAGATCTCGAACGTCGGCTACCATTCCGCCGTCATCTTCAAGCTCAACGATTTCCTTCTGGGCGTCATCCTCGTCGCCTGGGTGGCGCGCACCGCGGTCTTCAAGGGAACGGCGTTCCTGCAGCGCACGTCGTTGAACCTGCCGATCATCGCGATGGCGACGGTCTACGTCGTCGCCACGCTCTTCGCGATCATGCGCGGCGACCTGTTGAGCGCGGCGCGCCCCGCCCTCTACGTCCTCAAGTACCTCGAGTATTTCATGCTGTTCTTCATGACCGTCAACATCGTGCAGACGCGCGAGGACGTCTCGCGCTACTTGAAGTACGGCTTGATGACGGCCCTGGCGGTCACGGCGTTCGCGTTCACGGAGATGTCGCAAGGCGAGCGCCTCAACGCGCCGTTCGACGACCCGATCAACACCAAGGTGGCCATCAGGGACAACGAGGCGAACACGTTCGGGGGCTACTACCTCGTCGTTTTCGCGATGCTCCTGGCCGGCTACTCTCAGACGATCGGAACCGAGTCCTGGATCTGCCTGCTCTCGATGTTCTTCATGCTCACGCCGTTCCTGCTGACCCAGTCGCGCTCCTCCTACATCGGGTTCATGGGACAGGTGCTGTTCCACCTTTTCGCCACGCGCAAGCGCCAACTCGCGCTGGTCTTCGGCGTGGGCGCCGGCCTTTTCCTGGCGACGCTCGTGCCGGGAATCCGCAAGACGGTCGTCGACCGCATCCTCTATACTTTCTCCGGCCAGTCGGGAGAGACCGTCGTCGTCGGCGGGACGAGCATCGCCTTGGAGGGCTCGGCCGCGGCGCGCGTGCAGAGCTGGCGCTACATCCTCACCCAGCGGTTCCCGCTGCATCCGATCGTCGGCGCGGGCGTCACGGGCGTCGGGATGGTCGACGTCTATTATCCCCGCGTCATCGGCGAGACCGGGCTTCTGGGGCTCGTCTGCTTCCTGTGGCTCATCCAGAGATGCTGGCGCTGCGCGTGGAGGGTCTTCCACGACGCCGTCGTGGACCTCGACCGCTTCGTCGGCCTCGGCGCGCTCACGGCGATCGTCGGGCTTCTGATCCACAGCTTGGGCGCCAACACGTTCATCATCGTCCGCATCATGGAGCCGTTCTGGTTCATCATGGCGCTGATCGCCCGGCTTTACGTCCTGGAGCCCGAGCCCGCGGACCGGCCGGAGCTCGCTGCCGCGACGGCCGCGTAGGGAGCGCCGCGCTCATGGCCCTTAAGATCGACCGCCGGCTGGTGTTGAGGAACACGCTTCTCAACGCGCTCGGCAGCCTGGCGCCGATGGCGATCACGCTCGCCACGCTGCCGCGCGTTCTCACGATCCTCGGCCCCGAGCGTTACGGCATCCTGTCCCTCGTTCTCGTCGTGGTCGGCTACTTCTCGGTCCTCGACCTCGGCTTCGCCCAGGCGATGACCAAGTTCGCGGCGGAATCCCTGGGCCGCGGCCGCGAGGAGGAGCTCCCCGAGACCGTCTGGACGGCGGTCGCCTTCCAATCCGTCTTGGGCTCGCTCGGCGGCTTCGTCCTCGCGGCGGCCGCGCCGGCGCTGGCGAGCCGCTGGCTGACGATCCCGGCGGGCATGCAGACGGAGACGCGCGCCGCGCTCGAACTCATGGGGCTCATGGTCCCGGTGATGATGATCTCTCCGTGCCTGAGCGGCGTGCTCGAGGCCGCGCAGCGCTTCGACATCATCCTGGCGGTCTCGGTGCCCGCGGGGGCGGCGTCGACCATCGCGATGTACGCCGGGGCCGTCCTCGGCTGGGGGCTTCCCGGCATCATGGTCCTGCTCATCGCGGCGAGGGCGCTGATGACGGCGGCCTATTTCGTCGCCGCGCTGCGCTTGTTCCCGGTCCTGCGGCGCTCGCTCGTCGCCTCTTGGGGCGCGGTCGTCAAGCTGCTGCGCTACGGCAGCTGGTTCGCGGCGAGCGGGATCGTCGTCCCCGTGCTCATGTACACCGACCGCTTCCTCGTCGGACGCTACTTGACCCTGGCCGACATCACTTATTACGCCGTCCCTTTCGGCTTCATGACGCGGCTTCTCTTCCTGCCGCAGAGTCTAGTCCGAACCCTGTTCCCGGCGTTCAGCGCTCTCGAGGCCGGGGACAAGGGACTTCTCGAGGACCTTTTCCTCCGCTCTCACAAGTACATGACGCTGGCCGGAGGGCCGGTCGTGCTCTTCCTCACCGCGTTCTCCTTCGATCTCTTCGCGCTTTGGCTCGGTCCTGAGACCGCCGCGCACGCCGCGCCCGTCTTGCGGCTCCTCCTTTTCGGCGGCCTCTTTTCGATCTTGGGGCCGATCGCCGCGGCGCTGCTTCAAGGGACCGGGCGGCCCGACATCGTGGTCAAATGGTACGTCGCCTGCCTCCCGATCAACGCGGCGGCCGTATGGGTCTTGATCAAGGCCTTCGGCCTGGCGGGCGCCGCGCTGTCCTTCGACGTCCGCGCCGTCGCCGAGACGGTCGTCTTCGCCGTCGCGGCCGCGCGGCTCGCCGGGATCTCGTACCAGACCTTGGCTGAGCATCGGCTTTGGCAGACGCTCGGGGTGATCGCCTTCCTGGGCGTCCTCATGGCGTTGACGCATCTGCCGGCGACGATCGCGGGCCGGGCCGCGGCCTGCGCCGCGGGAACGGCCGTCTTTTTCGCCGCGGGCTGGGTCTTCATGCTCGACGACGCCGACCGCGGCTTCATCAAGGAGCAGCTGAGGCTCAGGATCGGGAGACGGCTCGGAACGGCCTGATGCTCGCCAAGCTCAACTCGACGATCCTGCGCGCGGCCTGCGCGTTCAGGGAGGGCGTCGCGCGCCGCTGGCCGGGGATCGGCGACCGCTTCAAGGGGGCCCGCGCCGTGTATGACGCGGCGTTCGGCCTCTTCCTGCGAACGGCCTCCTCGGACGGGATGATGCTCGTCGAGGTCGACGGAAGCCGGATGCTGCTCCCGAAGAAATACGCCGGCTGGTACGCCGTCGCGGGCTACGAGAAGCTCACGTTCCCGCGCTTCAAGGACGCGGTCAAGCCGGGCGCCGTCGTCGTCGACGTCGGCGCGCACGTCGGAGGCTACGCCCTCGCGGCTTCGCGGCTCGCGGGGCCCTCGGGCCGGGTCTTCGCTCTCGAGCCCGACCCGGAGAACTTCGCGCTGCTCGAGAAAAACCTCGGCCTCAACCGCCGCGCGAACGTCGTCGCGCTGCGCGTCGCGGCCGGCGCGCGCCCGGGAAAGAGGTCTTTCAACCTCGCCGACTCGTCGGACTCCAACAGCTTCTACGCTCACCCGATGGCCGGGCGCAAGGCCGTCGTTGAGGTCGATTGCGTCACCGTCGACGACGTCGCGCGCGGCGCGAAGGTGGACGTGGTCAAGATCGACGTCGAGGGCGCCGAACCCGAGGTCCTCGACGGCATGCGCGAGACGCTGGAGGGCAATCCGGGGCTCGTCTTGTTCGTCGAGTTCAATCCCTGCTGCCTGCGCCTCGGCGGCCACGATCCCCGCGCGCTCCTCGAGAGGCTGCGCGGTCTCGGCTTCTCGATGACGCTGCTCGACGAGCGGGCCGGCGTCGCGCGGCCCTTCGAGCCCTCCTCGGATTTTCCCGGGGACCGCCCCGAATTCTACGCGAACCTCCATTGCGCGCGGAGGACGGCGTGAGCGGCGCCGCCGTCGTGATCCCGAACTGGAACGGCGAAAGCCTTCTTCCGACCTGCCTGAAGGCGCTGCGCGAAACGCGCGTCGAGCGGCTCTCGACGATCGTCGTGGACAACGGCTCGACCGACGGTTCCGCCGCGCTCGTGAAAAGGGATTTCCCGTGGGTCCGCTGGCTGCCTCTGGGCTCGAACCTCGGCTTCGCGAAGGCCTGCAACGCGGGGATCAAGAACGCGCTCGCCGAAGACGATCCCGAATACGTCGTTCTGTTCAACAACGACGTCGAGGCGCGCGAGCCGGATTGGCTTAAGTGGATGATCAAGGCGGCGCAAGCCGATCCCGCGGCGGGCGTCGTCGGCTGCCGGCTGATCTATCCCGACGGCCGGGATCAGGAGCTCGGCAAGCGCCTGACGCCGACGTCCATCGAGGGACTGCTGGAGACTCCGGGCTGGAAGACTATCGCCGAGCCTTACGCCGTGGACGCCGCGGTCGGCGCCGTTTTCCTCATGACACGTCGGCTCATCGAGACCGTCGGATTGCTCGATGAGGGATTTTTTCTCGGCATGGAGGACATCGACTACTGCCTGCGCGCCCGCCGCGCCGGCTTTCGCGTCAAGATCGCGCCGTCGGCGCGCGTCGTGCATCTGCGCAGCCAGTCGATCAATCGCGAAAGCCCCGGGTTTTGGTTCCGCCTCGACCGCGAGACGGAACTGCGCTTCCGCCTGCTCAACAATCCGCTGTGGACGGCGCCGTTCGTCGCCGTTTCCGAGGCGCGCGTGCTGGCGGCGCACGTATTCCCGAGGACCGGCCGAGGCCGGACGCTCTCTCCCGATTGGCGGAAGTTCGTCTCGGGAACGTGGGCGGGCTACGGCGCCGCGCTTCGCTGTTTCGGAGATTTGCTCCGAAAGCGATGGGACCGCGCGGGGCGTCAATGGTATTGAAGGTCCTCTTCGCCGGCTATAAGAACCCGAACTACCGGGCCGTCACGGATTTCATCGAGGCCGGGCTCGTCGAGCTGGGGCACGACGTCCGCTTCTTCGACTATCGAGGGTTCGTCCTGCCGGGGCGCGCGCGCGACCGTTTCCCGGCGCTCGAGCGCTGGGACCGCGCTCGGCTCAATCGCCGGCTGCGCGCGCTGGCGCGGGACTATAGGCCGCATCTTTTGCTCGTCAACGGCGGCCACACCCTCGAGCCGGAGACGATCCGCGCGGTCCGGGAGACGGGCGCGAAGACCGCGCTTTGGACCTCGGACTATCCGCTGCTCATCGACGTTTACGTCAAGCTGGCCCCGCATTACGACCGCTACTTCTTGAGCGGCACCGACGTCGTCGAGCACCATCGCCGCGCCGGAAACCCGGACGGGATTTTCCTGCCCTTCGCCTGCCTGCCGGACCTCCACAAGCCCGTCGAGCTCGATGATGCCGATCGGCGGCGATATCGTTGCGACGTGTTCTTCGCCGGCACCGCTTATCCCGAGCGCGTGGCGCTCTTGACCGCCCTGGCGGGCCTGGGCGTCGAGCTCGCGATCTGGGGGCCGGGATTCGAGGCGCTTCCGGAGGGGCACCCTCTGAGGCGCCGCGTCAGGGGAAGCGCGCTGTCGACGGAAGGCTTCGTCAAGGCCGCGTCCGGCTGCAAACTCGCGTTCAACTTCATGGGAAACCCGATGGCGCCGCAGATGGAGGAGCTCTGCAACAGCCGGGTCTTCGAGCTGCTCGGCTGCGGGGCCTGCCAGCTCGTCGACGCCAAGGGGGACGTGCGGAAGCTCTTCCAAAACGGCCGGGAGCTCCTGTGGTTCGAGAACGAGGCGCAGCTGCTCGAGCTGACGCGCCGGTGGCTCTCCGACGACGAGGGGCGCCGCGCGCTGGGCCGCCGCGCGCGGGAGGCGGCGCTCGCCCAGCATACCTACCGCCATCGCCTGACGGAGCTCATCCGCGCCTGCGGCCTCTCCGATGACCGACGATAACGAGCGCGCCTGGTCCGAGCCCGAGGTCATCGAGCGCTACCGCGACTTCTCCCGGATCGGCCCCGGCGAAGCGGCCGTCTTTCGCGAGGTCGCCGCGCGCCGCCGCGGCGGCAAGATCCTGGAGCTCGGCGTGGGCGGCGGCCGGATCACCCCGTTGCTGCTTTCGATCAACGGCGACTACCGCGGCCTCGACTACTCGGCCGGCATGGTCGCGCTTTGCCGGCGCCGGTTCCCCGGGGCGGCGTTCGAGACCGGCGACGCGCGCGCTCTCGACGGCCTTCCGGCCGCCGCCTTCGATCTGGTCGTCTTTTCGTTCAACGGCCTCGACTACGCGTCGCACGCGGATCGCCAAAGGATCCTCGCGACCGTAGCGAGGCGGCTCAAGCCGGGAGGCGAGTTCGTCTTCTCCTCTCACAACCTCGGCATGGCGGATTACGATCGTCTGCCGATCCCGCTGCCGCCTCTTGATCGCCGCTTGGCGTCGGGCTTGCGGCGCCTGGCCAAGGGCTTGGCGCGCCACGCCTGGCTCAAGACGCGAGAGGTCCGGACCGCCGGCTACGCGATCATCAACGAGCCGGAGCTCGACTATTCGCTGATGACTTACTACGTCCGGGTCGAGGAGCAGAAACGGCAGCTGCGCGCGGCGGGCTTCACGGGAAACATCGACGTCTTCAATCAGGCGGGCGAGAAGGCGTCGTCGGACGACAAAAGCCGGTTCCTGTACTACGCCGCCGGCAGGTAATCCGGGTTCTTGCCTCGCCGGCCGCGCAGGCCGTCGGCGACGCCCGCGGCGACGGCGCGCAGCTTCGGCCCGGCCCGCGAACCTTCGCGCGCGACGAGATAGACCCCGACCTTCACCGCGTAGAGCAGCACGCGCAGCGCGGCCCCGCGCATCGCGTAGGCGCGGTAGACCAGCAGCTCGTTGCGCAGCGCGTAATAGAGCCGGAACGCCGAGGGATAGATCCGCGCCGGCCGGCCGAGGAACACGTCGTCGGTCTTGCCTTGCCGGCGCTCCGGGCAAACGGCGCCCGGGATCCAGAAAAATTCGTAGCCCAGGCGGCGCAGGCGCAGCGAGTATTCGAGGTCCTCGCCGTAGATGAAGAACGTCGGGTCGGGCGGGCCGGCCTCGCGGGCCGCCGCGGCGGAAAAAAGCGTCCCGCGCCACGGCGCCACGTCGAGCGGCGTGGGCTCGCGGTCCTCGTGCCGCGGGCCGACGGCGCGCACGGCGCCCACTTTGCGCGAGGCGGAAAGCCGCTCGAAGCCCTCGAGCAGCGCGGCCACGCAGCCGGGCTCCGGGGCGACGTCGTCGTCGAGGGTCAGGACGTAGTCCGCGTCGGCCAGCGCGCGCTTGACGCCCTCGTGATAGCCCCCGGCGCTCCCCGCGTTCTCGCGAAGCGGGACGTATTCGACGCCCGGCCGCGGCGGGTCGAAGAGCTTCCTCGTTTCCGCGTCCCCGCCGTTGTCGACGACGATGACGTCGTCCGGGGGCCGCGTCTGCGCGCTCAGGCTTTGAAGCAGCGAGGCGAGGAGCCCCGGCTCCCGATAGGCGACCACGACGGCGATCACGCGGGGCATCCTAACCCTTCGCCAGCTCGAGGAAGATGAACTCTCCCCGGCCGGGCATGAGGAAGTCGAGCGCGCGCAGGACCGGCAGCATCAAGAGCCGCGCCGCCAGCGACGAGGAAAGCCGGTCCGCCAGGAAGCGCGCCACGCCGCGAGGCTTTTCGGCGGAAAGCGCGCGCAGCGTGCGAGACACGCAGAAGTCGGCCGTCGCCGTCCTAAGGGAGACGACGCGCAGGCCGCTTGCTTCCGACAGCCGCCGCAAGGTCGCGGGCGTGAAGTGGTAGAAATGGAACGGCAGGTGCCATGGAAACCACGCGGGTCCCGCCCAGGCCGCCAGGTAGCAGCCCGCGTTGGGGAGGTAGACGTAGACGCGGCCGCCGGGCTTGAGAAGGCGAGCGGCCTTCTCCAGCGCGCGCTTGGGCGAGGGAAGATGCTCGAGGGAGTGCCAGAAGACGATCGTGTCGAAGGACGCCTCGGGCAGCGAGGCGCTCTCGAGGTCGCCGCAGGTCGCTTTCAGGCCGCGCTCCTTGCATCGCGCGACCGACTCCGGGTTGAACTCCAATCCATAGGCCTCGCAGCCGCGCGCGGCGGCCTCCTCGAGGAGGTCGCCCGTCCCGCAGCCGACGTCGAGGACCTTGCCGCGCGCCTTGCGCAGGAACGGGCAAAGCCATTGCCCGGCCAGAGCGTGCCACAGCGAGCGCAGCCGGAAGTTGTCGACGACGAGCCCTCGTAGGCGGCTTTTCCGGCGCTCGGCTTTCTCCGGGCCCTCGCCGTAGGCCGCCTGGTACATCTTGACGAGGTCGTCGCCTGCCGGGCGGGGGTTGGTGAAGAGCAGCCCGCAGCCGGAGCAGCGCGCGACGCGCGAGGTGAAGTCCAGTTCGTCCTGGCGCAGCTCGAAGACGAGTTCGGCGCGCGACGAGCCGCACAGATCGCAGGCGACGGTCTCGGCGCGGATCATGCTTCCTCTATATAGTAGGTAATCCTTCAATTTGCAATACTGTCGGCGATGGATTGGCGGTGCGACTTGTGCGGGGGGACGGCCGCCCGGCCGTTCGCTCCTTGGCTCGTCCGATGCGAGGGCTGCGGGCTGGTCGCCACCCATCCCCAACCGAGCTCCGAGGAGCTCCAGGGCCGCTACGGCGAGGGCTATTATGAAGGCTGGACCGGCGGAGGCGCGCGCGCGCGCCTGTGGCGCGCCCGGTTGGCGCTCGTCCGGCCGCGTCTGCCCGCGGGCGCCAAGCTTCTCGACGTCGGCTGCGGCAGCGGGGAGTTCCTGGCCGCGGCGCGCTCGGCCGGCTACGACGCGTCCGGCACCGAGTTCTCGGCCTCGGCGCGCGCGCTGATCAAAGGCGCGCCGGTCTACGAGCGGCCTTCGGCGGCTCCCGGAGCCTATGACGCCGTGACGATGTGGCATGTGCTCGAGCACACGCCCTCGCCGCGCGCGATGCTCGCGGAGGTCCGCGAGAAGATCAGGCCGGACGGCTTGCTAATCCTCGCCGTGCCGAACGTGAAGTCGACCTGGTTCGACCTGGTCTACCGGCTCATCAAGCGCAAGCCGAACCCGCTCTACACGCCGCAGACCAAGGAGCCGCACTTGTTCCATTTCTCGGTCAAGACGCTGTCGCGTTATCTCGACGAAGGCGGCTTCGAGGTCCTCGAGCGCGGGCTCGACGTCCCCGATCACGCGGACTGGCGCAAGCTCATCGTCGACGCCCCGGCGCGCTCGTTCTACCGCCTGACCGGCGTCAATCGAGCCCTCACGCTCTTCGCCGCCGCGCGCCGCCGGTGACCGGCGCATGAACATCCTCTACTTCTCGAACTACGCGTCGATGTCGCGCGGCGGGCAGAGGAGCCTATGGTATCTGCTGCGCGAGCTGGACCGCGAACGGTATCGTCCGCTGCTCGTCTGCCAGGAATCGGGGGAGCTCACGGCGCTCGCGGACAAAGCCGGGATTCCGACCGTCGTCGCGCCGATGCCGCGCTTGCGGCCGGCGGAGGCGCCGGCGATCATGCGCGCTCTTCGCCTCTTCCGTCGGCTCATCCGGGAGCATGAGATCGACGTCATCCATTCGGAGGAGTTCGTCGTCGTGCTGCTCGCGGCGCTCCTTAAACCGTTCACGAAGGTCAAGATCATCTGGCACGTCCGCGTCCTCTGGGACCACCGGCTCCAAGAGCTCTTGGCCACGCTCGTCTGCGACCGCATCGTCTGCGTATCCGAGGCCGTGCGCGCGGCGTTCCCGCGCTCCGACAATCTGGTCACGGCCGAGAACGGCGTCGATCCCGATGAATTCAGGCCGATGCGGCAACGGACCGTCTCGAGCGGCGAGCTCGACGAGGCGAAGGCTGTCGTCGGCTACCTCGGCCGGCTGGCGGAGAACAAGGGTACGCCGGTGCTCGTCCGCGCGGCCGCGGCGGTCTTGCGCCGCCGTCCCGGCGTCAAATTCCTGCTCGTCGGGGCGGCGGACGAAGGCTACCGGGACCTGATGTCGGACCAGGCGGCCCGCCTCGGCGTTTCCGAGAGCGTCGTTTTTTGGGGGGAGGAGCGCGAGCGCACGGCGGAGTTGCTCAACCGCATGGACGTCTTCACGCTGCCGTCGCTGCTCGAAGGCCTTTCGCGAAGCCTGCTCGAGGCTATGGCTTGCGGGCGCCCCGTCGTCGCCTCGGATCTTCCGCAGAACGCCGAGGTCGTGATTCCGGGTAAGACGGGGCTTCTGGCCCGCGCGGGCGATCCGGACGATCTGGCCGAAAAGATCCTGAAGCTCCTCGACGAGCCTGAGCTCGGCCGCGCGCTCGGCGAGAACGCCAGGAAGCTCGTCATCGAGAAGTACACGGTGCGCCGGACGGCGGAAAAGATCCAGCGGATTTACGAGGAGCTTTCCGAGAAGCGGCGGTAGACGGACGCCAGCCGCTCCGCGATCGAATTCGAGGAGAACTCGCGCTCGACGCGCTCGCGCGCTCTCGCTCCCAGAGCCGCGCGCGCCGCGGGATCCTCCAACAGCTCGACGACGGCCGCCGCCAGCCGGTCCGCGTCCCCGGGCTCGACGAGGCGCCCGGCGTCGCCGACGGCCTCGCCGAGTCCTTGCAGCGACGACGCGACGACGGGCCTGGCGCAGGCCATCGCCTCCAAGACCGCGAGTCCCAGGCCTTCCCGGTTGACGGACGGCTGCGCGTAGACGTCGCAGGCGGCGAGATAGGGGCGCACGTCGTCTTTGACGCCGACGAAGCGGAAAGACTCCCGGCGCGGCGCGGCGAGCCGCTCCGCTTCCGCGCGCGCGGGGCCGTCTCCGACGAAAACGAACAACGCTTCGGGAAATCGGGCCAAGACGGCCGGAACCGCGGCGACCATGAACCTCTGGCCTTTGTCGGGCGCGAACCGGCCGACCGTCAGGACGACGGGCCGCTCGCCTTGCGCGCCGAGCTCGCGCCGGCCGAGCGCGCGCAGCTGCGGCGAGGCGTCGAAGCGCGTCACGTCGACCGGATTATGCAGGACCTCCACTCGCGGCGAGCCCAGTTGGCGCCGCAGATCGCCCGCGACGAACTCCGAGCAGGCGAGATAGAGGGACGGCGGCAGCGCGCGCTCGAAGAGCCGCTGCTTGAGGCCGAAGACTTCCGTGCCGTGGAGGTGATGGATCACGCCGCGCGCGCCCGCGAGCCGCGCCTTGACCCGCGCCGCCGCCCGCGCCGCGCCGTGGCTGTGCACGAGAGCGCCGCGCGGCAGGGCCGCGGCGACGTCGACGCGGATCCCGGCGCGTCGCAGCTCGTCGGCGACGACGCCTCCCGCCCTCAGGCAGAGCACGCGCGGGGAAAACCCGGCCGCGCGCGCGAGCAAGGCGAAGCTCTGGACGGCGCGCTCCATGCCGCCGACGCCGAGGTCCTCGATGACGTGTACGATCTCCGCGCTCAACGCCTCAGTGTGCACCAAAAGCCGCGCCGCGTCAAGCTCCTGTCTCGGATTGGACAAGAAACGGGTGGAAAATGTCACTATACGAAGGTCGAGATGATGCGATGAGCGCCGATACCCCGTCGCCGGAACAGTTCGGGTCGCAGGTCAAGGACTGGCTGAAAACGTCGCCTTACATGGCCGAGCGCTACGCGCTCTGCGCGCGGCTGGTTTGCGAGGGCGCCCCGGCCAATTCCTCTCGCTGCTCGACGAGAGGATCGAGAAGCACGGCGTCGACCTGTTGGAGCCTTCGCGGGGCTGCGCTACGCGCGCGGCGAGGCCTCGGGACGCCTTCCGTTTCCCGACGAGACGTTCGATGCCGTCAGCGCCCTCGAGATCATCGAGCACATGATGGACCCGGTCGCCTTCCTTCGGGAATGCCGACGCGTGCTCAAGCCGGGCGGAAAGCCCGTGGCTTCCACTCCGAATCTCCATTTTTGGCGCAATCTGATCGAGTGGATCCTGGGCCGCCAATTTCATCACGTGGACTATCTCGGCGTCGAGCATCCGCACGACGCGCACGTGCGCTATTTCTGCTCTAAAACGTTCAAGGATGCCGCGTCGCGCGCCGGCTTGCGCGACGCGATGACCTTCAGCGTCGGAGATTGCGGCGGCGCCAATCCGGTTCTCAACGTCGTCGGGAAGGCCTTCAGGGTCTCCGCGTCTCAGAAGAACATGATCCTGATTCTCGACGCGCGAAGGTAAGCCGTTCCCATTGACGCGCGGCCGAAAGCGCTCTATCATTGCGGGCGATGAGGCGCGCGGCCTTCGCCGGTCTCTGGGCGGTCGGTCTCCTGGCGCGCGCCCTGGAGCTGCGGCACTCCGACTCCTTCGACGGCGACGGCGCGGTCTATCTCCTGATGGCCAAGCACATCGCCGAGCTCAAGGAATTCCCGCTGTACATGTGGCTCAACCATTACGGCGGGACCTTGTCGGAATACTTGGCCGCCGCCTGCTTCAGGGGGTTCGGAGTCTCGCTCTGGGCCGGGCGGCTTCCCGGCTTGGTTTGGTCCTGCGCGCTCGCCGCGCTCTGCTATGAGCTCGCGCGGCGGCTCTTCGGCTCGCGCGCGGCGGCGGTCGCGCTCGCGCTCGCGCTGATCCCGCCTTACCCGGCGCTGCCTTGGATGCTGTTCTATCAATACGGCGACATGGCCGTTTTCGCCTGCTTGGCGCTGCTTCTGCTCGCCGTTCCCGCCCCCGACGGCCGCGAGCGCGGGCGGCTGGCGGCGGTGGGGCTCGTTTCGGGAGTGGGCGCGTGGCTGTCTCCGGGTTTCTCGCCGTTTCTCTTGGCGGAGCCGGTCATCCTGCGGCTGCGCGGCGAGCGGACCGGCCGGCGCGAGCTCCTCGCTTGGCTCTCGGGGTTTCTTCCCGGCTACGCGCCCGCGATCGTCTACAACGTCCGGCATCCGGGAGCGCAGGCTCTGCGGCTCGGGGGCCGGCTTCTCGGGATCGGGCGGGCTGACGTCGCCGCGGGACATCTGCCGGCGCTGCTCGCGCGCCGCGTCCTCTGGCGGCTGTCGCTCGCGCCGCGCGCGCTGCTTCACATCCCGATCTCGCTCGCCGCGCTCACGTCATGGGCCGACGTCGCGCTCTTCGCCGCGGCCGCGGCGTGGCTTTGGACCCGGCGGAAGGAGCCGCGCCTGCGCGCTGGCGCCGTGATCGTCGGCGCCTGCTCGTTGTGCTGCGTCTTCTTCCAGGCCTTCCTCGTGGCCGAGGACGCGCCCCGGTTCGTCTTCGTTTTCTATCCGCTCTTCGCGCTCTCGGCGGCGGCTTTCCTCTCAGAGGGCGTCCCGCCGGCCGCCGGCGCGGCGACGGCAGCCCTCGTGCTTCTGCTGCACGGCTGGAGCCTGGCCGCCGCGTTCGCGCGCCCGCCGGTCCACCATTACGAGGACCTCGCCGCTCGTCTGCGAGCCGAAGGCCGGACGCGGGCGTACGCGGATTATTGGATCGCCTATCCGGTGACCTTTTACTCCGGCGAGCGCGTGCTGGTCTCCCCGACCTTGTTGGATCCGACCTTCGCGGATCGTTATCCGCCGTACACGAAGAGCGTTCGCGACGCGGAGGGGGCCGTCATGATCGTCGACCGTGAGCGGCAGCCCGCCGCCGCCGCCGTCGTGGACGCCAAGCTCGCCGCTCTCGGCGTCGGCTATCGCAAAGAACGCGTCGACGAGTTCGACGTCTATTCCCGCTTCACGCGGCGGCTCTACCCCGAGGAGCTGGCGCCGCTTCCGCGCTGACGGACGAGCGGCTCGACGACCGCCGCGAGATCCGTTCCCAGCCGCTCGCGCGAGAACCGTTCCAGCGCGCGGCGCCGACACTCGAGCCCCATCCGCGCGGCGTCCTCCGGCTTTTGAGCGACGGCGCGAAGGGCCCGCGCGAGGTCCGCCGCGTCGCCGGGCTCGTAAAGATAGCCGTTGACGCCGTCTTCGATGAGCTCGGGCGTGCCGCCGCCGCGCGCGCCGACGACGGGCTTGGCCGCGTACATCGCCTCGACGCTCACGCGTCCGAGCGCCTCCTGCCGCGAGCACATGAGCACGACGTCGGCCGAGCGCTTGAGCGCGACGACGCGGCGGCATTGCCCGATGAACCTCACGCGGTCGTCCACCCCCAGCGAGCGCGCGAGGTCCTTGAGTCGCGCCTCGTCGGGAGCGTCTCCCTGTCCGGCGAGCGTGAGCGAGGCTCGCAGGCCCGTGCTCTTGAGCTCGGCCACGGCTCGGATGGCGTCCTGCTGCCCCTTGTTCTCCTGCAGGCGCCCGGCGAGCAGGCATTTGAGCGCCCCCGCCTCGTTGAAGCCGTCGGCGACGGGCGCTCCGTCGTCTTCCGGCGGGTCGACGGCGAAATAGACGAGCTTGAGCTTTTCCGCGGGGATGAACGGGGCGTAGTGCGCGGCGATCGCGCGCGAGACGGCGACGCAGGCGACGGACCAGCGGCTGATGAGCCCGCACGAGAACGCGCGGCCGAGGTCGAAATAAAGCCCGTGGTCCTCGACGCCGAACTCGTAGAGATGCCACACGTGAGGCAGGCCGAGCAGCTTGGCCGCCGCGGCCCCCGAGCAGACGGTGATCGTGCTGGTATAAACGAGGTCGCAGCCGCGGCGGCGGATGAGGCGCGCGAGGACGAGCGAAGCGGCTAAGTTCCTCGCCAGGCGTTTGAACCGGCCCCAAAGGCTTCGGTCGTCGCTCGCCCACCACGTGTAGCCGACGACCGCCGTCTCGACGCCGTCGCGCTCCAGCCGGTCGGACAGCGCGCCGCGCGCGGGCACCACCGCCCAGCAGTCGAACCCGCGCTTGCGCAGGGCGCCGATCGCTTCCGCCGTGCAGCGCTCGGCGCCGCCGAGCGTTCCGCTGCCCGAGTGACAGACGAAGCAGATCCTCACGCGCACTAGCATAGCCTTGCCGCGGGCGGGGCGCAAGAGGGGGGTTGACGCGGGTCCGCATCCCTGTCACACTTCAGCGTTATGAGCCGCGTCGACGTCTACCGCCGCGAAAACTGGTTCGGTTTCCGCAGACGGGCGAAGGCTTTTCTCGGGTTCAAGCCGCTCAACGCGGCGGCGCGCGCCGTCCTGCCCCGGGGCCCGCGCTTCTCGAGCTTCCCGGTCAATCTTCCCGAGATCGCGGGCGCGAGCGGGGACGCCCGCTTCGTGCTCCTCGACCCGATGCGCTGCTCGATCGCGCGCGAGCTCTACTGGGGACGGGGCCGGAGGCTCGTCGCGTCGGAGCGCTTCGCGCTGGAACTCTTTTGCCGCCTAGCCCGGGAAGCGGAGCTGGCGCTAGACATCGGCGCCAACACCGGTCTTTTCTCGCTCGCCGCCGCCGCGTCGAATCCGTCCCTTCGGGTCCACGCCTTCGAGATCGTGCCCGAGGTCTTCGTCGCCCTCTACAGGAACTGCGCGCGCAACGACGTCCTGGACCGTGTCGTCTGCCATCACTTCGGCCTCGGAGCGGAGGGGGCCGTCGTGCGGCTGCCGGAGACGCTCGACGCGGGCTCGCTGCCGCTGAGCTTCTCGAGCGACTGGGACAGCCCGGGCGGGCGCAAGATCGCCTTTCGCAGCCTCGATTCGCTGTTGCCGGCGCTCGGCGCGCCCGCGAGGACGGCCGTCAAGATCGACGTCGAGGGCACGGAAGACGAGGTCTTTCGCCACGGCGAGGCGTTCCTGCGCGTTTTCGCGCCGGACATCGTCTGCGAGCTCCTGCCCGGCGCCGCGAAGGCCGCCTTCATCGAGCCTCTGCTCAAGTCTCACGGCTATTCGTTCTTCAAGATCGCGGACGGCGCGCTCGAGCCGCGCGCGAACCTCGTCCCGGAGGAGCGCCACCACGATTGGTTCTTCACCAAGCGTCCGGAGCGCTTCGCGGGAGCGCCGTGAAGATCGGAATCGACGCGCGCGAGCTGGCGAGGGGAACGTCGACGGGGATCGGCCGCTACGTCAGGACGCTCCTCGCGGCCGCGCGCGCGAGGAAGACGGAGCACGCGTTCACGCTCTACGGCGACGCGCGGACGGACTTTGCGGGTCTCGACTGGGCCGCGGCGCGGCGCCTGCGGGCGCCGTGGCCTTTCGCGGACCAGGTCGAGCTGCCGCGCCTGCTCGCGCGCGACGGCGTCGAGCTCTTCTTCTCGCCTTACTATAAGGCCCCCTTGCGTTGCCCTTGCCCCTACGTCGTGACGATCCACGACGTGATGTTCATGCAGGTCGGAGGGCTCGTCGCGCGCTCTCTCGAGCGGGCGCTGGCCGCGCGGCTCGCCTCGCGCGCCGCGGGCGTCCTCACCGTCTCCGCGCACTCGAAGGGAGAGATCGCCGGGCATCTCGGGATCCCCGCTGAAAGAATCACGGTCATCCCGAACGCCGTGCCGGAGGGCTTCGGTCCCGTCGAGCCCGCGCGCCGGGACGCCGTCCTCTCCGGGCTCGGCTTGCGAGCCGGCTTCGTCTTGTACGTGGGAGGCTTCAAGGCCAGCAAGAACGTCGGCGCGCTGGCGGAGGCGCATCGCGGCCTCCCAGGGGCCGTCCGTTCGGCGCACCCGCTCGTGCTCGCCGGGCCCGACGACGAGGACCGGCGCCGCCTGGCGGCGCGCTTCCCGGAGGCGCGCTGGATCGCGCGCGCGACGGACGCGCAGCTGCAGGCGCTTTACGCGGGCTGCGCCCTCTGCGTCGTGCCGTCGCTCTTCGAGGGCTTCGGCATGCCGGCTTTGGAGGCGATGGCCTGCGGCGCCGCGGTCCTGGTCTCGAACCGCGCCTCTCTTCCGGAGGTGGTCGGGGACGCGGGGAAGCTCGTCGAGCCTCGCCCCGACGCGCTGCGCGCGGCGATGTCGGCGCTTCTGGAGGACGAGCCCGCGTTGGAAAGCCTGCGCCGCCGAGGCTTGGAGCGCGCGGGGCGGTACGCTCCCGCAGCGATCGGCGAGCGGCTCTTCGCCTTTCTTCGGGGAGTGAGATGACGATGGCGCGGCCTTTCGAGAAGCTGTATTCTCAATGGGAGACCCCATGCTCGCCCAACTGAACGCGCGGCTCAAGAGAGCCAAACCGGCGCTGATCATCTCGTTTTCGACGACGAGCCTGGCCTTTCTTCTGTATGTCGACTACGCCGCCGGGCCGGAGATCGAGCTCATACCGTTCCACTTCATCCCCGTCCTGTTCGCCGCGTGGTACGGCGGCTTCGGGCTTGGGATGCTTTTCACCTTGGCGAGCATCTTCGGAGCAGGGTGGATTCATTACACCGACGCCCCGCTTTATTGGACGACCTTTCGCTTGACCCTCAGCACCGTCGAGCGCTCTCTCTCTTTGGGCGCGCTCGTCTGGATGTTCTCGGAGATGCGCAAGATCAGCGACCGCCAGGCGGAGGTCCACCGCGAGGCGCAGGAGGCCGCGGCGCGCATCAAGTCGTCGATGACGATGCTCATGGCCCGGGAGATCGCCGGCGCCGTCATCGTGCTCGAGACGGCCGTCGACCTCATGCGCGGCCGCCCGGCCGGAGAGGGAAATTGGAGCGACGTGCGCCAGGTCCTGGCCAAGATGAAGTCGGCCTCGCGCCGGTTCGTCGACGAAACGCGGATGCAGTCGGCCCGCCTTTCCGAAAGGCTCGAGAAAGTCAGCCTCGGGAGCGTCATCGGGGAAGTCGTCGAGATGTTCCAGCCCCTGACCGTCAACGGACCGCTGACCATCGTCGTCGACGTGCCGTCGCCCCCTAAGCGCGTCTGGGCCGATCGCGCCGCCCTGTCGCTGATCTTGAGCTCTCTTGTCAGCCGCGCGATCCGCGGCTCCGGCCCGGGCGGACGCGTCGAGATCACGGTGGAATTCTCACGAGGTCAAGAGGGCCACGTCGCGATCAAAGTCGAAGGCGGCGGCGGCGGCGACGGCGGCTTGTCGGGCGCGGACCTCGCGCTCATCAAGGACCTCTTGCGGCTCCACAACTCCGAGCTGTCGCTCAGCGGCTCGACGGCGTCGTTCCAGCTGACGGAGTCCTCGGAGCTGCTGGCTTGAGGAAGAGCTAAGGCCGTGTGCGGGATCGCCGGCTTCGCGGGGCCGCGCCGAAGGCCGCTTTTGGAGGCGATGACGCGCTCGCTGCGCCATCGCGGACCGGACGGCGTGGGATTTTTCGAGGGCGACGAGGCCTCTCTCGGCTCCCAGCGGCTCGCGATCATCGACCTCGAGGCCGGACCCCAGCCCGTGACCAGCGAGGACGGCGGCGTCGTCGTCGTCTTCAACGGCGAGATCTACAACTTCCAGGAGCTGCGCCGCGAGTTGGAAGGGAAGGGGCACCGCTTCAAGACGCGCACCGACACGGAGGTCATCGCCCATCTTTATGAGGAGCACGGCGAGAAGGCGCTCGAGCGCCTCAGCGGGATGTTCGCCATCGCGCTTTGGGACGCGCGCCGCAAGACGCTTCTGCTCGCGCGCGATCCGATGGGCGTCAAGCCGCTTTATTACGCCGTGCTCGGCCGCAAGCTCTACTTCGGCTCTGAAATAAAGGCCCTGCTGGCGGCGCCGGAGGTCTCGCGCGAGGTCGATCTAGAGAGCCTTTGCGAATACTTCGAGTTCCTCTACATCGCGGCGCCGCGCACGATCTACCGCGGCATCCGCAAGCTCGGTCCGGGGGAGGCGTTGACCTGGAAGGACGGAAAGGTCTCCTCGCGGACCTTCTGGGAGCCGCGCATCGGCGGCGGGGACATGTCCCGGAGTGAGGCCCTGTCCAAGCTCGACGGGCTTCTTCAGCGCGTCGTCTCGGACCAGCTCGTCGCCGAGGTCCTGGTCGGGCTGTTCCTCAGCGGAGGCATCGATTCCACGACGCTCGCCTACCAGCTTTCGCGCCTGGGGCGAGCCCCCGAGGCGTTCTGCGCCTATTTTTCATCGGGCGGAGAAGACTACAACGAGGTCGACAAGGCGCGCGTGGTGGCGCGCCACTTCGGCCTCAGGCTCACCGAGCTCTGCATCGAACCCAGCGTCGAGGAGATCCTCGACACGCTGATCGACGCGTTCGACGAGCCGCTCGCCGACTCATCCTCGCTGCCGACGTATTGGCTCAGCCAGCTCGCGCGCCAGCGCGTGACCGTGGCGCTGACCGGCATCGGCGGCGACGAGGTCTTCGGCGGCTACCCCCGGTATCTCGGAGCCAAGCTCCTTCCTGCTTACCAGGCCGTGCCGCGGGCGGCGCGCGAGCTGATCGGCGTGGGAGCAAGGATCATCCCCGGCCGATTCTCCGGCCGCAACGTTCCAGGCTGGGCCCGGCGCTTCCTTTCCAGCGACGCGAGGCTCTCGGAGAACGTCTACTCGGGCTGGCTCGACCACCTCGACGACACCGACCGGCGCAGCCTTCTGACCCCGGCGCTGCGCGCCGCCCTGCCCCAGCATTCCCAAGTCAGCGCCGCCTTCGAGCATTTCCACGGCGACTTCCTTAAGCGCGTGCAGGCCGTCGACCTGCGGACCTATTTGCCGGACGATCTCCTCGCCCACGCCGACCGCATGAGCATGAAAGTGGGCCTGGAGCTGCGCGTCCCGTTGTGCGACCTGAGGCTCGTCGAGTTCGCGCTCGGCTTGCCGCCGGAGTTCCAGGTCCGCGGCGTGACCCTCAAGCCGCTGCTCAAGGACCTCCTCAAGGACAAGGTCCCGCTCGAGATCGTCGCCCAGCCCAAGCAGGGCTTCATGATCCCGCTGGGACCTTGGTTTCGCGGCGAGCTCAAGCCCGTCGCGCAGTGGGGGATCGCGGGCCTCAAGCGCCGCGGCCTGTTGCGCGGCGCCGGGATGGAGCATGTCCTGCAAGAGCACGTCTCCGGCTGGCGCAACCGGACGGACGTGCTGTGGTCTTGGGTGCTGCTCGAGCGCTGGCTGGAGCGCTACGTCCCGGATTTCCGCGGCGACTCTCCGCCGCCGCGCGCCCGGCGGCCGGTCAAGGTCCTGATGGTCTCGGACGAGATCTTCCCCGATTCCGGCGGCGGAGGCCTCGGCCGCGGCGCCTGGCAGGAGTCCTTGCAGCTCAAGGCCAGGGGCCACGACGTCCGGCTCTTTTGCTTCGATCGCGTCGGCGGGAGGGCCCGCGAGGAGGTGATCGACGGGCTCAAGGTCTATCGCCTCGATGCCAGCCGCTCGTATAAAAACCCGCTCGCGTTCCCGCTGCTCGCCGCGTCGGCGCGCGCCGACCTGACGAAGATTTTTTCCGACTTCCGCCCTGACGTCGTCATCGGCCAAAGCCCGCTCGCCACGTGGCTCGTGCAGTCGAGCCCCGAGGTCGAGGGCTCCCGGTTCATCTACAGATACAACTCGTCGTGGCCGGAGGAGTTCTCGATCGACCGTCCGGGGCTCTGGCATCTGCCGGGGCGGCTGGTGCGGCGCTGGATCGAGCGCCGGGTGATCGCGCGCGCGTTCGACGTCGCCGCGATCAGCGATTTCATGAACGCCAACTTCGTCGGGCACTTCCGCCTTCCCGCCGTGACGCTCTCCGCGGGCGTCGACTTCGAGCGGTTCCGGCCCGGTGACAAGAAGGAAGCGCGGTCGCGGCTAGGCGTCGACGGAGCGCCTTTGCTCGTCACGGTCCGCAACCTGCGCCCGCGCATGGGCTGGGAGGTCCTGTTCGGCGCCGTCGAGCGCCTGCGCGCCGAGCATCCCGGCCTGCGCGTCGAGATCGTGGGCACCGGCCCGCTGGAAGCGGAGCTCCGGCGTGACTTGCGTGAGCGCGGTCTCGAGGGCGTGGTGCGGCTGGCCGGGCGCGTCGAGGACGACGAGCTCCCTCTCTATTACCAAGCCGCGGATCTGTTCGTCCTTCCGACGAGCAAGCTCGAGGGCCTGGGTCTCGTGCTGCTCGAGGCGTTGGCCTGCGGCACCAAATGCGTCGGGACGCCGATCGGCGGCATCCCGGAGGTCCTCAGGCCGATCGATCCCGGCTGGGTCGCGAAGGAGGCGACGCCCGAAGCCTTCGCCGAGGCGATCCGGCGCGGTCTGGCCTCGCCGTTGGGGCAGGCTGAGCTGCGCGACCTCGCGCGGGCGCGCTACGGCTGGGACAAGATGGCGGCGGGCCTCGAGTCGCTTTTCACGCCCCGCCCGCGGCTGCTGCATTTGGTGACGCGGCTCGACTACGGCGGCTCGGCGGAGAACGTGCTCCTCTCCTGCGCGGCGGCCAAGCGCGAAGGCATGGACGCCGTCGTGGCCTCCGGTCCCTCGAGCCTCCCCACCGCCTCTTCCGACGGCGTGCCGGTCGTCGTGCTTCCCGCGCTGGGCCGCGAGCTCTCGCCCTGGCGCGACGCGCGCGCGTTCTTTCAGATTTTGAGCCTGTTGCGCCGTTGGCGGCCCGACATCCTGCACACTCATTCCTCCAAGGCCGGGCTGCTCGGCCGCTGGGCGGCGCGCCTGCTGCGCGCGTTCGAGGCCGGGCCGTCCGTCGTCATCCACACTCCGCACGGCCACGTCTTTTACGGCTACTTCGGCCGCTGGAAGACCGCGCTCTTTACTTGGATCGAGAAGGCGAGCGCCTCAGCGGCCGACTCGCTGATCGCCTTGTCCGAGGGGGAAAAGCGCGACCACCTCGCTCGAGGCGTCGGCCTGGCGGCGCAATGGAGCGTCGTTCCGAGCGGCGTGGGCCTAGAGCGCGCGGCCGAGCCGGCGGAGGGGCTGGAGATCGAGCCCGGCGACGTCGTCGTCGGCTGCGTGGCGCGTTTGGAGCCCGTCAAAGGCGTCGACGTGCTGCTCGAGGCCGCGGCGCTCGCGTCGCCCAAGACCCGGCGACCGTTTCGCGTCGTGATCGTCGGCGACGGCCCCGAGCGCGCGAGCTTGGAGGCGCGGGCCGCGGCGCTCGGGATCTCGGGGCGCGTCGTCTTCGAGGGCTACCGCGCCGATCCCGTGCCGCTCATGAAGGCCATGCAAGTCTACGTGCAGCCTTCGCGCAACGAAGGGATGGGGAAGGCCCTCGTGCTGGCCCAGGCCCTGGGCCTGCCGGCCGCCGCCAGCCGCGTTTGCGGGATCCCGGACGTGGTCCAAGACGGGCTCACGGGCCTGCTGGTGCCTCCGGACGACCCGGCGGCTCTGGCCGAGGCGCTGACCGTGCTCGTCGACGACGAGGCTCTGCGCGCGCGGCTGGGCGCGGCGGCCGCGCGCCGCATGCGCGAGCCCGACGAGACGGGGCAGCGCTCGTTTAGCGTGGAGGCCATGACCGCGCGACTTTCGAAGCTGTATCGAGCCGCGCTGTGGGCTCTCGCGCTGGCGGCGCTCGCGCGCTTCCCCGCGGGCGCGGTGACCCTCAACGTGGCCATGCATCTCCACAGCGACGCCAGCCACGTCGGCACGGAGCCGCTGGAAGGCCTCGCGTCTCGCGCGCAAGCCGCGGGCGTCGACGTGCTGATCCCCACGGACACGTTCGTCGCCGATTGGCGCTACGGCCTTTGGCCGCTGCGCGGCCTGATCCGCGAGCGCGTCGTCGATCGTTCCGTCCTCTCCTTCGGCGTCGAGCGGTATCTCGAGAAGATCAGGGACCTGCGCGCGCGTTTCCCGAGGCTCACGATCATCCCGGGCGTCGAGGCGGCCGCGTACTATCGCTGGTCCGGGGCGCCTTGGCGACGGCTGACGATCAACGATTGGAACCGGCACATCCTCGTCATCGGCCCGGAGGCCGCGGACGCCTATCGGCGGCTGCCCGTCGCGGGAAACGCAGCGGGCGGGCGTCTGGCGCCTTTCCTTTTCTGGCCTCTGCTTCCTCTGACGCTGGGCGCGGCGGGGTGGCTCGCCACGCGCAGGATGCGATTCGCGTATCTGGCCGTCCTCGGCTTGGTGTTTCTCGCCGACGCCTGGCCGTTTCGCGAGCAGGCGAGCGCGTACGCGCGGGAGACGCCGTGGTCCCCTTATCAGCGGCTCATCGACGCGGCGCGCGAAAGCGGAGCGCTCGTCGTCTGGGCGCATCCGGACGCGCCGAATTGGCAGCAAGGCGCGTCCGCGGGACGGGTCGACGCGCGCACGCAGCCTTACCCGGAGGCGCTGTCGCGCACGACCGGTTATACCGGCTTCGGCGCGCTCAAAGAGGGCATGAGGGGCGCGGCCTCTCCCGGCGGCTCGTGGGACCGGGAGCTGAAGCTCTACGTCGACGGCTCGCGCTCGAGGCCGGTCTGGGCTTTCGGAGAGCTCGATTTTCGGCGGCCGGAAGAGACGCGCATCGATTCCGTGCGCATGGTGGTCGACGCCGCGTCGCGGCGCCCGGCGGACGTTCTCGACGCGCTCTCCAAGGGCCGCTTTTACTCCGTCCAAGTGGCGGAGCGCGCCCTCGCGCTCAAGCGCTTCCGCTTGACCGGCCGCGGCGGCTCCGCGGGCAGCGGCGAGACGCTGACCGGACCGAGGGAGCCCAACCTGGAGGTCGAGCTCGCGTACGCGGACGGCGGAAAGGGAGAAGGCAGCCTCGAGATCGTGCGAGACGGCGAGCTCGTGGCCCGGGAGACGGTGGCGATCCCGGGCTCGTACAGCTTCCCGCAAGCCGACGACGCGCCGAGAACGTATTACCGGCTCGTCGTGCGCGGCGGCGCCAACGACGTCTTGGTATCGAACCCGATCTTTTCCTTCGAGTGATGAGATGATCCTCGCCGCCCATCAGCCGCAGTTCATGCCCTGGCTCGGCTACTTCGAGAAGATGCTTTCGAGCGACGTCTTCGTGCTG
>CAZRIP010000042.1:0-26955 GCA_964600165.1 uncultured Elusimicrobia bacterium | reverse complement strand
CGTTCATGGTGACCGCGGGTCAAGTCGGCATCGACAGCGCCCCGGCCCCCGGGGTCGGCTTCGCCGTCGGGCCGTCGTCGTTCGTCGTCTTGCAGAACGGCAACGTCGGCGTCGGCACGGCGAGCCCCGGGTCGGCGCTCGAGGTCAACGGCGATCTCAAGCTCAGCAACGCCACGAACAAGATCGAGTGGCAAGACGGAAACTTCACGCTCCAGCGCGACGGCTCGTACGGCGGCTCGATCCACAGCGGCGTCGACCAGGGCGGCTCGCAGCACTCGTTCAACATCGACGGCAACTTGGCCGACTTCAACAAGAGCGGCCGTTGGACGACCATGCTCGTCACGCCGACCGTCAACCAGAGCGGCACGAGCGGCGACAACTACACCGCGCTCGGCGTGAACGTGGTCCCGATGTCGGTCAAGGGCACGGACAACCGCCTGCTGGACCTGCAATATTCCGGCGTCTCGCGGATGCTGGTGACGGAGGCCGGCAACGTCGGCATCGCCACGGCCGCGCCCAGCGCCCTGCTCGACGTCAACGGCGGGACGGTCTTCCGCAGCTCGTCGACGTGGGTGGGGATCGCGCAGCCGGCGACGGAGCCGCCGTCGGGCACCGGCGCGATGTACTACGACTCGACGCAGCAGCAGTTCATGATCGACGAAGGGGGCACCGGCTGGATGCCGCTGTCGGACGAGGCCGAAAGCGCGACGGGTTGGACGCGGACGTCGCCGGTCGTGGCGCTCACGAACGCGGCCGACAACGTGGTGATCCAGTCGACCTTGACCGTGCAGGGCAACGCGTTCTCGGTGGGGGGCTCGACATTCGTCATCGTCGGCAGCAGCGTCGGGATCGGCGTGGCCAGCCCCGGCGCGAAATTGGAAGTGGCGGGAGAGGTCCATATCAACGGCGACGTTGTCCTCAACGGCGACAATCAAGGCCTGTGGTTCAACGACGGGAATCCGGGCTACAAGAAGTACGTCGGCATATACGGCAGCGCCGCCGCGGACGACGTGACCGTCAAAGCCTATAGCTTCGCCGGCAACGGCATTCATTTCGGCTTCGGTCCGGGGGGGGAAAACAACTCCAACCACGCGATGGACATCATCAACAACGGCCCCGGGTTGGGAGGCAACGTCGGGATCGGCACGGCGAGCCCGGCCAATTAT
The DNA here is from genome assembly GCA_964600165.1 of uncultured Elusimicrobia bacterium. Taxonomy (GTDB): domain Bacteria; phylum Elusimicrobiota; class Elusimicrobia; order UBA1565; family UBA9628; genus CAZRIP01. The sequence continues at coordinate 25,789 of CAZRIP010000042.1, read as the reverse complement.
CTCGACGTCAACGGCGGCACGATCTTCCGCAGCTCGTCGACGTGGGCGGGAATCTCCGCTCCGGCGCCGTCGGCGGCGGGCCAGGGCGCGCTCTACTTCGACTCGGGCAAGAATCAGTTCATGATGTCGCAGAACGGCGGCGCGTACTTGCCGTTCAACAGCCAATCGGCCGGCGGCTGGACGGAGGGCGTGGGCGTCGTGCAGCTCTCGACGCCGACCGACAACGTCGGGATCGGGACCGCGAACCCCGCCGCGAAAATCCACATGAGTTCGGGCACGCTTCTCGTCGACGGCGACTCGGGGACGCCTTTCCAGATCGGCGGCTCCACGCTGGTCGTCAACGGCGGCTACGTCGGCGTCGGCACGGCGGCTCCGATCTCCAACGTCGACATCTTCGGCGTGGGCCCGTCGTTCCGCCTGCGCACCGCGGCGGCCGGTTCGCTCTACATGCAGGCGCTCAACTCGGCCGAGGCCGACATCTACACGACGAACGCCAGCGATCTCGCCATCGGCACCAATTTCCTGACGCGCATGACGATCGCCAAGAACACCGGCAACGTCGGCATCAGCACGCAGACGCCGAGCAACACCCTCGACGTCAACGGCGGCGCGATCTTCCGCAGCTCCGTGACGCTCGCGGGCGCGGCGCCGCCGCACGTCTCGGCGGCGGGACAGGGAGCCCTTTACTTCGACTCGACGCAAAACCAGTTCATGATGTCGCAGAACGGCGGCGCATACCTGCCGTTCGGGAGCCAGTCTGCAGGCGGCTGGACGGAGGGAAGCGGCGCCGTCGTGCTCTCGACCCAGACCGACAACGTCGGGATCGGCACCTCGAAGCCCGCGGCCAGGATCCACATGAGCTCGGGCACGCTTCTCGTCGACGGCGTTGCGGGGAGTTTCCCGTTTCCGCCGCTCATGACGCTTGGGTATTCGGCCAACTTCGCCGGCAACCCGATCCTGACCTTCCAGGACGCATCCGGCCAAAACAACGCCGGCTCCTCCATCGAATGGCTCAGCGGCACGGGCAACGCCAGTATCCAAGGAAAGATCGACGTACACGGCGTCAATTTCCCCAACTATCGGGACTCGGGAATGATGTTCTCCGTCGGGCCGAGCGGGTCTTCGAGCCCCAATGAGATCATGCGTCTGCTGGCCAACGGCAACGTCGGCTTGGGCACGACGACGCCGCAGTCGACGCTCGACGTCAACGGCGGGACGACCTTCCGCAGCTCGTCGACTTGGGCCGGGACCGCCGCGCCCGCCGTCTACGCCTCGGGCCAAGGCGCGCTCTACTTCGACTCGGGCAAGAACCAGTTCATGATGTCGCAGAACGGCGGCGCGTATCTGCCGTTCAACAGCCAATCCGCCGGCGGCTGGACGGAGGGCGCGGGCGTCGTGCAGCTCTCGACGCCGACCGACAACGTCGGCATCGGGACGCCCAATCCTCAGGCGAAGATGCACGTCTTCGGGCAGACGAGCGGCAGCAGCGTGATCGTGGCGTCGTCGTCCGGCACGTTCGACACCAACAGCACGCTCACCGGCTTGGCCGTGCCGCTCACCGGAACCGGCAGCGCCGCGAACGCGCGAGTCTACGGCGTCGACGTCTCCGTCTCCAACGACTTCAGTCACGGCTCAAACCGCTCTTACGGCGTGCGCAGCGTGCTCAGCGGTAACGCCTCGAACAACAAGTATTCCGGCTACTTCGAGAGCAACGCCGCGATCAACTATTCGGGCGACCACGGCCAGAGCGCGGCCCTGCTGGCCAACAGCATGGCCACGGGGGACGTCTTCCGGGCGCAGAGCTCCAACGCGGACGTCTTCACGATCGCGGCCAGCGGCAACGTCGGCGTCGGCACTTCATTGCCCGCCGCGAAGATCCACATGAGCTCGGGCACGCTGCTCGTCGACGGGGACGCTCAGACGCCGTTCCAGATCGGCGGCTCGACGCTCGTCGTGACCAACGGGTACGTCGGCCTCGGGAACGCGAATCCCGCGGTCTTGTTGGACGTCAACGGCCCTTCCCGGATCAACGGCAATATCCAGCTCAAGGGCGACAACCAGGGGCTCTTCTTCGGCGACGGGACCGGCGGCTACACCCCCTACGTCGGGGTTTGGGGCGGGACCGCGGGCGGCGACCTGGACTTGAGGGCGTGGACGAACGGCGCCAATTCCGTGACCGCCATCAATCTCGGGTTCGGCCCGAGCGGAACCACGTTCAGCAAGATCGCGATGAAGATCGACGGCTTGTCGGGCGACGTCGGCATCGGCACGACGTCTCCGGCGAACGCGCTTGATGTCAACGGCGACGCGGTGGTGCGCTCGTCGGTGACCTTCGCCGGCGCGCTCACCGCCGATCCTCCCGCAACGGGCGGGCAGGGCGCGATCTACTACAACACCAACAACAACGTCATGCGCGTGCTTCAGAACGGCGCGTGGACTAATCTCGTGGGCGGGGGCAGTTTGAGCGGAGGTCAAACGCCCTTGATTCCGTATTGGGCGGGAGGCACGAGCCTCGGCAATTCGAGCCTCTCACAGGATACGGCCAACAGCCTGACGGTCGTCGGCGCCTCGACCCTGACGGTGCAGGGCGCGGCGTTCTCCGTAGGCGGATCGACGCTCGTCGTCGCCGGCGGCACCGTCGGAGTCGGGACGCCCAGCCCGGGCACTTCGTTCGAAGTCAGTGACGGCAACACGGCGACGAACGGCATCACGATCACTTCGACGAACGGCTCTTCCGCCAACGCGAACCTTTATTTCAAGGACACGTCGACGTTCGACACCCGCAATTGGCTGCTCAACACGAATCGGAACACGACGGGGGACTTCTCGATCAACTCCTCCAACGCGCATGGGGGAGATCCCTATTCGGCGGGCACATCGCGGCTCTCTATCACGAAGGATGGCGACGTATCGATCAACTATGCCTCAAGCCCGACTGCCACGCTAACCGTAAACTCTCCCACGGGCGCGGGCGACATCCAGCAGTGGATGTACTCGAGCAGCGCCAGCTATCTCCTGCAGCTCTCGCAAGTCGTCACGAGCGGCATCGTCCGCTGGGATTTCTCGCAGGTGAACAACGCCACGCCGTACAACGACGTCCTCGTCCTCGACCGCGGCAACGTCGGTCTTGGAACGACGAGCCCGGCGAACACGCTCGACGTGAACGGCGGGACGATCGTGCGCAGCTCATCGACGTGGGTCGGAATCTCGGCGCCGTCCGCGTCGGCTTCCGGCAACGGCGCGATCTACTTCGACGGGACGCGCTTCAAGGTGTCAGAGAACGGCGGGGGCTACACGAACCTCGTCGCCGGCGGCTCGACGGGCTGGACCGAGGTCTCGGCCGGCGGAGTCGTCGATCTGTCCAACACGGCCGACAACGTCGTGATCCAGTCGACTTTGACCGTGCAGGGCGCCGCTTTCTCGGTGGGCGGGACGAACTTTACGGTCATCGGCAGCAGCGTGGGCATCGGCGGCGTCGCCGTTCCCGGCGCGAGCCTCGAGGTCGCGGGAGGCGGAGGGTCCACTCCCGTGCTCGCGGTGGACGCCGGCGACGGAGGGGTCAACGGCATCGGCTACATCGGCATCAACGGCGGCCGCGCGAGCTTCGGCTTCGACGGCAGCAAAGGCTCCGCGGACATTTGGGCGGCCTCCGGAAAGAACATCACCTTCGAGACGAACTCGAATACGCAAGGCGCCAACGAGAGGATGCGCATCGACACGGCGGGCAACGTCGGCATCGGGACGGACAATCCCGTCGGCATCGGGACGGGCGGCGGCGCGAGCTTCCTGGAGGTGGTTTCCGGAGGAGGAGGCACGAGCGGCGGAGACTTGACCTTGGCCCATCCTGCGGCCTCGCCCGGCAATTACGGCGGGATCATCTCGTTTGGAACGACGGCGGCCTACACCGAAAAGCGAGGCGCGGAGATCGGCAGCCAGATCACGGCCTCCAACGCCTCGACCATCACGGGCGACCTGGAGTTCAATACCAACAACGCCGGCACGCTGAGTCAAAAGATGATCATTACCGGAGCCGGCAACGTCGGCATCGGGACGCCGGGCACGGGAGCGACGCTGGACGTGGCGGGCACCGTGAGAGTCACCGGCGGCGGCGTCGGAATCGGCGCGGCTAACGCGGGGGGCGCAGGCACGTTGTTGGTGACGGCGACCAACGGCATCACCAACTCGAGCGTCGGCTCGATCTCGAACGCCGCCAGCCTCTGCTACGACACGTCATCGGGCCAATTCGGCGCCTGCTCGTCCGACGAGCGGCTGAAGACGAAGATCACGACGATCAGCGAGTCGGGACTTGGGATCGTAGGGAAGCTCCGCTCCGTGCACTACGCCTGGCGCGCCGATCCGAAGGCGCCGCGGGTCGGCTTTATCGCGCAGGAAGTCATGAAAGTCGTCCCGTCCGCCGTTTATACGACGGCTAACGGCTACTACGGCTTCCGATCCGACGAGCTCATGCCCTACGCGATCAAGGCGATCCAGGAGCTCGACGAGCGCAATAAGGCGCTCCAATCGGAGAACAAAGCCCTCGAGGCGCGCCTCGAGAGGCTGGAGAAGGCTCTGGGGATCGCCGCGCAGTGAGCGCCGCGGCTAGAACCCGAGCTCGCCGCCGCCGCTTTTGGCGCCGCCGCCGAGCGAGATGAGGTACGCGGCGACGGACTCGATCTCGTCGTCCTTCAAGACCTTGCCCCACGACGGCATGTAGACCATCGGCTCGGGCTTGCTGGGGTCGGCCGGCGCGGGCTTAGGCACGCCGTTGCGGATCTTGGCGATCAGCTCGGCTTTCGTATAGCCCTGGGAGACGTTGGTCAGAGCCGGGATCTGGCCGCCGACGACGTTGTTGTTCGGGTAGCCGCCGCGTCCGTTCTGCGAGTGGCAGGCGACGCAGCCCGCCTTGTTGAACAACTCCGCTCCGCGCTTGACTGGATCGCCGGACGCCAACTCCGGCGCGTTCCACGGGCGGCCGCCGGTCTTGTCGAAGGCCTCGCCCTTCTGCGCCGAAAGATAGGCGACGAGGTCGCCGCGGATATCGTCATTGAGATGGAAGTTGGGCATCACCGTCTGCGCGCGCCAGGCGTGCGGGTTCTTCAGCCACTGGTCGAGCCACTCGGGGCTCTTGCGAAAGCCGATGAAGGCCAAGTTCGGCCCGTAAGTGCCGCCCTCGTTGCCCATGGCGTGGCACTTCACGCAGCCGAGCGCGTTGAAATAAGCCTCGCCCCGCTCGACGGGGTCCTGGCTGATCCTCTGGCAAGCCGCCAGCAGCGCCGCCGCGGCGAGGACGGCGATCCCATAAACGCGCACTTTCATCACGTTCCTCCGATCAAGAGCATCCCGTATAAAAGGGGCAGATAGGCGAGCGACGCCAAAAAGAGCCGGCGGGTGTCGACGACGGCGAGCGTCCAGCTCGCCTTCATGCCGAGGCCGAGATACGCCGTCGACAGCGCGAGCGCGCCGACTCCGTAGCGAAGGCCCGCCATGCCGCAGAACACCGGCAGCAGGCTCACCGGCAAGACGGTAAACGAGTGCACGGCGATCTGCGCGGCCGTCAGCCCGCCGCGCGGGTCGACGACGGGGGCGACGCGGAAGCCCGCGCGCGCGTAGTCCTCGCGGTACATCCAGAAAATCGAGAGGAAGTGCGGGATCTGCCACAAGAACTGGATCGCGAAGAGGACCCAAGCCTGGGCGGGAAGCTTGCCTTCGAAGGCCGCCCAGCCGATGAGCGGCGGCGTCGCGCCGGCCGCGGCGCCGAGCCACGTCGTCTGCGGCGTGACCCGCTTGAGCGGCGTATAGCCGAGCAGATACGCGGCGAGCGTGAAGGCCGTCACCTCGAAAGCGAGGCGTCCCGCGACGATGTAGAGGATGCCCAGGCCCGCGGTCGCGCAGAAAAGACCGAAGGCCAGCGCCTGCGCGGGCGAAACGTCTCCGGCGGGCAGCGGCCGCTTGCGCGTGCGCAGCATGAGCGCGTCTTGCCCGCGCTCGATGAGCTGATTGAGCGCGCCGCAGGCGGCGGCGGACAACGAAGCGCCGAGCAGCGTCCAGAAAAGGCGCGCGTCCGCCGAGCCGCCGGGAAGCAGGTAGCCCAGCGCCGTCGTCAGCGCGACAAGCAGGACGATGCGCGGCTTGGTCAGCTGGACGTAGGATTTCACGCGCGGCACCTCGCGGCGCGGAGCGTCCAGACGACGCAAGTTCCCAGGATCAGCGCGCCGACGGCGAGGTGGATCGCCGTCATGAAGGCGCTCGGGTGCACGCCGGGCATGAAATCGGGCGAGAAGCGCAGCCGGTACGAGCCGTAGCCGAGCGCGAGCTGCGCGGGGACGGCGAGCGAAAGGATTGTAGACGGAGCCCCGAGCTCCGCGAGAGGCGAGGCGATCCCTTTCGCGGCCGCGGCCAGCGCGCAGGCGGCGGCGACGAAGGCCCAGCCGGCGTGGAAGATCAAGCCTTGGCCCGTGTGGCGCACGAGGGCGCCGAGCGCGAGCTGGACGAACAGCGCGGAAATCGCGAGAACGCCGATCCTCCAAAGCGAGCCCGCGTGAACGCGCGGCGCCATTTGATAACGAGGCGACTGCAGCTCGGCGCTGGCGAGAAGGAGGCAGAAGACGGTCTGCCCGAGGCAGGCATGAGCGATCGAGACAGGCGGCGGCAGGCGCCAGAGGACCGTCACGCCGCCGAGGACGGCCTGGCAGAGGATGCCGAAGGCCGCGGCGTAGCCGAGCGCGCGCACTGCCGGCCGCTTCTCGGCGCGCGAAAGCCAGAGCGCCAGGCCGAAGGTCAAAAGAGAGACCGTCCCCGCGATCAGCCGGTGGCCGTGCTCGAAGAGGACGCCGCCGAGCATCGGCGGCATGACTTGGCCGAAGGAAAGCGGCCAGTCCGGGACGGACAAGCTCGAGCCCGTCGAGGTCACGAGCGCGCCGGCGAAAAGCAGGACGTAAGCCGAGGCGGCCGTCGCCCGCGCGTAAGCGGGGAGCAGCGACGAGGCCGCTTCCTCATGCCGCTTGAGGGGACGCTCGGCGAGAGCGGAGCTCACGGATTGGCTCCTTGCTCCGAGGCCAGCTTCCGGCGCTCGAGGCGCACCATCGCGATCCCGATGCCGGCGAGCATCGTCATGACGGAGCCGATCAGGACGAAGAAGCCGAATTTGATCCCGCGGGCGAGCCCGGGAGTGTTCGCGAGCTGCCCGAAGCAGACGGCGCAAGCCGAGGCGAGCTTCGGGAGCGCCAGAGCCAACAGAGCTCTCGACGCCATGTCAGGTCAGCGCGCGATAGCGCCGCAGGAACCAGCCGAGGTAGCCCGTCGCGGCGGCCAGCCCGCCAGCCGAGGCGAGCATTCCCGGCAGGGAGGCCTGCGCGCGGAACCAATGGGCGATGAAGGCGAAGAGCGTCATCGACGCGGCGATGAAGACGAGATGGAAGTGCTTGAGCGACATCAGGGCTGCTCCGCCCCGACGGCGATGTGCTGCGTGCGCGGCGCCAGATCGTGGAAATCCCGAAGCGGAAGCACGAAGAGGATGATCATGAAAAAGACGGTCATGCCGAGCAGCCCGTAGATGATCTTGCGCTCGCCTTTGAGGTGCATGAAGAACGCGGCGACGAGGCTGGCCTTGACGGTGGCGATCATCAGGCCGACGGCGACGGCGGCGTGGATCGGGAGATGGAGCCAGGAGACCAGTACCGTCACGACCGTCAGCACCATCAACGCGCCGAAGACGAACAGGTACATCTTGACGTCGGGCTTATGGGGTCCGTGGTCGCTCATGTTAGCCGTTTATTAAAGAAGGTAAAGTGCCGGGAATAAGAAGATCCACACGATGTCGACGAAGTGCCAGTAGAGCCCGGCGCCCTCGACGCGTCCGACGAAGAGAGGATGATCCCACTGGCTGTCGGAAAGATAAAGGAGCGCGGAGTTGACGATGATGCCGCCGATCACGTGGAGGCCGTGCAGGCCCGTCGTCGTGAAGTAGATGGCGTTGAAGATGGAGGTGGAGGGGAACTCGTTGTGCATGAAATGCGCGCGGTACTCGATCCCCTTGAGGATCAGGAAGCCGAACGAGAGCCCGATCGTGACCAGCATGAACTTCTTGAACTTCGGCTTGTCGCGCTCGACGACGGCGGCGTAGGCCATGACGATCGTGACGCTCGAGGTGATCAGGATGAACGTATTGCACATCGCCAGCGGCACGTTCAAGACTTCCCAGCCGCGCGGCCAGGAAAGCGCGCCCATGCGCAAGACGAGGTAGCTGGTAAAAAGCGTGGCGAAGAGCATGACCTCGGAGGCGAGAAAGAGCCAGATGCCGAGCTTGGCGTTGGTGACGCCCGTGTCGCTCTCGTAGGAGACGGCCGGCGCGAGGGTGCTCATGCCGGGACCTCCGCGACGTCCTGCGCCAGCCAATCGGTCTTCTTGCCGGGCAGGGAGTACTCATAAGGCCCGCGGTAGACGCGCGGAGGCTTCGTGAAATTGCCGTGCGGCGGCGGAGACGGGCAGGCCCACTCCAGCGTCGTCGCCTGCCAGGGGTTTTCCTCGCTCTTCTCGCCCTTCCACATGCTGTAGAAGAAGTTCCAGATGAAGGGCAGCTGCGCGATGAAGAGGAGCCAGGCGAAGATCGAGCTGACGACGTGCAGCGGCTGCGTGGGCAAGTTGTGCAGGTGCGCCGTCGGGTCCCAGTAGCGGCGGTTGTGGCCGGCCATGCCGAGGATGAACATCGGGAAGAAGATGCCGTTCATGCAGATGAGCGTGCCCCAGAAGTGGATGAGGCCGAGCGTGTCGTTCATCTTGCGGCCGTACCACTTCGGGAACCAGTGGTAGACCCCGGCCATCAGCGCGATGATCGAGCCCGTCACGACGACGTAGTGGAAGTGGCCGATCACGTAGTAAGTGTCGTGCAGGTAGATGTCGGTCGCCGTCAGGCCGAGAGGAAGGCCGGTCAAGCCGCCGATGCCGAACATCGGCAGGAACGCCAAGGCGAAAAGCATCGGCACGTTGTAGCGGATGGAGCCGCCCTTGAGCGAGAAGATCAGGCAGGTCAGGATCGCCACCGACGGCACGGAGATGATCATCGTCGTGATCAGGAAGAAGTTCGTCAGCGTGGCGCTCATGCCGGATATGAACATGTGGTGAGCCCAGACGATGAAGGACATCACGCCGAGAAACACCATCGAGCCGACGAGCGTCGTGTAGCCGTGCAGCGGCTTGCGCGTGTTATTGGCGATGATCTCGCTGACGATGCCCATCGGCGGCAGGACGAGGACGTAGACTTCCGGATGCGCCAGAAACCAGAACAAGTGCTGCCAAAGGAGCGGCTGCCCGCCGCCGGAGGCCTTGTGGAGCATGCCGTAAACGACGATGTTCTGCGGCAGGTAGAAGCTCGTGCCGGCCAGGCGGTCCATCAGCTGAAGGACGGAGGCCGCTTCCAGCGGGGGGAACGCGAGCAGCAGCAGCACGGACGTCACGAGCTGCGCCCAGACGAAGATCGGCAGGCGGTTGAACGTCATGCCCGGCGCGCGCAGGTTGAGGATCGTGACGAGGAAGTTGATCGCGCCGAGCAAGGACGAGGTGATGATGACGACCATGGCGAGCAGCCAGACGGTCTGCCCCGGGTTGACGATGGAGAGCGGCGGGTACGATGTCCAGCCCGACTGCGCCGGCCCGCCGGGCAATATAAAGGAGGCGAGCATCAGCAGGCCGCCCGGCAAGTAGAGCCAGTAGGACATCATGTTCAGGCGCGGGAAGGCCATGTCCGGCGCGCCGATCTGCAGCGGCACGACGTAGTTGCCGAAGGCGCCGACGGCCAGCGGAACGATGCCGAGAAAGACCATGATCGTGCCGTGCATGGCGCCGAGGGAGTTGTAGAACTCTCCGGAGATCACGCCGTTCGGGGCGAGGCTCGCCGAAAGAAGGCGGCCGATCACCGGCACCGGCGCGCCCGGATAGGCCAGCTGCCAGCGCATGACCATCATGAACGAGAAGCCGATCAGCAGGAAGATCCAGGACGTGATCAAGTACTGGAGGCCGATCGTCTTGTGGTCCAGCGAGAACATGTATTTCTCGGTGAACGAAAGATGGTGGTGCCCGTGGCCGTCGTGCGTGGAGTGTTGGGCGGTCTTGGTCATATCAGAAGCCGAGGTCCTGCTTGGGCTTGGGCGCGGCGGCCGCGGCCTTCTGTCCCTGGGCGGCGAGCCAGGCGTCGTACTCCTCGGGGGTGTCGACGTAGACGTCGGCGCGCATGACGCTGTGGGCGAAGCCGCACAGCTGCGCGCACGAGACCTCGTACTTGCCCTTGAGCGAGGGCTCGACCCACACCGGGATCGTCATGCCGGGCACGGCGTCCTGCTTGATGCGGAACTCGGGGATGAAAAAGCTGTGGATGACGTCCTTCGACATCAGGTGGATCAGCGTCGGCTTGCCGAGCGGAAGATGGATCTCGTTGGCCATGACGACGTCATCGGACGCGGCGGCGTCGTCGCGATCGAGGCCGATCGGGTTGGAGAAGTGGATGAACTTGACGTCGCGCTTGCCGAACTTGCCGTCCTTGCCGGGGTAGTGGACGTTCCAGGCGAACTGCTCGGCGATGATGTCGATGCGGTTGGAGTCCTTCTCGTCGGGGAAGTCGGTCTTGATGCGGCTCCAGACGGGGATCGCGTAGAAGACGATCAGGCCGATCTCGAAGACCATCACGATGATGTCGGGCATGAGGCTCGTCGAGAGGATGCCGTGGTGCTCCTTCTCGCGCTCGGCGGCGACGCCGGGGCGGCGGCGGTAGCGGATCAGCAGATAGGTGAAGAAGATCCCCCACAGGATGAAGATCGTGAACATCGCGTAGTGGATCAGCCGGATGCCGAAGTCGATATCTTGGGCGTAGGTCGACGCCGCGATCGGAAGGCCCCAGCCGTAGTTTCCGCTCATTGAAGCGCAACGAATCTAACAAATGCGCGCAAGCAATGCAAGCGGACGGCCCGGGCCCCAGTCATCAGGATTTCACCTAATCACTTCCCCTGGGCCATCGCCTGGCGTCTCCATGAGCGATATCATCATCGGCATGAGAGGCGACAAGCGGTGAGCCGAGAAGCCGAGCCGTTGGTGCTGCTCGCGGAAGACGACGAGGACGACGCGTTCCTGCTCCAGGAGGCTCTCAAAAACGACGGCTGGCGGGGCCGGCTCGACCGCGTGAGAGACGGCGAGGAGCTCCTCGAGGTCCTGCGCGCGGGGACGCGTCCCGATCTCATCCTGCTCGATTTGGACATGCCGCGCAAGGACGGCCGCCAGGCGCTGGCCGAGATCAAGCGCGACGAGGAGCTGCGCGTGATCCCCGTCATCGTCTTGACGACGTCGGCCGCCGAGGTCGACGTGCTCGGGGCGTACCGGGCGGGGGCCAACTCGTACATGGTGAAGTGCTCGGAATGCGAGACCCTGACGCGCTTGTTGAGAGTCCTCGGCAGTTATTGGTTCGAGGCCTGCGTCTTGCCTCCGCTGCGCTGACGATTCGAACAAATGTTCGATATTATGATATCATCGGGACATGCCCTCCGAGGGACTCAAAGGCCGCGGCGCGGCGTCGAACCCGCCCAACCGCTTCGAGAGTATCGCCTACGAGCGCGACGAGGACGCCGATCCCTCCGAGGAGATCGCCCCGAAGACCCTCCTTTATAAGGACGCCTCGCGGACGATCCTGACGAGCAACGACAGCCCGGACGTCCCGTTCACCTGGAGCCTGAACCCTTATCGCGGCTGCGAGCACGGCTGCGCCTATTGCTACGCGCGGCCGACGCACGAGTACCTCGGCTTCTCGGCGGGCCTGGACTTCGAGTCGCGGATCATGGTCAAGGAGAACGCGCCTCTGCTTCTGAGAGAAGAGCTCTCGTCTCCGCGGTGGAGGCCGGACGTCGTCGTGATGAGCGGCGTGACGGATTGCTATCAGCCGGTCGAGCGCAAGCTGCGCCTGACGCGGCGCTGCCTGGAGGTCTTCGCGGAGTTCCGCAACCCGGTCGGCGTGATCACCAAGAACGCCCTCGTCGCGCGCGACGCCGACGTCTTCGCCGAGCTCGCCAAATACGACGCCGGCGCGGCTTGCGTCTCGATCACGACTTTGGATCCTGAGGTCGCGCGCAAGCTCGAGCCGCGCGCGTCGGCTCCTTATAAAAGGCTTCAGGCGATCGAGGTCCTGGCCAAGGCCGGCGCCTTCGTCTCCGTCAACGCCGCGCCGGTCATCCCCGGGATCAACGACCACGAGCTTCCCGCCATTTTGAAAGCGGCCGCCGACGCCGGCGCGAAAGCGGCGGGCTTCACCGTCGTGCGCCTTCCTTACGCGGTGGCGCCGCTTTTCGAGGAGTGGCTCAGCCTGCACTTCCCGGACCGCAAGGAGAAGGTCTTGAGCCAGCTGCGCGCGATGCGCGGCGGCAAGCTCTACGAGCCGCGCTTCGGCGAGCGGATGCGCGGGCGGGGGAATTTCGCCGAGCAGATCGCCGCGCTCTTCGAGCTCGGCCGCAAGAAGGCTGGGTTGAACAGGAATCGCTTCGCGCTTTCCACGGCGTCGTTCAAGCGGCGCGGCGGGCCGCAGCTCGAGCTCTTTTCTTGATATAGTTGCCGGAGATGGCCGCCGCCCCCCGGTTCCTGCTTCTTGCCGGCATCAAGATCCTCAGCCGGATCTTCTATCGGTTCGAGGTCGAGTGGGTCGGGACGCGCCCGGAGCATCCTTTCGTGCGCGCGCGCGTGGGTCTCCTCCTCAACCACACGAGCCTCTTCGAGCCGATCCTCCTCGGCGTGTTCCCGTTCCGTTTCTTGTGGGATCTGTCGCGGCGCGGGCTCTTGCCGGGCGCCGACAGCACGCTCGATCGTCCGATCACGGGCCGCCTATTCAAATTCATGCTTCCCGAAGTGGCGAGCGTGACGCGCAACCGGGACAAGTCGTGGCGGGAGTTCACCGACAAGGTGCAAGACGAGACGATCGTCTTGATGTCGCCCGAGGGCCGCATGAAGCGGCCCGACGGTCTCGACAAGCACGGGCGGCCGATGACGATGCGCGGAGGCGTCGTCGACGTCCTTTCGCGCAAGTCGCGCGGGACGCTCCTGCTCACTTACAGCGAGGGTCTGCACCACGTCCAGGCGCCGGGCGAGGGGCTGCCGCGGCTCTTCAAGCGCGTGCGCGTGCGCTTCGAGGAGATCCCCATCGAGGATTACAAACGGTCGCTCGGCTACGGCGGCGAAGACTTCCGCGCCAACGTGATGCGCGACCTCGAGACTCGGCGCGACCGGCACTGCCCCTGGACCTAGGAATTGCTCCGCGAATATCATAGCGTGGCTGGATGAAAAGAAATCTCATGGGATTTTCACTTCTCGTGCTCACGCTGCTCGTCGCCAGGAACGGCACCACTGAGGCGCAGACTTCCGGCAGTGATGATTTGAGGTCGAGTCTGACGTCGCCGGCGGCACGCTCGACGGCGGTCGATCGGAAACTCGTCCCGCGCGCGGCTTACATCATCGAGACCGATGATTCAGAGCGAGTCAAACAGGCCGTGGCGGACGTGTTGAACGGCCACAACGGATTCGAGCTCCCGCATGGGAGAAGCAGCGAGAAAGGTTCTTGGTCGTTGATTTACGACTTCGCGGGCGGGTCCAGCGATTGGCAAGAGCTTTCCAGCCAACTCTTCGCGCAGCTTCGGCAATTGGGGTTGTTGAGAGACTACCATCTGACGGCGCCTTCGGATCGGGACTTGCCCGCGGGGCTCGCCTATCGCTCATTGCCGCTGCGCGTCCTCGTGAGATTGACCAGCAAGGCTCCGCGGCGCGCTCCCGCTGAATAATATCAGAACCCCGGGCCGGGCTCGCCGCCGGCGCGCTTGAGGGTCAGGAGGTAATCGGCGACGGCCGAGATCTCGTCGGGCTTGAGCATCTCGCCCCAAGGCGGCATGAACACCAGCGGCTCGGGACCGTTCGGATCGGCCTTCTCGGGCTTGACGCCTCGCGAGATCTTCTTGACGAGCTCGTCTTTCGTATAGGTCTGCGAGACGACGTCGAGCGCGGGGATCTTGTTTCCCTTGACGTTGTTGTTCGGGGAGCCGCCGACGCCGCCCCGGCCGTGGCAGGCGACGCAGCCGGCTTTCTCGAATATCAGGCGCCCCTCGTCGACCCCGGAAGCTCCGACCCACGGAGGACTCCCGTTCCACGACTGGCCCTTGAGCGTCGAGAGATACTCGACGACGCCCGCGCGCGCTCCCGCGGCCAAGTGCGGGTTCGGCATCAGCGTGTCGGGCTTCCAACCTTGCGGGTTCGCGAGCCAGGCGTCGAGCCAAGGCTTAGAGTGCCGGAAGCCGACGGTCGTCAGGTCGGGGCCGCTGACGCCGCCGTCGGCGCCGACGCGGTGGCAGGAGCGGCAATTGAGCGCCTTGAAATAGGCCTCGCCCGCCTCGGGTCCGGGGGGAATAGGTTTCGAGCAGGCGGCCGAGGCCGCGATCAGGAGGCCGAGGGCGACCCGTTTCACGCTCGAATTTTAGCAAAAAATGATAAAATCCACTCGTCGTAGACTTCGGGGGTGTCCACCAATGGGTGATTTCAGCTTCGGCGAGCTGCTCGTGATCTTGATCGTGGGTCTAGTTCTCTTCGGCCCCAACAAGATCCCGGAGTTCGCGCGCCAGTGCGGCCGGGCCGTCAACATGTTCAAGCAGGGCTTGCGCGAAGGGCTCGACGAAGAGCCCAAGAAGGTCGAGACGTCGGCGACCAAGCCGTCCTAATTGGCCTCGCGCAAGCGGAAAGTCTTCGCGGCCGGGTGCTTCAACCGGCTGCATAAGGCTCATCTGCATATGCTTCAGACCGCCAGGTCGTTGGGAGACGAGCTCGTCGTCGTCGTGTCGAACGACGCCCACAACCGGAAGGTCAACGCCGTCCCGGCCTCCGAGCGCAAACAGCGGCTCGAGGCCCTCGGCGTGGCCGACCGCGTCGTCGTCGGCCGCCCCGACAGCTTCGCGCGCACGCTCATCGACGAGCGCCCCGACGTCCTCGTCCTCGGCTACGATCAGCGCCTCCCCGACGCGGCGACCGAGCGCGCCGTCGCCGATCTCGGCGTCGAGGTCGTCCAGCTTCCCTGGTATCCCGGCAAAGAGGAGACCTGCGGATGATCGAGGCGCTCGTGCCGGAGCTGATGGAAGACCATCCGATGCCCTTCACGGCGCATTTGGTCGAGCTGCGCGAGCGGATCATCTGGTCGCTGGGCATCGTCGGAGCCGGCGGCTTGCTCGTCTTCCAGTTCTCGGGCCGGCTGCTCTCTTGGCTCGCGCGGCCCGCCGGCCAGCTCGTGTTTATCGCGCCCGCTGAAGCCTTTCACACGCGGGTCAAGGTCGGCCTTTACGGCGGCTTCTTGTTGACGCTGCCGCTGCTGCTTCATCAGGTCTGGCTGTTCGTGGCGCGCGCCCTCGACCGCAAGTGGCGCGGCCGCTTGCTGACGATGGTCCCGCTCGCTTACGGGCTCTTCCTTTCGGGAGTCGCCGTTTGCTTGCTTCTCGTCGTGCCCGCGGCGATGAGGTTCTTCCTCTCTTACGGCTCGGAAGGGGTCCGCCCGCTGCTCACGCTCAGCGCTTATCTCTCCTTCATCACGACCTTGTCCTTGGCGTTCGGCGCGGCGTTCGAGTTCCCGCTCGTGCTCTATATCCTCGACTGGATGGGCATCCTCGCGCGCGAGCAGCTGATCCCGTACCGCCGCTTGGTGTATTTCGCCTCATTCATCTTCCCGGCCTTCTTCACGCCCGACGTGTTCAGCCAGATCTGCCTGGCCGCGTCGATCAGCGCGCTCTTCGAGCTGTCGCTGCTGGCGATGCGCTTCTCGAAGCGCGCGTAGGCTTAGGGCGCGTCGCCGGAGGCGGGCGCGTCCGCGTCCGGGGCGCTGGCGGGAAGCGCGATCTCGATGTCGGCTTTTTTCCCTTTCGCCTTGCTCTTGCGCTTGGCGCCGGCCGCGAGCTTCATGCTCACGACCTTCCAATCCGCGCCGCGCATGTCGACCGTGAAGTCCGCGTCGTAAGGGCGGCCGGTCTTGACGTCGGTGAACGGGAGCGTGCCGGAGTATTTCGTGCCGCCTGAAGCGCGGAACTTCGTGATCTCGCGGCTCTCGAGCTTGAGTTTGAGCAGGCGGCCTTTCTCGCTCTTGCTCTTGAGAGGCCAGAGCCCGTCTATCTGACGCGCGGAAAGGAACGCCTGGACCACGGTCATCATGTTGACGCGCGCGTCGTCGAGCGACATGCTCCCCGCCGAGGCATCCGCCGACTCGCCGGAGCCCTCCTGGCTCGATTGAGGCTGATCGTCCTGTTGGCCCGACGAATCGCCCTGCTGGTCTTGCTGCTGCTTCATGGGGGAAGCCTGCGGGGCGGGCGGGGGCGTGGGAGAGGCCTCCTCGCCGTCTTCCTGCGCGCGGATGCGCGGCGCGAGCAGGATGATGCAGAGGGCGCAGAAAAGGAGAAGCGTCGGTCGCATGGGTCGTTTATACCATGAATCCCGCGAAAATGGATAAAATCCTTGTTACATGCCCCCGAAGCGCGGCTGGGACCGGATCTATCTCTTCTTCGCGCTGACCTACGTCGGGCAAGGACTGGCCGGCTTCGTCTACGAGCCGATCTCCTATCTCCTCAAGGACCGCCTTCATCTGACGGCCGGCCAGTCCTCCGTCTTCGAGTTCTGGATGACGCTGCCGTTCCTGATCAAGCCCGCGTTCGGCCTGGTGAGCGATCTGCTGCCCGTCGGCCGCCGCCGTCGGCGTCCGCACTTCGTGCTGATGGCGGCGCTCGCCACGGGAGCGTGGCTTTGCCTCGCGGGGCTGCGCGGCTACGCGTACGCTCCGCTTCTCGCGCTGCTGCTCCTGGTCAACGTCGGCGGCGCGGCCGGCGACGTCGTCTGCGACGCCGTGATGGTCGAGGAAGGCAAGGCGAGCGCGCGCACGGGCGTTTTCCAAGCCGTCAAGATCGCCGCGCTCTACCTGTCGATCGTCGCGACCGGCCTCGGCGGGGGCTGGATGACGACGCACGTCTCGATGCGCGGCAGCTTCTTGCTGGCGGCGGCTCTTTCGGCGACGATCCTCGTCTCCTCGGTCTGGTCTCGGGAGCCGGATGCCGCGAGCGCGGCGTCCGGCGCGGCGCGCGGCCTTCGGGCTCTCGTCGGGCAAAAGCGGTTCTGGGCCCTCTGCGCCTTCATTTTCCTGTGGAGCTTTTATCCTTTCCTCGGGGCCGCGCAGTTCTACTACGAGAGCGAGACGCTCAAGCTCACGCCGCAATACATCGGCTTCTTGGACACCCTCGGGGGACTCGCGGGCGCGCTCGGCGCCGTCGCGTACGGCCGCGTCGTCGGCCGCGTTTGGCCGACGGAGCGGCTCGTGCGCGCGGCCGTCTTCGCGGGAGCGCCGCTCGCGCTCGGCTACTTGTTTTTCCTGGGCCCTGTCTCGACGGCGATCGCGACGGTGGTCGTCGGGTTCTTCTTGGTCGGCTTGCGGCTCGCGGTCATGGACTGGGCGGCGCAATCCTGCCCGGCCTGGGCCGAGGCCACGGCTTTCGCCGCGTACATGTCCGTGTTCAACATCGCGGCTTCGGCGTCGAACGCCGTGGGCGGCAACATGTACGACTGGCTGCGCTCGGGCCCGCTTCGCCTGAGCGGCTACGGCGGGGCGGCGGCGCTGTCGTGCGTGGGGGCGGCGTGCACGCTCGCGTGCTGGCCGTTGCTCGGCTCAGTGCTAAGGGACGACCCGGCGCGCGCCGAGGTAGCGGGCCTGGTAGTATCTCTTTGAGAGGTCCTGCAGCATCACGCCGTGCGACGACGAGGCGTGGATGAACGTCGGGCCCTTCCGCGGGTCAACGATCATGCCGACATGCGAGACGCCGACGCCCATCGTATTGAAGAAGATCAGGTCGCCCCGGCGCAGCTGGGGTTGCGCGATCGACGCGCCGGTCTTCCACTGATCGCGGCTGACGCGCGGGATCTTCACCTCGTTTTCCGCGTAAGAGTTCTGCGTGAGCGCCGAGCAGTCGATGCCCTTGTGCGTCGTGCCGCCCCAGACGTAGGGCGTGCCGAGGTAGGACATCGCGGACTTGTCGAGCCCCGGCCAGAGCTTGTCGATCGAGTCCGACGAGACCTCTCGCTCCGGAACCGGCTCGTCGATCTGCTTGGGCTTGGGCGGCGGGCTTTTCCGCGGATGCGCTTGGACCTCGGGCTTGTCGATGACCGACTTCGGCTGCATGGCCTGCGCGAGCTTCCGGGCCCGGGCCTCGAGCTCGGGCGTGACCTCTGTTTCGTCGGCCTTCTTCGGCTCCGGTTTCGAAAAAACGCCTTCGTACGGGGGTAGCTCCGGTTTCTGCTTCGTCCGTTGGAGCTTCGCGAAGTAGTCGTGAGCGGAGGCGGTCAGCGCGCCCGGACGCGTCCCGGGCTTCTGCATCGAGCCGAAGAGATAGACCGCGTAGTCGTGGACGTCGAAGCCGTCCTTGGCGGCCTGCACGAGGCCCCACTTGAGAAGATTGAACGTCTCGTCGTCCCAATCGCGCGCCATCGCGTTGTGCACGAGATCGGCGGCGACGGCGGGGGGGACGCCGCCGGAAACGGCCTGCTCGTAGCCGTTCGCCCACGTCGCGAGACGGTCTCCGGCGATCTTTTTCTGATAGCCGTAGAGCGCGATGCCCTCGACGACGTCGGCGGGGGCGCCGCGCTTGACCGCCTGATACGCCGCGAAGGCGACGTCGGCCATCCGCTCGGGCGGGGCCTCGTCGAAGGAGCCCTCGACGAGCATGCGCATGACGACCTTCGGCCCCGGGTCGCCGTCATGGACGACGTCGAAGCCGTAGTCGGCGAAGCGGTCCTTGATCGCGGCGAGGGTGGCGTCGCGCTCGGCGTCACTATAGGCTTTATCCGCCGAAAGCGCCGCCGCGACGTACTCGTCGAGGTTCTGCCGGGATTGCGCCCGCGCGGACGGCGCCAGCGCGACGGCGAGGATGAGAGCCAGGGCGCTCATTTCTTCTTATAGCGCTGCACTTCCTGGTGCAGCTCGTCTCCGAGCTCTTCCATCTCCTTGATCTCTCGCGCGAGCACCTCGTCGCGGTTATACGGCTTGCTCTCGGTGATCATCACTCGCTTCTCGGGCTTGGCCGTCGCGAGCGCCGGCGCAGCGGCCGCGGCGGGCGGCGTCGGTTCCTGAGAAAGCGTGGCCGTCTCCGTCACTTTCGAAGGAGCCGACGCAGCCGACGACGCCTGAGCGATCTCCACGCCGTTGCCTGAGAGCCAACCTCGGACCACATCGGAGCGCAGCGCGAAATTGACGGAGGTGATCGCCGTGCCGTCGGGCGCGCGGCGGGACATCGACGTGTTCACTCCGACGATGTCGCCGTTCCCATTCAGAAGCGGGCCGCCCGAGTTGCCGCGGTTGATGCTCGCGTCGGTCTGGAAAGCCGTCTTGCCCTCGACGCCGCCGAGGTTCGCCACGACGGTGGAGAGGACGCCGGTCGTCAGCGTCCAGAGGCCGCCCTGCTCGGGATGGCCGATGGCGGCCACGCGGTCGCCGATCTCGACGGAGTCCGGGTCGGCCAGGCCGAGCTCCGGGCGCCCTGGCGCGCGCTCGGGCTCCAGCACGGCGAGATCGAGCTTGCGGTCGTACGACTTGACGGTCGCCGATAGCGGGTCGACGAGGTCCTTCTTCGGATCGCCCGTCATCTTCGCCGGCTTGAAGTAGACTCGAATGCGCGGCCACGGCTGACCGCTCGCCTCGCGGATGACGACGTGCGCGTTCGTCAGGACGCGCCCGCCGGAGATCACGCTGCCGCTGCCGAGCTCGCCGGTCCCGTCCGGGTCCGAGCCCATGATGAGGACGACCGAGGGCGCGGCCTTGTCGTAGATCTTCCGCGGCGCGAAATCGAGCGCGGCCCCTGCGCTCGATAGAGGCGCAGGGGCGGGCGCGGATTGCGCGTAGCGGACCGGCGTCGCGGAGGCGGGCGAGACGCCGGACGCCGCGACGATCTTTTGGCGCGCGAGCGGCGCGCGCGCGAGCGCCTCGAGGATGCGCCCCGCGAGAAGATGCGCTTGAGCCACGTCGGCGGGCCTGAGATTCTTGTGAGAATAAGCGTCTTGCACGCCGGCGAGGAGCTCGTCGAGCTTCGCGGTCTGCGCGTCGGTCGCGGCGTCGGCGGCCGGCGCCGCGTCATCGGGCTGGCCGGCGGTCAGGTCGCGGCAATACGGACCCCAACCCGCCGCGACCAACGCGTCGCCGCCGAGCGACGCAGGTGTCGCCAAAGCCTCGTCGAGCGCCCGCGGCAGCCCGTCGCGCCGGCGCGCGCGCCAAGCCTTCACGGCGGCGGAAGCTTCCGCGCCCGAGCCGCCTCCTTTGACCTCCATGGACTGCGCGAATTGAGAAAGCGCGAGGGCGTCGTAGATCGGCCGCAACGCCGCGCGGTCGGCGTCGGAAGGAGACGACGACAGGAGGCGTTTGCGCAGCAGGCCCGCGCGGTCAAGAAGGCGTTGGTCCAGGTCCTCGCCTTGGTCGGTCGGGATGCCGGCGCGCACGGCGGCGACGGCCGCCACGGGCTGCGCCTTGATGACGGGATCGGCGTTGAGCCAAGCGGAGACGCGGTCGAGGAGGCCTTTCGGCTTGGCCGGCTTTTTCGGGGCGGCCGAAGCGGCCGCGGACAGCAGAAAGCACAGTGCGACCGGGAGGACGATGTCTCGCATGCCCTTTTATAGCTCGGCCGGCGCCTCCTGTCAAGCCGTGCTTGAAAGAGGACTCGGGCAAGACTATAATCGTCCGATGCCCGAGCTGCGACAAAATCTGGCCACGAAAGAGTGGGTCATCATCGCGAGCGACCGCGCCCTGAGGCCTCAGGACGTCAAGCGCCGCGAGCCGCGCAAGGCCGCTCCGGAGAAAGATCCGGCCTGCCCGTTCTGCTCGGACGGCGGCGGCGCCCGCTTCGAGCCGAACAAGGTCCCGGCGCTCGTGCCCAACGCACCGAAGGTGCGCGACGCGGGCAAGCTCTATCGGCGCCTGCCGGGAGAGGGCGTGCACGAGGTCGTCATCGAGTCTCCCAGCCACGCGAAGTCGTTCGCGGACCTCACCCACGAGCAGGCTCGGGCCGCGATCTCGGTCTATCAAGAGCGATTCAAGGCCGCCACGGAGGATCTCAAGATCGCCCTTCCCTTGCTTTTCAAGAACCACGGTCCGACCGGCCATCCCCAGTCGCAGCTGATCGGCTCGTCGGTCGTGCCCGCGCACATCCGCCACCGCATGGACGAGGCTCAGAAATATTACGAGCAGAACGGCGAGTGCGTCGTTTGCCGCATGATCGCCGAGGAGGCGGAGCAGAACGAACGGCTCGTCGCGGACACGCCGTATTTTTCCGCCTTCGTGCTGTTCGCGGCGCTCTCTCCATTTCATATTTGGATCGCCCCGAAGCGCCACGAAGCCGCGTTCCACGAGCTGACCGAGGCCGAGGCCGATAATCTCGCGACCGTGCTGCAGGACGTCCTCGCGCGGATCAAGGCCGGCCTGGGCGACCCCGATTACAGCTTCGTGCTGCAGTCCATCCCTCAAGACCGCGGCACCACCGAGGCCTTCCATTGGTACTTGAGCTTGGTCGTAGCGGTCGGAGGCGCCGCCGGCTTCGAGCTCGGCTCGGGGATGCACCTCAACCCGGTGGTGCCGGAAGAGGCCGCGAAGTTCCTCAACAGCGTCAAGCTCTGACATGAAGGGCCGGGCCGTCAAGCTTCTCGCGGGCCTCGCCGTCCTCCTCGCCGTTTTCGCGCTGGCCGTCCCGCTGATCCTCGCGAGATATTTCCCGCAGGAGAAAGCGCGGGACTTCATCGTCTCGCAGGCGAGCAAGAGCCTCGGCCGGGAGATCTCGCTTTCCGACGTATCGTACAGCCTATGGAAGGGCGTGACGCTGCACAAGCTCGCCGTTTCCGAGGTTCCTTCGTTCTCGGCGGGCCGCTTCCTGGACGTCGACAGCTTCCACGTGCGCGTGCGCTGGCTGCCCTTGCTCCAGAAGAGGCTCGAGATCGACTCCGTCTCGGCGGAAGGACTCAAGATCCTCGTCAAAAGGCGGCCCGACGGGACCTATAATTTCTCGCAGCTCGCCCCTGCTCCCGATACGGGGGCAGGGACCGTGGGCTCCGCGAGCGCGCCGGTCTTGAGCGCGCGGCGCGTCGCGATCATCGACGGCTCGGTGGAATACCGCGATCTCGAGACCAAGGAGACCCTCGTCGTCTCCGCGATCAACGCCACGGTCTCGGGCTTCGCGCCGCGCGGCGCCTTCGACGTCGACGCTTCGCTCTCCGCCAAAGGAGCCGCCGGAGGCCGTCCGATCGACGGGCGCGCGGCTTATTCCGGGAAAGTCGATCTCGGCGGCAACGAGCCTGGCAAGTTCTTCGCCGAGTTCAAGAAGCTTCTCGTCGAGCAGCAGGGCTTGACGCTGCGGGCTTCGGGCAGGCTTTCCGGGCTGTCGACGACGAAAGCCGAGGTCGCCTTCTCGCTCGCGGGCGCGCGCGGCAAGGTCATCGACGGGAGCTTTTCCGGCACGGCGGTCGCGTCGGCCGGCGGCTTCGACGGGGAGATCGACGCCAAGACGCCGGGCTTCTCGGGCGCCGACCTCGCCGCGCTCGGCGTCCCGGCGACGCTCGAGGTCCCCGCGGTCAAGGCGAGTGGGACGGTGGGGTGGGCCGGCGGCAAGCTCACGGCGAAGAAGCTGCGCGCCGAAGGGGCGTTCGGCTCGGCCGAGATTTCCGGCGTCGCGCGCGGCTTCGATCCGAAGCGCCCCGACGCCGACCTCGATTTCACGGCGGACCTTTCGCTTCCGGAGATCTCCGAGAAGGATTATCCGCGGCTCGGCTTGCCCGGCGGGGCGTCGCTGCCGCCCTCCGAGGTGCGGGCGAAGGGGCATTTGACGAACGACGACCTGCGCCTGGACTCGTTCCGGCTCAAGACGGCGAGAGGGACGATCGACGCCTCCGGAACGGCGAAGAAGCTGCTCTCCTCGAAGCCCGAGACGGCGCTGTCGGGCACGGCGGACCTCTCGCTTCCGGCGATCCCGGCCGCCGACATCCCGTTCGTGAAGCTGCCCGAGGGCTTCGTCTCGCCGGCGATGACGGTCGAGGGTTCGTTCAAGGTCTCGAGCGACGAGCTCGACTTGTCGCCGCTGCGCGTCAAAGGGAAAAGCGGCACGGTCGACGTTTCCGGTTCGATCAAGAAGCTCCGATCGGAGCAGCCGGAGCCGGACCTCGACGTGAAGGCGAGCCTCGATCTGCCGGCGCTGGCCGCCAAGGACATACCGTCGTCGGCCGTGCCCGCGGACTTCGCGCTGCCGCCTTCGAAATGGGACGCGGCGGTCTCCGGCACGCTCGACGACGTCAAGATCAAGAAGCTGCGTCTTCAAGTGGGCAAGAACGACGTCGAGATCGCGGAGGCTCGCCTCTCGGGACTGCGCACGAAGACTCCGCTCTTCTCGATCCTCGTCAAATGCCGCTCATTCGCGCTCGAAGAGCTCAAGCACTTGACCGCCGCGACCAAGGACCTCGACATCGCAGGCAGCGGCTTCTTCGCGCTCGAGGTGACCGGCCGGTGGCCCCGGCCGATCCTCGCGGGCAAGGCGCAGTTCAGGGACCTCGGGGCGAACGTCTCGGGGCTGCCGCTGTCCTCCTTCACCGGCACGGCGAGCTTCGACGAGCGGCGCATCGAGGTCCCAAATCTCAAAGGCAGGGTCGCCGACGGCGATCTCGACGTGAACCTCACGATCAACGATTACGCGAAGCGCCCGGACATCGACGTGGAAGCGAGCTTGACGCGCTTCGATCTCGGCAAGTTCCTCGCCGCCAAGACGGCCGTCGCGCAAAAGCAGACCGAGCAGACGCGCGCGGAGTCCGAGGCCAGGCACAACGCCGAGCCGATCAACGTGAAAGGCCGGCTGACGGTAGGCGAGCTCGTCCATCAGAACGCCGACGCGCGCGACTTGAAACTCGATTGGCGGCTCACCGGCTTGACGCCCGATCTGAGGCATTTGAGCGGGGCGGCGACGGTTCGCTCGACGTCGGGCAAGTTCTCGAACCTCGGCGCGATGGCTTCGCAATCGAAACTCGTAAAAGTCCTCGTCTCTCCGTTGCTTCTCTTTCAGACGATCGGCAAGATCGGCGGGATCAAGCTGTTTCCCGACTTCAACAACGTGACGTACTCGGAACTGACGGGGGACTACTCATTTCAAAACGGGATCATGACCCTCAACGAAAGCCACGTCTACAGCGACGCCGGCAACGTGTCGGCGACCGGCACGATCGACCTCCCGCGCGAGAATCTCGAGGTGACCGCCACGGCCCAAGTGGCGCGCCTGGCGCCTTTGCCCGTCGTCTGCAAAGGCGATTTCGACAAGCCGAACTGCAAGGCGAAACTCTCCGAACTGTTGACCAAGCCGCTGCAGGATACGTTGCAGAGGCTCATCACGCACTGACGAATCCCGACTATCCCCGGGGACAGTCGGGATTCAAACTTCCGATCACTGGTTTTCGAAGTAGGTCGTCACGGAGTCGTTGACCTGCTGCGCGACCTTCTTGGCGAGCGCGACGTGAGTGCGGCGCACGGCTTCGGTATAGTCGGCCGACGCCTCGCGGTCGGAGAGGTCGAACTGGCCGATCACCTTGGCCGTCTTGCCGTCCTTGAGGCTCAGGTTGACCGTGCTGCGCGCCCACTGCCAGCGGCTGCCGTCGCCTTGCATCTGCTTGGTCTCGACGGAGCCTTCGATCGTGATGTCGGCCGCGGAGTCGGCGGCGCCTTTCTTGGCCTGGAGGCCGAAGTCGCTGAGGCCTTTGATCACGCCGCTCTCGACTTGCTTGGCAGGCTCTCCGCTCATGGCGACCACGACATCGAGCTCGGAGATCGCCTTGGAGGCGGCCGGCCTGATCACGGTCTCGTCGAGAGGGTTCGGGATCGACTTGCCGCTTTCGTCGAGGACGCGCAGCTCGCCGTTGAGGTTGTTGCGGAACTTCATGACGGCGAGAAGCTTCAGCGCGGCCTTGACCTTCGGCAGCTTCTCCGTCGCCTTGTCCATGTCGTCTTTGAGCTGGGAGGCCTGCTTGTCGAGGCTCGCGATGTGGTCGTTGATCGTGAGGATCGCCTTGGCGCGGTCGAGCACGGCGAGCGCGTAGTAGGAGCGCGTCGCCGGGTCCTGCCAGTTCTCGACGACGTCGACGCCCTCAAGCACTTTCTTCGACGCGGTCTGAACGTTCTCGGAGACGTTCTGCTCGAAGTTGTTCTGAGTCGCGCCGCCGGCGGTCTTGTTGGATTCGCTCTCGGTGACGTTGGATTCGACCTGGACGGTGGTCGAGAAGATCTTGGCGATCTCGGCGCGCGCGCGGTCTTGAGCGGACTGCCGGTCGTCGGCGATCCCGACCCCGACGAGGAACTTCTCGCGCGGGTACTCCATGCTCGCCCCGTCGACCCAGTCGGGCTTGGGCTCTTGGAAAGCGAAGAGGGGGGACGCGGCGAGGGCCGCGACGGCTGCGACGAGGATCTTCTTCATATGCGTTCTCCTATGAGGCCGTGCGCAGCGAGAGATAGGTGCGGCGCGCCTTCTCGACTTTGACGTCCTTGAACACCCGGCTGGCGACGACGGAGCCCGCCGCGTTCTTGAAATCGATTCGGATTTGATGCGTGCCCGGCGGCAGCGCGATGCGCGCCATGCGGATCTGCGACGGCAGGGCGGACCAGCCCCGCGTGTCCGCGATCTCCGTCGCCGCCGCCGCTCCGTGCGCGAGACCGCGGCCGATGCCGCCGAGGATGCTGGCGGCCGCCGACCCTTGCCCGTAC
>CAZRIP010000041.1:0-28395 GCA_964600165.1 uncultured Elusimicrobia bacterium | reverse complement strand
AGACCCCCGAGGCGCCGACCGCCGTCGCGTCGATGCGGTAGAATTCGAACTGCCCGCGCAGCTCTTGAGAGAGCGTCCTGAGCGCCGGCATCACGACGCCGCAGTCTTTGCATTCCGGGGCGTAGACGATCACGAGAGAAGGAGGCGTCGACTTGAGCACGCGCGAGAAACCCGGCGGGTCGACGTCGAAGATCGTCTGCGGGCCGGCGAGCTTCTGCGGCTGCTGGCCCGCCGCCTCTTGCGCCTGGTCGGCGGCGTCGTTG
Source organism: uncultured Elusimicrobia bacterium (assembly GCA_964600165.1). GTDB lineage: Bacteria > Elusimicrobiota > Elusimicrobia > UBA1565 > UBA9628 > CAZRIP01. The sequence goes on along the minus strand of CAZRIP010000041.1, from coordinate 28,132 downwards.
GAGGAGCCGTGCGAGCCGGCCGTGTCGAAGCGGCTGCCTTCCGGGTTGGGCCCTCGCGTCTTGGCGTTCTCGCGGACGTTGTCGACGGTGCCCGAGCCGGGGGCTCCCTTCGCTCCCGAGACGACCGGGCGCGTGTCGACGACTTTGTTGTTATCCTCGCCGCAACCGCCGCCGCCGCAGCTCCAGCCGCCGAGCGCGACGCCTAGGAGGAGCCAGACGATCTTCTTAGGCATGGTTAGTCCTGCCTCAAGAGGATACCCCGTGTCTCGGGAAAGGTCCAGACCCAGGCGGCCGTGAAAACGGCCAGCCCCGCCGCGAGCAGCATCCCGCTGGAGACGCCGGCGGCGTCGGCGATCCAGGCCATCAGCAACTGGGTCACGAATTGGAAGGAGCGCGCGCAGTTATAGACCGTGCCCATCGCCGTGTTGCGGATCGACGTCGGGAAGAGCTCGGCCAGCAGCGCGCCGAAGCCGGCGGTGCAGCCGGAGCCCAGGCCCACGGCGCCGATCGTCGGCCAGAACCAATCGGGACGGCGCAGCAGCTCGGGACCGAAGAACGACAGGCAAGCGAGCCCCGCCGCCGTCGTCAGAGAATAGAGCGTGAAGACCGGCCGCCGGCCGACGCGGTCCGAGAGGGGCCCGAAGACCAGCATTCCCACTAGCTGCCCTCCCTGCGCGACCAGGAGGAACTTGAAGCGCGAGAACGCCGTGCCCGTGACGTCGAGCTCGGCGAAATATTCCGGAAGCCAGACATAAGCGAGCCAATAGGTGCCGAGCTTGCTGCAGCCGAGGACGAAGCCCTGAAGCGCGCGCCCGCGGTGCTCGCGCCAAAGCGTCGCGTATGGCGCCCAGAAGAGCTCGCGCCGCGCCCCGCGCGCCAGCCACATCGGCGACTCCTTGAGGTGGCGCCGGATCGGGACGATCAAGAGCGCCGGCAGCGCCGAAATGAGGAAGACGGCGCGCCAGCCGACCTTCGGCGCGAGCCAGATCCCGGCGACGACGGCCAGCGCGACGCCGATCGGCTCCCCCGCTTGGAGCAGGGCGGCCGCCGTGCCGCGCTTTTCCTTCGGGAAGATCTCGGCCATCAGCGCGTGCCCGGTCGCCCACTCGCCGCCGACGCCCAGGCCCGTGACGGCCCGTAGGACGGCGAGCGAGACGATGCCGGTGGCCAGCGCGCTCGCGCCCGTCGATAGAGAATAGATCAGGATCGTCCACGACATGACGGCGCGCCGGCCGTAGCGGTCCGCCAGGCCGCCGAACACGATGCCTCCCGCGCCGGACGTGGCGAGCGCGATGCCGACGAGCAGCGCTTTATTGTGGTTGAAGGAGGAGCCCCAGCCCCAGTCCCGGCCGATCGAGGACGCGAGGTAGGCGAAGAGGACGAGGTCGTAAAAATCGAAGAGCCAGCCGAGCAGGCACACGCCGTACGCGCGCCAGCGCTCGGAGGACGTCACGTCCCGATGGTAGCTTTTTTGTCTATAATCGACGCATGTCGAGCTTGCCGCGCGCGCTGCTGGCGCTTTTCTGCCTTTGCGCCTGCGCCTCTTCCCGCGGGACCTCCGATCCGGGGCTCTCCCGCGCCTTCGGCGCCGCCGAGCGGCGGCTGGCGCCCCCGCCCCCGCGCGGCTGGGAGCTCGTCTGGAGCGATGAATTCAACGGGCCCGCCGGCGCGCCTCCGGATCCCGCCAATTGGACGCCCGTGTCCGGCGGCGACGGCTGGGGCAACCACGAGCTGGAATATTACTGCGCGCCGGGCTCGTCCCAGGCGCCCTGCGACCAGGCCCTGCCCAACGCCGCTCTCGACGGCCAAGGCCATCTCGTCATCGCCGCGGTCAGGACCTCCTCCGGAGCTTGGACCTCGGCTCGTCTGAAGACCTTCGGCAAGCGCTCCTTCCAGTACGGACGCATCGAGGCTCGCATCAGGCTTCCCGCCGGACAGGGCCTGTGGCCCGCGTTCTGGGCGCTGGGCGAGGATCACGACCAAGTTCATTGGCCGGACTGCGGCGAGATCGACGTCATGGAGAACGTGCCGGCGGACGTCCCCGGGGGCCTCGGGGCGGACCGGATCAAATCGACCATCCACGGGCCCGGCTACTCCGGAAACCACGGCGTCGGACAACCCGTGAAGTTCCCGAACGGCGGGCGCGTCGACGACGGCTTCCACGTCTATGGCGTGATCTGGTCTCCCGGCAAAATCTCGTTCTACGTCGACGACCCGTCGCGCCTCTTCTTCACGGTCGCGCCCAAGGATCTGCCCGCGGGCAAGGCGTGGGTCTTCGACAAGCCGTTTTTCTTGCTCCTCAACCTCGCGGTCGGCGGCGATTGGCCTCATGATCCCGGCCCGAGCACTCCAAATCCCGCGCGGATGATCGTCGACTACGTCCGCGTCTATCGACACCCATGAAAAAAACTCCCCTTGCAACCCTGATCCTGCTTTGCGCCGGCCTCGCTTTCGCGGCCGTGCCGCGTCCTCCCATCGATGAGACTTTCATCGGCGGGGCCGCCGGCCGGCTGGTCTTGCGGCCGAAGGCCGGCCGCTCTCTCCCGCCGGTCGATGAAGCCTTCATCGACGGGCTGATCGGAAAGATGACGCTCGAGGAGAAGCTCGGCCAGCTTCAGCAGCTCAACGGACCCGTCGAGGGGAGCCAGGAGCTCGTCGATCTCGCCGCCGCCGGCAAGCTCGGCTCGACGCTCAACGTGCGCGGCGCCAAGGCGCTCAACAAGATCCAGCGCGCGGCCGTCGAGCGCTCGCGGCTCAAGATCCCGCTCCTCTTCGGCTATGACGTGATCCACGGCTACCGCACGACCTTCCCCATCCCGCTCGCGCTCGCGTCGTCGTGGGACCCCGCGGTCGTCGAGGGCGCGGCGCGGCGCGCGGCCGGCGAGGCGTACGCGGACGGCCTGCGCTGGACGTTCTCGCCGATGGTCGACATCGCGCGCGATCCCCGCTGGGGCCGCGTGGCCGAGGGCGCGGGCGAGGACCCGTATCTCGGCGCGGCGATGGCGCGCGCCTACGTGCGCGGCTACCAGACCTCCGATCCCTCGGCGCCGGGGACTCTCGCCGCCTGCGTCAAGCACTGGGTCGGCTACGGCGCGGCCGAGGGCGGGCGCGACTACAACACGACGGAGATCTCCGAGCGCACGCTCAGGCAGGTCTACTTTCCGCCTTTCAAGGCCGCCGCCGACGAAGGCGCGCTGACCTTCATGAGCGCGTTCAACGATCTCGACGGCGTCCCCGCCTCCGCCAATCGCTTCACGCTGACCGACGTGCTGCGCGGCGAGTGGGGCTTCCGCGGCTTCGTCGTCTCCGATTGGGACGCCGTCTCGCAGCTCATCGCTCACGGCGCCGCGGCCGACGAAGCGCAAGCGGCGCGCCGGGCTTTGAGCGCCGGCGTCGACATGGAGATGAACAGCCGGCTCTACGCGGCCCACGCTCCCGCGCTTTTAAAGGAAGGAAAGCTGTCGATGGCCGACGTCGACGAGGCCGTGCGGCGGATTCTGCGCGTCAAGGCGCGCCTGGGCCTCTTCGCGCGGCCGTACGCCGACGAGACGAAGGCCGCCGGGGCGCCGGACGCGAAAGCGCGGGCCGCCGCGCGCGCGGCGGCGGAGCGCTCTCTCGTGCTCCTCAAGAACGACGGCGCCGTGCTCCCGTTCTCGAAGTCCCTCAAGAGCGTCGCCGTGATCGGCCCCGCGGCCGACGACGGCGCGGCCGTGCTGGGCTCTTGGAGCAGCGACGGCCGGCCCGCCGAGGCCGTCACCGTGCTCGCGGGGATCAAGGCGCTCTTGCCGAAGGCGCGCGTCGAGTTCGTCGCGGGCTGTCCCGTGGCCGGCGATTGCGCCGGAGGCGTCGAGCGCGCCGTCGCGGCGGCGAGGGCCGCGGACGCCGTCGTGCTCGTCTTGGGCGAGTCGGCGGACATGAGCGGCGAGGCTTCGGCGCGCGCCTCGATCGAGCTTCCCGGCCGGCAGGAGGAGCTCGCCGAGGCCGTGCTCGCCGCGGGCAGGCCCGCGGCCGTCGTGCTGCTCAACGGACGGCCGCTGGCGATCCCGCGCCTGGCCGAGCGCGCGCCGGCGATCCTGGAAGCCTGGCAGCCCGGCACCGAGGGCGGCGCGGCGGTGGCGCGGACGCTGTTCGGCGACGTCGTGCCCGGCGGCAAGCTGCCGATGACCTTTCCGCGCTCGACGGGGCAGATCCCGCTCTACTACGCTCACAAGAGCACGGGGCGCCCGCCGGAGGAATCGAACCACTACTCGTCGAAGTATCTCGATCTGCCGTGGACGCCGCAGTTCCCCTTCGGCCACGGCTTGAGCTACACGACCTTCGCGCTCGACTCTTTGAACGTCAAGCCCGCGACGATCGCGCGCGACGGCCGCGCCGAGGCGACGGTCTGGGTCAAGAACGTCGGGACGAGGACGGGCGACGAGGTCGTGCAGCTCTACATCCATCACAAGGCCGGAAGCGTGACTCCGGCCGTGCGCGAGCTCAAGGGCTTCGCGCGCGTGACGCTCAAGCCGGGCGAGCGGCGCGCCGTGATCTTCGCGCTGACGCCGAGCGAGCTCGGCTTGGTCGGCCTCGACGGGCGCTGGACCGTCGAGCCGGGCGCCGTCGAGGTCTTCGCCGGCCAGAGCTCCGTCGGCGGGCTTCGCTCCGAGCTGACGATCGAGTAGCGGCTCCTAGCGCAGCGGACGGGTCCGGCCGTCGGGCGTGTGAACGGTCTCGACGAGCCCGTTCGGGCCCGCCTCGACCGTGAGGTAATGGTGAAAGGCGTAGCGCGGCGAAACGAGCGGGAAGAGCGGCGAGCCGCCGCCGCCCGTGAGGACGTAGCGCACGCCTAAATAATCACGCACGCCCAGCGCGTGGATGTGCCCCACGTAGACGCGCTGGACTTCGCGGCGCGCGACGATCCGCGCGAACTCCTCAGAGCCTGCCTTGAAGCCGCCCATCGCGAAGGCGCCGCCCGAGCCGCTCCGGTCGCGGATCGCCGCCGGCATCATGTGGGTGAAGACGACGGTCTTAAGAGGCGTGGCCAGCGTGTCGTCGAGCCACTCGAGCTGCTCGTGGGTGACCCGGCCCGCGCTGGAATCGAGCGCGACGAAGCGATAGCCTCCGCGGTCGAAGAAATAGTTCGTCTTGCCGAAGGCCGAGCGGTACTCATCGTCGTTGGTGACGCCGTGGGGCTTGTGCCGGTCGTGGTTGCCGATGAGCGTCAAATACGGCGTGCGCGGCGCCAGGCGCGCCAGCGTCTCGAAGAACCGCGTGAAATTGGTCTTGGTGCCGCGGCTGACCATGTCGCCGAGCTGCATGATGAAGTCGGCCCCGCGGCGATCCGCGCCGGCGAGCTGGCGCTCGAAGACGCCCGCCTCGTTGAAGAGCCAGCGCCAGACGCGGAAGCGCCCCGGCTCGGCATCGCCGATGACGGCGAACTTGAGCGCATCCTCGGGCGAGCGCGGCGCCCCCTCCAATCGGGAGAGTTGTCGCTCCGTGCGCCAGGGCGCCGCGAGCGAGCGCAGTCGCGCCGCGGTCTCCTCCTCCGTGAAAAAGCCCTGCGCGCGGCGCGAGGGCGCGACGACGAAGCGGCCTTCCAGCACGGCCTCGACGATCGAGTCGCGGCGCAAGGCGGGCGCCTCGTGAACGTCGGGCATGTTCAAAAATCGCGCCTTATCGGCGCCGAGGCGCGCGAAGGTCTCGACGTCGGCGATCACGCCGAGGTCGAGGGCCGCGCCCTTGCGCGCCGCGAAGACGGGGGCCTTGAGCTCGTCGGCTAGGGCCTGCATGGCCACGACGTGAGCGGCCTCGAGGCCGGGGCCCGGCGTTCCGAACGCGTTGATGCCGGCTAACGCCGGGATCGGCGACGGCTTGTCCAGCCAAGCTTGGAGGCTCGAGACCTCCGGCGAGGCCGCGCTCGCGAGCGGCGCGATCGGCTCGAGCGGCGCCGTGGGAAGGCGCTCGATCTCGGCCGTCCGGCCGAGCGCGGCCGTGACCAGGAGCGCGGCGAAAAGCGCTGGCATCCGAACGATTATAACGGGGCTCGGAACTTCCCGTTTAGGAACGACGGGGCAAAAAGCCCGCGGCATGAGACCTATCGCGCCTTGGGCCGGGCGTCCCGATCATCATCCGCCACGTGGCGGATGATGATCAGCCCGCGATCGGCGGGTGGTGGATGAACTGGAGGGTATTGCCCTCCGGATCGTTCACGTAGAACGAGCGCGCGCCGTCGCGATGCGTCTTCGGCTCCTTGGAGAGCGCGATCCCGTGGGACTTCAGATGCGCGGCCCAGGCGTCGACGTCGTCGGCCTTCTTGAGCATGATGCCGAAGTGATCGAAGCTGCCGCCGGGCACCAAGCTCTTTTCCCGATGCAGCGCGAGGTTGTCGGCGCCGTGGAACGTGAGATAGACGTTGTCCGGATCGGGGCGCCACTCCACTTCATAGCCGAGCACGCGGGTGTAGAAGCGCTCCTCGGCCTCGAGGTCGCGGACCTTCAAGGCCACGTGGCGGATGCCGAGGGTCTTCGGCGGCGCGCTTGAGTCGGGCATCGCGAAATTGTATCAAATGCCATGAGCGCTCCCGCGACGGCGTCCCGCTACGAGAAGAACATCCTGCTTCAACCGGCGCTGATCGCCGACATCCTCAAAGCGGCGCGGCCGAGCTGGATGGACGAGCTCAAGAATCGCCCGGTCTACTTCGTCGGCGTGGGCACGAGCTTTCATCTCGCGCAGATCGCGAAGATGCTTTGGCGGCGGCACGTCTCGCTCAACGCGCACGCCGTCCACAGCTTCGATTACTCGCGCATCCCCCAGCCGCCGGCGAAAGGCGACGTCGTCGTGCTGTTCTCGCATCGAGGGACGAAGTCGTTCACCGTCGAGGCCGCGCGCCGCGCGCACGCCGCCGGCGCGACGACCGTCGCGTTCACCGGCATCGGCAGCCCCTTTAAAGATTCTCTCGTTTACCGCGTGGAAACCTGCGAGAACGAAGACTGCGGCGCCTTCACGAAGTCGATGACGACGACGCTCGCCTGGATCGCGCGCTGGATCGACAGCGGGGACTTGAACAAGGAGATCCTCGACGCTTGCCGGGCGCTGGAGTCCGGGCCGGCGTTCCCGCGCGTGACGGCGGACACCGATCTCGTGCTGATCGGCGACCTCGAGCGCGAGTGGGTCGGCCGCGAGATCGCGCTCAAGCTGCAAGAGGCCGCCTACATGCGCGCGCGGCCGTTCGGCCTGGAAGAATTCCTGCACGGGCCGCGCATCTCCGTCGACGAGAAGAGCGTCGTCGTCGCTTTCGTCTCCGAGGAGCCGCGCTGGCAGACCGTGCGCGATTACTTGAAGGAGATCGAGGTCCCGCTCGTCGAGATCGGGGGCTCGTGGCTGGCGCAGCTCTTCTGGGGCCAGCGCCTGACCGCCGACGCCTGCCGGCAGCTCAAGCTCGACCCGGACACGCTGCGCACGCAGGACCCGCGCTACAAGCGCGCGCGAGAGAAGCTGTCGCTGTAGCGACAGCCGCGCTTTACTTGACGAACAGGAAGAGGTGCAGCAGCACCCAGCCGAGGTCGGCGTTCTGCAGCGTGAACCCGGCGGTCTGCCCGTCGATCGCGCCCGTCGTCTTGCCGGTGACCTTGTCGACGTTGAGCTCGAACGGCCAGCCGCCCGCGCCGCCCTTCGCCGTGCCCGCCTCGAGGTCGTAGGAGATCTCGAAGTCCCGTCCCCCGAGCGAGCCCTTGGCTTTATGGTCGGCGTCGCTGACGTTGTACTTGAAGCCCCAGCCTCGGACGTGGCCTTCCACCGTGAAAGAGCCGTCCTGCTCGGTCGTGAACTTCGCGTCGAGGCCCTGGCCGAACGCGCCGCCCGTGAATGAATCGCCGTCGCCCCGAGCCTCGAGCGCGAACGTGCGCAGCTCGAGCGCGCCGCTGATGCGCCCCGCGCGGCGGTCGATATTGATCTCGAACGGCTCGCCGCGCAGGCCTCCGGCGATCCTCCCGTTGGTCTGAGCGCGCGCGAACTTGATCGGAGTCGGCGTCGGAAGCGCGGCGGAGGCATGCATCGCCTCGAAGGATTCGGCGGACGCGGCGGAGACGGCGAAGGCGAGGACGGCCAGGATTCGGATCATGGGCGGATTATAGCATTCAGTACGTCGGGACCGACGAGTCGATCTCCTCCGACCAGGCGTTGATCCCGCCCGCGACGTTGGTCGCGTCGAAGCCCTTTTCGAGCAGGAGCTTCACGGCCTTCGCGGACCGGCCGCCCATCTTGCAGTGCACGACGATCTTCTCGCCTTTGGGCAGCTCGCCGAGGCGGCCTTCGAGCGTTCCCAGCGGCATGAGCCTCGAACCGTCGATCTTGGCGAGCTCGTACTCGTGCGGCTCGCGCACGTCGAGCAGCAGGAACTTCTCATGACGGTCGCGCCGCGCCTTGAGCTCCTGGACCGAGATCTCGGGCAGCTCGGCTTTCACGGGCTCCTTGAGCCCGCAGAAGGCCTCGTAGTCGATGAGCGTCTTGATCGTCGGGTTCTTGCCGCAGATGGGGCAGTCCGGATTCTTGCGGATCTTGAGCGCGCGCCACGACATCTCGAGCGCGTCGAAGAGCATGAGCCGGCCGATCAAGGGCTTGCCGATGCCGAGGATCAGCTTGATGACCTCGCTGGCCTGGATCGTGCCCATGATCCCGGGCAGCACGCCGAGCACGCCGCCCTCGGCGCACGACGGCACGAGGCCCGGCGGCGGAGGCTCGGGATAGAGGCAGCGGTAGCAAGGCCCCTCCTTCGCGTAGAAGACCGACGCCTGGCCGTCGAAGCGGAAGATCGAGGCGTACGCGTTCGGCTTGCCGGTCAGCACGCAGGCGTCGTTGACGAGGTAGCGCGTCGGGAAATTATCGGTGCCGTCCGCCACGACATCGTATTGGGCGAAGAGGTCGAGCGCGTTTTGCGACGTCAGCCGCGTCTCGTAGGTCTCGACTTGGACGTTCGGGTTGAGCGCGTTGAGGCGCTTCTTCGCGGAGGCGAGCTTGGGCTGGCCGACGGAGGGCGTGTCGTGCAGCACTTGGCGCTGCAGGTTGGACGCATCGACAACGTCAAAATCCACTATGCCGAGCTTGCCCACGCCGGCGGCGGCGAGATAAAGCGCGAGCGGGGAGCCGAGGCCCCCCGCCCCGATGCACAGGACCTTCGCCTGCTTGAGCTTCTTCTGGCCCTCGGCGCCGACCTCCGGCATGATGAGGTGGCGGTGGTAGCGCTGGAGCTCCTCTTTGGTGAAGTCCGCGGTCGCGGTGGAACCGCCCGCGATCGCCGGCACGATCAGGATCACGTCTCCGTCCTTGATCGGGCTGCTCAGCCCCTTGAGATCTCGCACGTCGTCGTCGTTGACGAAGACGTTGACGAAGTTGCGCAGCTTGCCGTCGCCGGCGAGCAGCTGCTTCTTGAGGCCGTCGTGTTTGGCGAACAGCGCGTCGAGGGCCTCCCCCGCCGTCTTCCCGTCGACCGACACGCTTTCCTGCTTGTCCGCGAACGGCCGCAGCGCCGCCGGCAGCTTGATCGAAACGCTCATTTCCCTTCCTCCACGATGATCTCTTCTTCAATAAAGCTTTTTCCGTCCTCGGTGCGCATCCAGCTGCGCGAGTCCTTGGCCTTCCCCTCGTCGACGCGCACGATCCAATAGCTGCAGCAAGGCCAGGCGCGCTCGAGGTCGAACGGCGAGGGCCACGCGGGGACGGACGGATGAGAATGGTAGAAGCCGACGACGGCCCGGCCCGCGGGCAGCGAGGCCTCGGTCTTCGCGTAGATCTTCGGGTCGATCTGATAGCGGTGAGTGCGCGCGTTCGAGTCCCACCCGTTGGGAAGCGCGATCGTCCGCTCGACCGCCACGGAGCGGCCCGGCTTCTCGAAATCCTCCGGCGCCGGGCCGACGAGAAAGCCGCAACATTCCTCGGGGAAGGCGCTTTGGGCGCGCGCCTCGACCTCCTTCGTCAAGGACCGCGGAACGCGCAGGCTCATTCGCTCCAGAAGCGCTCGTCGAGATAGCGCTCTCCCGAGTCCGGCAGGATCGTGACGATCGTACCCTCGCCCAAGCGTTGGGCGACGCGCAACGCGCCGGCGACGTTCGCGCCGCCGGACGGGCCGACGAGCAGGCCGCGCTCGCGGGCGAGCGTGCGGCAGATTTCCTGAGCCGCGTCCGTGGAGATCTCGAGGCTCTCGTCGGCGAGCTTCGCGTCGTAGATCCCGGGCACGAGCGCGCTCGCCATGTGCTTGAGCCCGTCGAGGCCGTGCAGCGCCGCGTCGGGCTGTATGGAAATGCACTTGACGGCCGCGTCGAGCTGTCGCAGACGGCGCGTCGTCCCGGTGAAAGTGCCGCTCGTGCCGAGCCCGGCCACGAAATGCGTGATCTTGCCGCCGGTCTGCTCCCAGAGCTCCGGCGCCGTCGTGTCGAAGTGCGCCTTCCAGTTCGCGTCGTTGCCGTACTGATCGGCGTAAAAATAGCGCCCCGGCTCCGCGGCGGCGACCAGGCGCGCCTCGCGGATGGCGCCGTCGGTGCTCTCGAGCGGGTCGGTGAACATGAGCTCGGCGCCGTAGGCTTCCAGGATGGCGCGCCGCCGCCGCGAGATGCTGCCCGGCACGGCGAGCGTGACCTTGATCCCGAGCCGCGCGCCGATCCAGGCGTAAGCGATGCCCGTGTTGCCGGAGGTCGCGTCGAGCAGGTTCATCCCGGGCGCGAGCTTCCCCGCTTTCTCGGCCTCCTGAATGATCCGCAGGCCGGCCCGGTCCTTCACCGAGCCGCCGGGATTGTGCCACTCGGCCTTGGCGAACAGGCGCACGCGCTCCGACAGGCCGGGTAGGCCGGTCAGCTCGATCAGCGGAGTCTTTCCGACCGCGAGCGTGGCGGAACTCTCAGTCGTCTTCGTCGGCATCGAATTGATTTTAGCAATTGTTGACTATTATTATCGACATTGGGGCCAGACCCTCTCGTTTCGAATTGCTATAATCTCCCGTCATGGCTGAAACGCTCGCCCCGTCCAAGCTGAAATACTGCGACGATCTATTTTCCTATAAACGGCGCAAGACGCGCGTCGTCATGGTCGGCAAGGTCGGCGTCGGCGGGAATAACCCGATCCGCGTCCAGTCGATGACGACGACGGACACCCTCAACGTCGAGGCGACGATCGCCCAGTCGATCAAGATGATCGAGGCCGGCTGCGAGATCGTGCGCATCACGGCTCCGACCGTCAACGACGCGCGCGCGCTCGGCAAGATCAAGGACGGCCTGATCAAGGCGGGCTTCGACGACACGCCGCTCGTCGCCGACATCCATTTCTCCCCCGCCGCGGCGATGGAGGCGGCCGATTTCGTCGAGAAGGTCCGCATCAACCCCGGCAACTTCGTCGACACGAAGCGCTTCGCCGTCGTCGAGTATACGGACGAGGAGTACGCCGCCGAGCTCTCGCGCATCGAGGAGCGCTTCACGCCGCTCGTCCTCAAGATGAAGAAGCTCAAGCGCGCCATGCGCATCGGGACCAACCACGGCTCGCTTTCCGACCGCATCATGAACCGCTTCGGCGACTCGCCGCTCGGGATGGTCGAGTCCTCGCTCGAGTTCGTGAACATCTGCCGGAAGAACGACTACCACGACGTCATCATCTCGATGAAGTCGTCGAATCCGAAGGTCATGATCGAGGCCTACCGCCTGCTCGCCGCGCGCATGGCCGAGCTCGGCATGGACTATCCCTTTCATCTCGGCGTCACCGAGGCCGGCGGCGGCGAGGACGGCCGCATCAAGAGCGCGATCGGCATCGGCTCCCTCATGGCCGACGGCATCGGCGACACGATCCGCGTTTCCCTTACCGAGGACCCGGAGCTCGAAGTCCCCGTCTGCTACCAGCTCGCGGTGCCGTATCAGAAGAAAGCCGCCGAAGACCCCGCGCGCGAGAACGCCGAGCTCAGCCACTGCGCGGACGCGTTCAGCTACGCGCGGCGCAAGGCCTCGGCGCTCAAGATCGGCCCGTTCGGCCTCGGCGGCAGCCAGCTCGTGCGCGTCGTCACGCGCGTCGCCGAGCTCGACGCGAAGAGCCTGATGGACAAGCTCGAGGACCAGCTCAAGAAGGCGAAGAACGTCGAGCCCGAGCTCGTCGCTTTTTCCGTCAAAAACGACGCCGACCTCGCCAAGATCAAGGACATCCGCGCCGCGCTTTCGGGCGAGACGTCCCGGCTGGCGTTTCTCGTGCGCGTCGAAGGCTCCCTCGAGCTCTCGAAGGCCGCGCTCCCGCACGCCGACGTCGTCTGCTGGACGGGCGTCTCCGGCGACCGGAAATCGTTTTATGAGGCCGTCAAAAAGGCCGGAAAGAACGTTCTCGTGGAGGGCGCGTCGGCCTCCGAGCTCGTCGCCCAGGCCGAGCTCTGCCGCAAGGCCGCCGTCGTGCCGATGCTCAGCGTCGTCGGCGGCGACGCGACGCGGCTTATTCAGCAATACCGCCTAGTCGCATCGAAGATCCCGAATTCCCCGATCCACGTCCGCGTCGCGTTCGACAGCGATCTCGACAAGCAGATCCTCGAGGCCTCTGTTCTCATCGGCAGCCTGCTCTGCGACGGCGTCGGCGACTCCGTCGAGATCGACACGGAGCTGGCCTTCGACCGCAGCCTGGAGCTGACTTACAACATCCTGCAAGGCGCGGGCGTGCGCGTGGTCAAGACCGAGTTCGTCTCGTGCCCGTCCTGCGGCCGCACGCTCTTCGATCTGCAGTCGACGACCGAGCGCATCAAGTCGAAGACCGGCCACCTCAAGGGCGTGAAGATCGCCATCATGGGCTGCATCGTCAACGGGCCGGGCGAGATGGCTGACGCCGACTTCGGCTACGTCGGCGGCGCGCCGGGCAAGATCAACCTCTACGTCGGCAAGGAATGCGTTCAAAAAGGCATCCCGACCGAGGGCTCCGACGAGGCGCTCATCGAGCTGATCAAGACTCATGGGAAGTGGGTTGACCCCGCCTAAGCGGTTTTCGCTCCTCCTCTTCGCCGCGCTGACGCTCCTGACGGGTTGCCTGCAGTTCGAGCCCGGGAACACGGTCTCCTGGTCCCCCTCCGGCCGACGCGTCGCGTTCATCTCCGAAGGAAAGGCCTGGGTCTACGACATGGAGAGCGGGAACCTCGGAGCGCTGCCTTCCCGGCGCGAGCCCTCGGGCGTCTCGTGGTCGCCGGGCGAGGGGCTCATCGCCACCTCGACGGCGGGCCTGGTCGAGCTTTACGTCGAGTCGTCCTCCGGCGTCTTTTCGAGCTCGTCGGCGTTCGTGATGCCGTTCCTCGGCTCGGACGCGTTGAGCCTGCTCGTCTGGCATCCGTCCGGGCGCAAGCTCCTCGACGCGGAGATCGGCGGCAGCGCCGCCGAGACGAGCGAGATCGACGTCTCGTCGCGCGAGGTCGTCAGGCTCGGCGCCGGCGTCGGCGTCTACGGGCCGGACGCCGCGTGGCTCATGTGGGCCGCGCAGGCGCCGATCGGCAAGCGCGAGGACAAGATCGTCTTCGACCGCCAATCCGCCGACGGCGACTCTCTGCCGCTCGGCGCCGAAGCGGTCCACGTCCTCGAGGCCGGCTATCTCGACACGATCACGTCGGCGCAAGACCAAGCGTCGCGCCAGCCCGTCTGCGCGCGACGCGAGGACGCGCAGCGCGGCCGGACCGATTTCTACTGCCTCGACGCCGAAGGCGAGCCGCGACGGCGCGCGTCGCTGTCCGCGGCGGGGCACGTCTTCGCCGACCAAACGCGCGGGCTCTTCGCCGTCGTCGAGGAAAAGAGCGACGAGGAGCCCACGCTGACGATCTACGACGGCGAGGGCAGGAAGCGCGCCGACGCGAAGAAGTTCCTGGGCGTCGTGCGCGCCGCCGCGGGACAAGACGGAGCGGAGTCGCTGCGCGTCTCGCGTCTCGCGTGGTCGCCGGACGGCAACTGGCTCGCGTGGATCGTCGGGGGCCGCCTGTGCCTGTGGAACTGGCGCAACGACGTCGTGCGCGTCCACGAGCCTCCCGCGTGAGGCCGCTCCCCCTCGCGCTCGCCGCGGCGCTTTCCGCCTGCTCGCCCGTCTACGTGATCAAGGCCGCGGCCGGGCACACGAGCCTTCTCCTGCATCGCAAGAGCATCGAGAAGACCGTCGGCGATCCCAAGACGCCGCCCGACGTCAAGTCGAAGCTCGAGCTCGTGCTCGACGCGCGGCGCTTCGCTTTTGACACGCTGAAGCTGCGCCGCAGCTCCGACTATTCGACGTGGACGCCGGTCCAAGGCGACGTGCTGACCTGGCTCGTCGAGGCGGCGGCGGAGCTCGCGCTCGAGCCCTATTCGTTCAAGTTTCCCCTGATCGGGAGCTTCCCTTATAAAGGCTACTTCAAGAAGGCCGACGCGCAGGCCGAGGCGAAGGGACTCGAGGGCCGCGGCTACGACGTGACGATCCAAGGCGCGGCCGCGTACAAGACGCCTCTATGGATATCCGACCCGCTGCCCTCATCCGTGCTCTCATACCCGCCGGGAGAGCTCGCCGGCCTTCTCATTCACGAGCTGACGCACGGCACGGTGTTCTTCAAGAGCCAGACCGAGTTCAACGAGACGCTCGCCGAGTTCGTCGGCCAGACCGGCTCCCAGCAGTTTCTATCGAAGCGCTTCGGCAAGGACTCGAAGGAGCTCGCCGATTACAGGAAGTCTCTCGACGACGACCAGCGCGCCTCCGCCGTCTTCGACGGGCTCTACCGCGAGCTCGACGCGATCTACAAGAGCTCGGCGACGGCGCAGGCCAAGCTCGCCGCCCGTGAGCCGGTTTTCGCGCGCGGCTTGGGCGAGCTCAACCGCGCGGGCTTCGACTACAAGAAGGTCAACAACGCCGTCGTGCTCGCGCACCGCGTCTACCACGACGAGGCCGATCGCGCCGCGCTGCAGGCGGCCTTCGACGCGCTCGGCGGGGATTGGGCGAGGTTCATCGCTTTCGCCAAGACCCTCGATTCGAAGGACCCCGTCGCGGACCTTAAAAAACGCTACCCGCCGCGCGGCGGATGAAAAATCTCGACTTACCCCGGGGTAAGTCGAGATTTTTCACGCGAAGCCGGGTAGTTAGAAGTAATACTGGCCCATGAAGAACGTCATGTTCGGGGCCCGGCCCAGCTCCGTCGACTTCGCGCCGCCGAAGCGCTGCCAGCCGGCGGTGAGGTAGAGGTTCGTCACGACGTTGTACTGCAGGCTCGGCGAGAAGAAGTCCGAGCCGTCGTCGGCGTTTTGGATCGCGGAGAGCTCCAGTTTGACGAGCGGGTGGACGTCCTTGGAATACGAGGCGCCGAAGTAGTCTTGGGCCAGCGTCACGCGGGCGCCCCCGAGAAGTCCCGCGACGTCGTACTTGGTCCGGTCGAGCTGTCCGGCGCCGGAGTGAAAATATTCCGCGACCAGCGAGGCGTCCCGCAAGATCCAGATCTTGTTCTCGGCAGGGAACGTGTAATCGTAGCCGACGTCGGCCTGCCAGGTCGGAGTGCGCGTCTTGGTGTCGACGTAGGACCACTCGCCGTGCGCCGTGCCGTCGAAGAGGTTGCCCGCGAAATCGCCGCCCGCCATCCACGCCGACGTGGAAGTCCCGATCTTCCCCCCCATGATCGACGCGTCGTAGCCGCGCCAGTTGCTCTTGACCCGGCCGAGCAGGGCGTGCCCGGTCCAGCGGTCCTGCGGCGCCCACGCCAGCTCCGCTTGGCTGAGCTCGCCGAGCGCGTACTTGCCGTAGGCCGCGTCGACGCCGCGGCGCTCGTCGCGCTCGACGGTCGTCGGCTGATACGGGTTCAAGACGTCCGTCGGATTCCAGAATTTGCCCGTGCCCCAGGCGACGCGCTGGCGTCCGAAGCGCAGCGTGGCGGACTCGCTCTCGTAGCCCAAATAGCCGCGATAGAGGCGGTGGCGGTCGATGGAGGTCGCCGTCGTGCTGATCGTCTGCTCCATGTCGAGCCACGTCGCGGGCTCGCCGAGGCCGAAGGCGGCGTAATCGCGCGTGCGGAAGAAATTGCCGGCCAAGTCCTCGTGGTCGTAGTCGACGTGGCCCTTGAAGCCGCGCCAGCCGCCGTCGAGCGTGAGCCTTTCCCGGGTCGTGTTGAGCGTCCAGGGGCGGCCGTCGAGCTGGGAATGATCGAGCTCCAGGATGTCTTTCACGTAGCCCGAGGCGCTGATGGGCCCGAAGTCCTTGGCGTGCGCGGAGACGGCGGCGAGGATGAGCAGGGCGGCGCTAAGCAACGGGCGCGGCCTCGGAAGGATCGACGAGACAACCATCGCGGATGTGCACGACGCGCCGCGCGCGGGAGAGCACGGCCGGGTCGTGGCTCGAGAAGATGAAGGTGATGCCGTGCTCCTTGTTGAGGCCGAGCATCAGGTCGAGCAGCTGTGCCGCGGTCTTCGAGTCGAGGTTGGCGGTCGGCTCGTCGGCGAGGACGACCATCGGCCGGTGCGCGATCGCGCGGGCGACGGCGACGCGCTGCTGCTGCCCGCCGGAGAGCTTGTCCGGCCGACGCTCGCCGAGGTCTTGGAGGCCGACCCAGCCGAGAGCCTCGCGCGCTCGCGCGCGGCGCTCCGCTTTCGTCACGCCTTGGAGCACGAGCGGGTACTCGACGTTCTCCTCGGCCGTCAGCACGGGGATCAGGTTGTAGGCCTGGAAGATGAAGCCGAGCCCGCGCAGACGGAAGTCCGCGGACGCGTCGGCCGAGAGGGCGGACACGTTGCGGCCCTCGTAGAGCACCTCTCCCTCGGTCGGCGCGTCGATCGTGCCGATGATGTTGAGGAGCGTCGACTTGCCGGAGCCCGACGGTCCCGCGATGGCCGTGAACTCCCCTCTGGAAAAGGACAGGCTCAGCCGCGACAAGGCGGCGACCTTCGTCCCGCTCTTGTAGACCTTGGTGACGCCTCGGACCTCGATGAGGGGATGCTCAGACATGGCGCAAAGCCTCCGCGGGACGCAGGCGGCAGGCGCGCAGCGCGGGCGGCACGGCGGCGACGAGACTTGTAGCGAGAATCGCCCCCGCGGCGTACGCGTGGCTGCCCCACGACCAGCGCAGGAAGATCACCGACGGGAACGGGATGAAATAGGATAAGGCGTCGCCGATCGGCAAAGGCAGGCCGAACTTGCCGAAATACGCGATCATCGCCGAGCCGATGGCGAGGCCGAGCAGCGTCCCGATCGAGCCGAGCAAGATCGACTCGATGAGGACCAGGCGCATGATCCAGCCGGGGCGCGCGCCGACGGCCATGAGGACTCCGAACTCCCGGACGCGCTCGAAGAGGCTCATCAGCAGCGTGTTGAGGATGCCGAGCGCGACGATCACGAAGATGATCGCGAGCACGATGTCGAGCAGGCCGTCCTGGAACTTTTGGATGCTCGTGATCTCGTGGTCGACGTCGCGCCAGCTGACGGCCTGCAGCGGCAGCCCGGCCGCGCGCAGCTTCGCCTGGAGGTCGTCGCGGATCTCGTCGGCTTTGCCGATGTCGTCGACCTTCGCGACGAAGTGGTTGACCTTGTCTCCGACCGCGAGGATCTCCTGCGCCGCCGCGAGCGGAATATAGACGATCTGCCCGTCGAAGGAGACGCTGCCGGTGTGGAAGATCCCGACGACGCGGAAGGCTTCGGCGCCCATGCTGCCGTCCTGTGCCTGGGCCATCACGACGGCCTTTTCTCCCAGACGAAGATCCAGTTTGGTCGCGAGCTTGTCGCCTAGCACGATCGATTTCGGATATTTGTCGGAGAAAAATTCGCCCTTGACGATATAGCCCGCCATCGTCGTGACCTGCGCTTCCTTGTCGGGCTCGACCGCGCAGATGAGCGTACCCTCGGAGCCTTTCGGCGAGGAGACGAGGCCCGTGATGTTGATGCGCTTGCCGAAGACCTTGATCCCGGGCTCCTTGGCGAGG
The DNA here is from genome assembly GCA_964600165.1 of uncultured Elusimicrobia bacterium. GTDB lineage: Bacteria > Elusimicrobiota > Elusimicrobia > UBA1565 > UBA9628 > CAZRIP01. The sequence continues at coordinate 10,247 of CAZRIP010000041.1, read as the reverse complement.
ATCTCCTCGACCCGCCGGGTGTCGCCGAAGTACTTGTCAGGGAACTTGAACTCCTTGATGTCCTTGTGCTGGATCTGGATGTGGCCGGTGATCGAGCCGGTCGCTTTTTCGACGAGCTGCTGCTGCTCGCTCTTGATCATGCTCTGTCCGAACATGATGGCGGCCAGGCCGCAGCCCATCGACGCCGTCGTGATCAGGCTGCGCCGGAAGTTACGCCAGACGTTGCGCCAGGCGAGCATCACCACGTCAGAGGCCTCCGCGCTCGAGGCGGCCGAGGCTGAAGAACTTCTCGGTCAACGGCACGTCGAACGTCAGCTCCGAATACTGGATCGTGGTCTTCTGCCCCGGTTTGTTCTCGGGCACGCATTCGAGCCGCGCCGGCAGCAGGCGCCCGCCCATGCGCTTGATGTCCGAGAACGTGATGGTGCGCTCGAGGCCCCCGCGCTCGCTGAAGTCCTTCTCCTGGAGCGGGACGGCCTCCGCTTGCTCGCCCTCGCCGTAGACGGCGACCTTCAGGATGATCTTCCCCCAAACGACCGGGGCGTCCGGCTTCGGGTCGCCTTCGATCTCGTAAACGACGCGGTCCTTCTCCGGTGTCTTCTTGAGCAGCTTGTGGTCGTAGTCCTTCACCACGGAGTCGGCCTTGACGATGTCCTCGTAGGTGAAGTCCGAGCCCTGCCAGGAGGTGTGCATCATCGTGGGCGGGATCTTGATCGTGCGCTCGACCTTCGGCATCCAGATCCACATCTCGGTCTTGCGCCGCAGCGTGATGTTGCCCTTGTCCTTGGCCGGACCGAGGATCTTGATGAACGCGTACTCGCGCTCGTGGTTCCAGCCCTCGACCTCCATCTCGCGCTTCCAGTTGGGCGTGACGATCGTCATCGCCATGTGCCCGTGGCTGGAGTCGCCGCGCAGCGCCTTGTTCGCGCGGTCGACGATGTCGTGGAGCGTCCAGTCCGCCGCGAAGGCGTGGGCGGCGAGAAGCATGACGGGAACGATCATATTTTCGATTGTACAACTTTGTAAAATCAATACGCGTGGCCCGCTCCGCCCTCGACATCCCCGACTTCCGCCGGCTGACCACGGCGCGTTTCCTCTTGAGCTTCGCGAGCCAAGTCCAGACGCTCGTCATGGCCTGGCAGGTCTATTCGATCACCCACGACCCGCTCGCGCTGGGCCTGATCGGCCTCGCGGAGGCGGTGCCGGCGCTCACTGTGGCGCTCGTCTCGGGCGACATCGTCGACCGCAGCAACCCGCTCAAGGTCTACAAGAACGTGATCCGAGGGATTTTCGCGTCCTGCGTCGTCCTGCTCGCGGCTTCCTCGCACGCGCTCGCGTTGCCCGATCACGCGCGCGTCCTCGCGATCTACGCCGCCGCGTTCATCGCCGGCTCGGCGCGCGGCTTCGGCCAGCCCGCGACGTATTCGCTCGTCCCGCAGATGGTCGCGCGCGAGGAGCTGTCGGTCTCCGCCGCGTGGGTGACGGTCGCCTTCCAAGTCGGCTCCGTGATCGGCCCGGGCCTGGGCGGCGTGCTCTACGCGTGGAAAGGCGCGATGCTCCCCTACTGCGTCGACGCCGCGCTGTTGATCGGCGCCATGCTGTCGGCGGCGGCCATCGAGCTCGAGCCGAAGATCGCCCCGACGGGCGCGGGCACGCCTTTCGCGCGCGCGACCGAGGGCCTGCGCTACGTGTTCGCGCACGATCTGCTGCTGCCCGCCCTCGCGCTCGACATGTTCGCGGTCCTCTTCGGCGGCGTCGAGGCGATCCTGCCGATCTTCGCGGGCGACATCCTCAAGATCGGCGCGACGGGCCTGGGCCTTCTCCAGGCCTCGGCGTCGATCGGCGCGCTGATCGGCAGCGCGGCCATGGTCCGGCTTCCCCCCAAGCGCGCGGCCGGCAAGCTGTTGCTCGTCTGCGTGACGGGCTTCGGCTTCTGCATGATCGGATTCGGCCTTTCCCGCGTCCCGGCGCTCTCGATGGCGCTGCTCGCCGTCGGCGGCGCGCTCGATTCAGTCAGCATGGTCATCCGCGGCTCGATCGTGCAGATGTTCTCTCCCGACGAGATGCGCGGCCGCATCTCCGCGGTCAACTCGATCTTCATCGGCGTCTCGAACGAGCTCGGGGCCTTCGAGTCCGGCGCCGCCGCCAAGCTCCTCGGGACCGTCCCCTCCGTCGTCGCGGGCGGCTGCGTGACGCTTCTGACGGTCGCGGGCGCCGCGCTTTTCTCGCCGAAGCTGCGCGAGATGGACCTGACCTAGCGGGGCCTTTTGAGCGCGAGGACGGCCTGCTTGATGCGCGGCTCGAAGCCCAGGCTCTTGTATAGCCCGATCGCGCCGGCGTTGTCGTCGCGCACGCCGAGGATCGGCGTCTTGCCGGATTCGAAGACGTCGCGCGCGAGCTTGGCGACGAGCGCCTTCGCGAGGCCGCGGCCCTGGAAATCCGGATGCGTCGCGACGGCGCTGATCTCGACGTGGCCGTCGGGGCGCGTGCGGTAGCCGGCCATCGCGGCGAGCCTTCCTCCTTCCTTGAACCCGACGTAGCCGCCGAGCTCGATCGTGCGCGGGCGGAACGGGCCCGGCAGCGTGATCTTCGTGATCTCGAGCATCGCGGGCACGTCTTCCTTCGAGAGCTCGATCCAATCCGTCCGCTTCGGCGCCGGCGGCGGCGTGCGGCAGATCATTTGGAACATCACGATGCGGCGCGTCGTCGTCCAGCCGGTTGGCGCGGCCGCGTCCTCGGAGAGGAACTGCACCGCGACGTCGTCGGGCCCCAGGAGCGAGGCGAGCTCGGCGTAGCACTCTTTCGTCTGCGCGGCGAGCCCGGTCAACGGGCCGATCTCGGGAGGATAGCGCCGCGCTAGGCGGCCGCCTTCGGCCAAGCGCGCGTGCGCGCCGTTCAAGGAGCTCCAGATCGGCTCGTCGAGGACGCTCACAGGTAGCGGGCCAGGACGGCCCACCGCTGCAGTTTTTCGTGATACGTGAGGGCCGCGGCGGCGGGACTGCTCGACGGCAGCTTGTGGACCTCGACGTCTTCCGGGATCGCGTCGGCGACGAGAGCGCGGAACGCGGCATACGCTTTCCCGCCGTTGCAGAACACGATTTTGATGCCGGTCTCCCTCAGAAGCTCGGGAATCTTGTTCGGCACCTCGTCGCAGATGTCGGAGTCGAGGCTGCCCTCGCGCGTGCACGACTCGAGCACGTCCCACAGCGCGATGCCGCGTCTCTTAAGGATTGATAGACGTGTCGTGAAGTCCGCCTCCTGGAGCCTTTCGCCGATCGTTTCCCCCAAGAGCTTCCAGAACTGGTTGCGCGGGTGGGCGTAGTACTTCTGCTGGCGCAGCGACTCGACGCCGGGCATCGAGCCCAGGATCAAGATCTTCGGCTGGTCGCCGACGAAGGCGGGAAACGACCTCGGCATGCTAGCACTTCGGGCCGGGCGTGAGCCGGCGCAGCTTGAATACCTCTGAAAGCCCTTTGAGGGATATTTCAAAGGGCTCGTCCTTGGCGCAGCGGCGCTTGTCGAGCGCGGCGCGCGCCGCCGGGTCGCAGAGGATCCCTTCGGTGACGACGACGTCTCCCCCCGCGCTCTCGTTTTGCACGCGCGCGGCGACGTTGACCGTCGTGCCGAAGTAGTCCATGATCCCGTTGCCGTTGATCGCGATCGACGGCCCGGCGTGGATGCCGATCTTGAGCACGACGGCCGGCTTCGGCGACAGGTTCTTGTTGAGCTCGGCGACGCGCTCCTGCATCTCGAGCGCGGCCTCGAGCGCGTCGACGGGCCGCGAGAACGCGGCCATGACGGCGTCGCCGATGGTCTTGATCACGGCGCCCGAGTGCTTCTCGATCACTCCGAACAGATAATCGAAATGATCGCGCACGACGGAATAGGCCGTCGCGTCGCCGATCTTCTCGTACATCGCCGTCGAGCCCTTGAGATCCGTGAAGAGCAGCGCGACGTTGCGCACGCCGATCTCGAGGCCCGGCGCGAGGACGTCGGATGAGAAAAGATCCCGGAATCCCTGAAGCGTCATCACGAGCGAGGCGCGCGCCGCCCCGTCCTTCCAGTCCTGGCGCTCGACGCGCACGAAGGAATGCTCGGCGCGAGGCGCGACGGCGAGCGTGACTTCTCCGGGCTTGAACTTGAGCTCGGCGCCGTCGTCGAGCTTCGAGAAATCCACCTCGACGCGCGAGGGCCCGTCGGCCGACGGCCGCAGCGAGACCTTCTTCTTGCAGCAGAGCTCCCGCACCAGATACGACCGCGCCCCGAGCGGCACGACGGCCTCGCGCGGCGCGGCGCGTCCCGCCGTCAACTGCGCGACCGCGAACGGCGCCTGCGACGGGTTCCCGACGCAGAAAGTGTGCGGCTGCGCGGCGCGCACGATCGGGCTCGTCGTGAACCGCAGCTCGACGGAATCGTCGAAAGAGCAGCCGTACTCGATCCCGCAGCCCGCGCAGTGGGCCTCGCGCTTGAGCGCGGCGAGGCGCTCGAGGCGCTCGGTGGCGCCGAGGCAGTTCGGACAAAGGATGTTCCACTCGAGGTCGAGCAGGCCCGCCTTGACCGCGTGCAGGCAGGCGACGAGCACGGCGACGCGGTCCTTGCCCCAGCGGTCCGCGAGGTCGAAGGGCCGCATGCGCGCGAGCTCGTCGTCGTAGCCGTGCTCGAGGTGATGGACCAGGAGCTTGGCGATGTCCTTGTCGGCGGAGGAGCCGTGGAGCTTCTGGGCCGCGCGCACGAGCGCGCCGGCGTCGGCGGGCGTCTTGGTGCGAGCCGCCGGGAAGGCTTCGCAGCCGCCTTTGCAGGCCACCGCGAAGCGCCGGACCATGGCCTCGGTCTGCGCGAGGGCTTGCTTGCCGCGCGCGTGCTTGATCAGGAAGGTCCCGAGCGCGTTGCGCGGAGTGAAATTCGAGTCGATGATGACCCGGCAGCCTTCTCCGTCGGGCTCGAGCGTCATCCCCCCCTCGAAGCGCGCGATCGGGCCGGACTCGAACTCGCGCGTGACGCGGTAGAAGCGGTCCTGCACCCATTCGAACGGGCGCTCGCGCCAGGCGAGCCGGATGCCGAAAAGACGCGTCTCCACTTTCTTCTCGAAGCCGTCGGAGGCGGTCTGCTTGACCGCCGGCAGGCCGATCGAGTGGTTCATCCGGCTCGTGTTCGAGATCAACGGCCAGACTTCGGCGGGCTTGGCCTCGATGAAGACCTCGGCGCGCATGGGGATCGTCTCTTTGCCCGCCATGCCTTGATTGTGCCGGTTTCGCGCCGGGCGGTCAAGGCGTGGCCGCGGCGGTTCCCCAAGGTCCCAGAACGCCTCGGGGCTTCTTTGGCGGCGGCTCTGGGCCCTTGGCCTCCCTTCACCGCGCTCTGGATAGCCTATGATCGGGCCGTGAGGAGCCTGCTCGCCGCGCTGCTGGTCTCGACGCTCGCCGCCGCGACGGCGCGGGCGCAGCGGGTCAACCTGACGCCGCCGTCCTTGCGGCAGCTCGAGCAAGCCGCCCCCGGGAGCGCGCCGCCGCCGGCGCCCGACGCTTCCGGCGTCCCGCGGCTCGACCCGGAGACTTTGCAGGAGATCGGGCTTTCCCCGGCCGACCTCGAGAAGCTCCAAAGCATCGCCGATCTGATCAAGCGGCAGTGGGTCGACGGCGACGGCCTCGACAGCCGCAGGCTGCGCGACGGGGCGATCCGCGGCATGCTCCAGGAGCTCGATCCGTACTCCGAGTTCTTCACGCCCGAGCAATACGAGGCGTTCCAGCGCGAGCTGCGCGGCAGCTACGGCGGCATCGGCGCCGTCTTGAAAAAGAAGGCGAAAGGCGAGGGCCAGGGCGTCCAATTCGCGTACCCCGGCTCGCCGCTGGCGGAGGCCGGCGTCTTGCCCGGAGACGCGATCGTCGAGATCGCGGGCGAAAACGTCGGGCCGCTGACGACCGACGAGGTCGCCGCGAGGCTTAAGGGCGATCCCGGCTCCCAAGTGGCGCTCAAGCTTTCCCGCCCCGACCCCGCCGACCCCGAGAAGGAGCCGCGGCTCATCGACGTGACGGTCACGCGCGCCGAGCTCTCGTCGCCGAACCTGTTCTCCGAGGTCCTCGACGGGAACGTCGGCTACGTCTACTTCAACGAGTACCGCGACAAGGACACGGAGTTCGCTTTCGAGAAAGCCGTGCGGTCGCTCCAGGCCCGCGGCGTCTCCCGGCTCGTCATCGACGAGCGCGGCAATCCCGGCGGAAGCGTGGAAAGCGTCGTCAAGATCGCCGGCCTCTTCCTGGATAAGGGCCAGAGGATCTTGTCGACGAAGGACCGTCGAGGCAATGAGAAGATCGCCTACGCCCCCGCCGACGGGCCGTTCGCCTCGATGCAAGTGAAGGTCCTCGTCGACGGCCTCTCGGCCTCGGCCAGCGAGATCCTCGCCGGCGCCCTCCAGGACAACCGCAAGGCGCGCGTCGTCGGCTCCCAGACTTTCGGCAAAGGCTCGGCCCAGGCGCTGATCCCCATCGAGGACGTCGGCGCGATCAAGCTGACGATCAACAAGTGGTACACGCCGAGCGGCAAGTCGATCCAGGGCGTCGGCATCACGCCCGACGACCCGGTCCCGATGACCGAGCTGGAGCAGGCCAAGGTGATGACCCGCATCTTTCAAAAGCTCACGTCCGCCCCGCTCGACCCGCCGGGGCCGGTCGACGATCCGGTTCTGAAAAAAGCGCTGCAGTAGGCGACACTCCGGACGCGCGCGGAGCGTCCAACGCAGGCATGGTCCGCGCGCTCCCGGCGTTCTTGCTGGCCTTCCTGGCCGCCGTTCCGGCGCGCGGCTTTTTTTGGCTCGGTCCGCGCGAGAAAAGCGCCTGGCGCGCGCAGCCGATCGCCGTCGACGGCGCGGCCGCGGATTGGAAGGACGCCGCCTTCGACGACGACTCCGGCCTGTCTTTCGCCTTCGCCAACGACGACAAGGACCTCTACGTCGCCTTCTCGCCGCATACGAAGGGCACCAAGTCCCAGCTTTCCGGCCGCGACGGCCAAAACGTCTCTTTGTGGCTCGATCCGAAGGGCGGCAAGCACGGGACGATCGGTCTGACCCTGCTCGCGCCGCAGCCGGGCGAGGCCGAGCGCTCTCTCGAGGTCGTCGGGATCGACACCGCCGCCGTCGAGCTCAAGGTGGGCGACGTGGAGGAGCGCGGAGTCTTGGAAGCGCGCGTGCCGTTATCGTCTCTCGGTTCCCCGGCGCCCGAGAAGATCACGCTCGAGCTCGTGACCTCGGCGCCGACGCGCAAGCCCGAGCGCCCGGCGCGCGCCGAGAAGCCGCGCGAAGAAGAGGCCGAGCCGGCGCCTCCGTCCGGCCGCGGGCGCGGGCGCGGCCGCGGCGGAGCGCGGCGCGGGCCGCCGGCCGAGGAGCCGCCGACGACCTCGTTGTGGATCCAAGTGAGCTTGGCCGTGCCGCCTAAGCCTTAGTGGCGCTCCTTCACGAGCTCTTCGAGGCCTCGGCCGATCGCGGCCCGCTGACGCCCGCGATCGACTTCGACGGCGAGCGGCTGACCTACGCCGGGCTCGAGGAACGCGCCAACAGGACGGCGCGGAGGCTGCGCGGGCTCGGCGTACGGAAGGAGGACCGCGTGGCGATCATGCTGCCGCGCGGCCCCGCGCTCTACGAGGCGATGCTGGCCGTGTTGAAGGCGGGCGGCGCCTACGTCCCGATCGACGAGTCGACGCCGGCGGAGCGCGCGCGCTTCATCGTCGAGGACAGCGGCGCGAAGGTCGTCGTCGCGCCGCGCGAGCGCGCGCGAGAGATCGCGGGGGCCGCCGCGATCCTCGACCCGTCGGACGAGCCGGCGCCGACCCTCTCCGCCGGCAGGCTGTCGCCGGCGGAGACGGAAAGCGCGGAGACGGACCTCTGCTACGTGATCTACACGTCGGGCACGACGGGCCGCCCGAAAGGCGTCTTGATCGAGCATCGCGCCGCCGTCGCGCTCGCTCGGGCCGAGTCGAAGCTCTACGGCGTGCGGGCCGACGACCGCGTCTGCCAGCTCGCCTCGCCCGCGTTCGACGCATCGGTGGAAGAGATCTGGGCGGCGTTCCTGCACGGCGCGGCGCTCGTGCCGGCCCCCGAGCCGGTCGCGCGCGCGGCCGCGGAGTTCTCGGGCTGGGCGCAGGCGCGCGGCGTCACGATGCTGTCCTGCGTGCCGACCTTTCTGGCGATGGTGGAAGGGACCCTCCCGTCGGTCCGTCTGCTGATCCTGGGCGGCGAGGCGTTCCCCCCCGCGCTCGCCGCCCGCTGGCTGCGTCCGGGCTTGAGCGTCTTCAACACCTACGGGCCCACCGAGGCGACGGTCATCGCCACGGCGACCCTGCTCTCGCCCGGCCGCGACGTCACGATCGGGCGGCCGATCGAAGGCTGCCGCGTGTACCTTCTCGGCGAGGACGGGGCGCTCTGCGACGTCGACGAGGACGGAGAGATCGCGATCGCGGGGACCGGCGTCGCGCGCGGCTATCTCAACCGCCCGGACCTGCAGCGCGAGAAGTTCGTCACGCGGATGATCGGAGGGCGCGGGGAGCGCCTCTACCGCACGGGCGATCTCGGGCGCTGGAACGCCGAGGGCGAGCTCGAGTTCCTGGGCCGGGTCGACGGGCAGGTCAAGGTTCGCGGGCATCGCGTCGAGCTCGCCGAGATCGAGGCCCTCTTGGCGCAATGCGACGGCGTGCGCGCGGCCGCCGCCTGCGTCCACGAGGAGAGCCAGCGCATCGCCGCTTTCGTCGTCCCTTCCCCGGACGGCGGCCCGGATCGAGACTTCGTGCGGCGGCTGCTGTCGGAACGGCTGCCGTCGTATATGATGCCGGCGTTTCTCGACGAGCTTGAGGCCCTGCCGATGACGGCTTCCGGCAAGATCGACCGCGCGCGGCTGCCCTTGCCGCGCGCGCCGTTCGTCTCTCTCGGACGGACGATCGTCGCGCCGCGCAGCGAGGCGGAGCGCCGCGTCGTGTCCGCGTTTCGCGTCGCGGCGGGCCGCGACGAGGTCTCCGTCGGCGACGATTTCTTCCGCGACCTCGACGGCCACTCGCTGCTCGCCGCGCGGACGGTCTCGTCGCTGCGCGGAGAGCCCGGATTCGAGCGTCTGTCGATCGGCGACCTCTACGCGCATCCGACGGCCGAAAGCCTCGCTCGCCTCGGCGAGAAGGCCGCCGGAAGCGGCAAGCCTGACGCGGGCGGCGGAGAGTTCCATCATGTCTCGACGGCCGCTTACCTGGCCTGCGCGGCGGGGCAGGCGCTCGGCGTGCTCCTCGTCTGCGCGATCTACGCTTGGCAGTGGCTGGGCGCTTACCTCGCTTACGGCTTTCTCGTCGTGTCCGAGTGGCCGGTCCGACAGGCCGTGATCGCGGCGGCGCTGACCCCTCTTGTGACGACGCCGCTCGTCTTGGCGCTGTCGATCGCGTTCAAGTGGGTCTTGCTCGGCAGGGTGCGCCCCGGGCGCTACCCGTTGTGGGGCTGGTTCTATTTCAGGTTCTGGCTCGCGCGCGCCGTGATCCGCGCCGCGCCCGTCCATTTCCTCGATGGGACGCCGTTGCTCAACGCCTATTATCGGCTGATGGGCGCGCGCGTCGGGCGCGACGTCTTCATCGGGCGCCACGGCTGCGTCACGTTCGATCTTCTCGACGTCGGCGACGGGACGAGCATCGGCCTCGACACGACTTTCGACGGGGCCTCGGTCGAGGGCGGGATGCTGCGCTTGGCGCCGGTCAGGATCGGCCGCGATTGCTGGGTCGGCAACCGCTGCGCGCTGGGCGCGAGCTCGACGCTGGAGGACGGCGCGGGGCTCGGGGACCTCTCGCTCTTGCCCGACGGCGGCCGCGTGCCGCGCGGCGAGCTTTGGAAAGGCTCGCCGGCGGCGGCCGCGGGGCGCCTCGAGGCCGAGAAGCCGCGCCGCTGCGCGAGCGCGGCGTCGACGCTGGCCCACGCGGCCGGAGTACTGCTGTTGCCGCTGCTGCCTCTGGCCGCGTTCCTTCCCGGCCTGATGGCGATCACCCACTTCGGCCACGTCGACGAGGGGTTCTCTTTCTTGATCGTGTCCCCGCTCGTCGCCGCTTCTTTCATCGTCATCTTGTGCGCGGAGCTCTGCGCGGTGAAATGGGCGCTGCTCGGCCGCCTGCGGGAAGGCCGCTATCCCCTGGACGGCTTCTTCTACTGGCGGAAGTGGTTCTTCGATCAGCTGATGACCTTCAGCTTCGAGGTGACCGAGACGCTCTATGAGACGCTTTACGTGGCCCCGTGG
>CAZRIP010000040.1:6270-28569 GCA_964600165.1 uncultured Elusimicrobia bacterium | reverse complement strand
AGGCGGGCGCGATCGCCGATTTGAAGAAGGCCCTAGAGCTCGAGCCCTCCAAGCGCGAGAAGATCCAAGCCGTGCTCGACGGGCTGACGGCTTCCAGCGAGCCGGCGACGCCGTCTCAGGAGCCCGCGCTTCCGGGGGCGAACACGGTCGACGTCGACACGGAGCGGACGTCGCGCCCCGCCGACAAGCGCAAGGACGACGTGGCGCCGCCGGAGGCGCCGCGCGAGGGCGCGCGCGAAAAGCCGGCGGAGCGGACTTCGGGGCGCGACGACTCCATCTTCCTGCAATGAGCCAAGATCTCACGTCACTCACGGCGTCGGACCTCGCCGGAGGCGTCTCGAAGGGCGCGTTCTCGGCCGAGGAGATCGCCAAGGCCCACCTGGACCGGGTCTCGAGCCAGGACGGCAAAGTGAAGGCCTTCATCAAGGTCCTCTCCGAGGAATGCCTCGCGCAAGCCCGCGCCGTCGACCGCAAGCGCGCCGAGGGCCGGCCTCTCGGGCCGCTCGCCGGCGTGCCCGTGGCGATCAAGGACAACATCAACATCGAGGGCGTCGAGACGACGTGCGCCTCGAAGATTCTCAAGGGCTACCGCGCGGCCTACGACGCCGCCGTCATCGAGCGCCTGCGCGCGGCCGACGCCGTCTTCATCGGCAAAACGAACCTCGATGAGTTCGCGATGGGCTCTTCCACCGAGAATTCCTCTTATTGGAAAACGACCAATCCTTGGAACCCCGACTGCGTCCCCGGCGGCTCATCGGGCGGCTCCGCCGCGGCCGTCGCGGCGCGCATGGCGCCGCTGGCGCTGGGCTCGGACACGGGCGGCTCGATCCGCCAGCCGGCGGCTTTCTGCGGAGTCGTCGGCATGAAGCCGACCTACGGGCGCGTCTCGCGCTTCGGGCTCGTCGCCTTCGCATCCTCGCTCGACCAGATCGGGCCGTTCGCGCGGACCTCGAAAGACGCCGCTCTCGCGCTGTCGGTCATCAGCGGTCATGACCCGCGCGACACCACGTCCCTCGACAAAGAAGCGGTCGGCGCGCGGGCGAGCGTCGACTTGAAAAAGCTGCGCATCGGCTTGCCGAAGGAATATTTCATCAAGGGCATCGAGCCCGAGGTCGAGGACTCCGTGCGCGCGGCTCTGGGCGTCCTGCAGAAGCTCGGCGCGAGCGTGACGGAGGTCTCGCTGCCGCACACCTCTTACGCGCTCGGGACCTATTACATCATCGCACCGTCCGAGGCGAGCTCGAACCTCGCGCGCTTCGACGGGATCCGCTACGGGCTTTCCGCCCCGGAAGCGGAGTCGCTCGAGGACTATTACGAGACGGTTCGCGGCGAAGGCTTCGGCCCCGAGGTCAAGCGCCGCATCATGCTCGGCACTTACGCGCTTTCGTCGGGCTATTACGACGCCTACTACGGCAAAGCGCAGCGCGTGCGCACGCTGATCAAGGACGATTTCGAGGAGGTTTTCAAAAAAGTCGACATCCTGCTCTGTCCGACCTCCCCGACGGCGGCATTCCGCTTCGGCGCGAAGGCGGGGGATCCTCTCGCGATGTATCTGTCGGACGTCTTCACGATCCCGTCGAACATGGCCGGCAACGCCAGCGTCTCGATCCCCTGCGGCGTCAACCGCGAGGGTCTCCCGATCGGCATGCAGCTCATCGGCCCGGCGCTCGAAGACGAGAGAGTCCTCGCCGTCGCCGAGGCCTTCGAGAACGCGCGGCCGTTCCCGAGGCTCGTGCCGTGAGGACGGCCAAGGAAGTCTCCGCGGGCGGGATCGTGCGCCGACGCGGCGAGGTGCTTCTCGTCAAGGTCGTCAACCTCAAGGGCGAGCGAGTCTGGACTTTCCCGAAAGGCCATCTCGAGAAGGGCGAGACCGCCTTGGAGGCCGCGCTGCGCGAGGTGGAAGAGGAGACCGGCTGGAAGTGCCGCTCGCGCGGCAAGCTGATGACCGTCGGATATAAATTTCAGAGGCAAGGGCGGCTCGTCGACAAGAAGGTGGAGTGGTTCCTGATGGAGCCGGTCGAGGAGACCGGCACGCCCGACGCCGTCGAGATCCTGGAGACCGCCTGGGTCAAGGACGACGCGGCGGCGGGAATGCTCAAGTACCCGAGCGATCTCGAGCTCATGGAAAAGCTGGAGGCCGAGGCGTGAGCGAGCGAAAATGGGAGATGGTCGTCGGCCTCGAGGTCCACTGCCAACTCGGGACCAAGACCAAGCTCTTCTGCTCCTGCACGACCGACGGCTTCGGCGCGCCGGCCAACTCGCGCGTTTGCCCGGTGTGCACGGGACAGCCGGGCGTCCTGCCCGTTCTCAACCGCCGCGCCGTCGAGCTCGCGTTCCAGGCGGCGCTCGCGCTCGATTGCCGGCTCGCGCCGGAGTCGATCTTCGCGCGAAAGAACTATTTCTATCCCGACCTGCCGAAGGCCTACCAGATCTCGCAGTACGAGGAGCCGTTCTCGCGGAACGGCGCGCTCGAAACGCGCGTCGGAGATCAAATCAAACGCGTGCGCATCCACCGCATCCATCTGGAAGAGGACGCGGGCAAGCTCCTTCACGAGATCGGCTCGGAGGAGCTCGACTGCTCGCTCGTCGACTTCAACCGCGGCGGCGCGCCGCTCATCGAGATCGTCACCGAGCCCGACATCCGCAGCTCCGAGGAGGCCTACGCCTACCTCACCGCCTTGAAGGAAGTCCTGCAGTACGCCGGCGTCTCGCGCTGCGACATGGAGAAAGGCGAGATGCGCTGCGACGCGAACGTCTCGCTGCGGCCCTTCGGTCAAGAAAAGTTCGGCACGCGCGCCGAGATCAAAAATCTGAACTCGTTTAAAGGCGTGCGCGAGGCGCTCGATTACGAGTTCCGCCGGCAGGCCGAGCTTTTGGAATCCGGAGGCCGGGTCATCCAGGAAACGCGCCTTTGGGACGCGTCCAAGATGGCGACGTTCTCGATGCGCTCTAAAGAGGAAGCGCACGACTACCGCTATTTCCCCGATCCCGACCTCGTGCCGCTCGAGGCCGATCCGGCGTGGCTCGCGAGCCTCAAGGCCGCGTTGCCGGAGCTGCCGGCGGCGCGGCGCGCGCGCTTGACGACGCGGCTGGGGCTGTCGGCCTACGACGCCGACGTGCTGACCGGCGAGCGCGCCATGGCGGAGTTCTTCGAGGCCGCCATGAGCGGGCAGCCGGCCGAGCGCGCCCAGCCCACCGCCGCGTTCATCACCAACGAGCTGCGCGCACGCTTGAACGGCGAAAATATTTCAGCCGCCGAATCGAGGGTCAAGCCTTCGGCCGTGGCCTCGATCGTGGGGCTCGTGCAATCGGGGGTGCTCTCGAGCAAGGGCGCCAAGGAGGTCTTCGCCGAGGCGTGGAAGTCCGGCGAGTACTCCGAGGACGCGGTCAAAAGGAAGTTCGCCCAAGTCTCCGACGAGGGGCAAGTCATGGCCTGGGTCAAGGAGGCGCTCGCCGCCAACCCTCAGGCCGCCGACGACCTTCGCGGGGGCAAAGAACGAGCCATCGGCTCCATCGTCGGCGCCGTCATGAAGCTTTCGAAGGGCAAGGCCAACCCCGGCTTGGTCAACAAGCTGATCAAAGAAGCCGTCAAGAACTGAAGGGCTTGCGCAAAACCTCCCGCGCGTACATACTATGGCCCATGAGGCCACTGATCCTTGCCGCGCTGCTCGCCGTTCCCGCCGCGGCCTACGATAGCATCGAGTTTCGCGACAGCCTTAAGACCGACGGTCTTCAGCGACCGGTCGCCGTCGCGGCTTCCGCGTCGACGATCTACGTTCTCAATAAAGACCCGGGAGGCCTCGCGCTCTTCGATTCCGCGGGCAAGATGACGGCGGCCGAGGCGAAGTTCGACCGGCCGAAGGGGTTGGCGCTGGGGCCCGACGGCCGCGTCTTCGTGGCGGACGCCGGCGGCTCGCTGATCCAGATCCTCGACGCGCGCGGTAAGTTCTTGTCGTCGTTCGGCAACCGCGGCTCCGAGCCGGGAAAGCTCAAGAATCCCGAGGGAATCGCCGTAGGCGCCGACGGGCGCGTCTACGTCGCCGACACGGGCAATAACCGCGTGGAGGTTTTCACCGTCGACGGCATCCTGCTCGCCGTTATCGGCTCGGCCGGCAAAGGCGCGGGCCAGTTCAAGAGCCCTACCAAGCTCGCCGTCGATCCGTCCGGCTACGTCTACGTGCTCGATTCCGGCAATGGGCGCGTCGAGAAGTTCGATCCCTCCGCGCGCTTCGTGCGCGAGATGCCGGCGCGCGGCGACGACTTCGCCGTCGACGATTACGGTTTCATCTATGCGATCGACGCTGACGCCGGGAAGGTCTACGAAGAGGACTCGGCCGGCAACGTGTTGGGTCCGTTCGGCAGCAAAGGCAAGGGCGCCGGGCAGTACAAGCGCTTGACGAGCGTGGCGGTCGCGCCCGACGGCTCGCTCGTCGTGCTCGACGCGGGCAACGGCCGCGTCGACCGGGTCGTTTTGACCAACAAGCTCAAGCTCGCGCCGCTGCCGCCCGACCTCGCGACCAAGATCACGGCTTCCGGGCCCAGCAAGAAGTGGCCCGTCGCCGCATCGGCGGTCGAGCCGGTCGGCGACGAGCTCTACGCGCTGCTGCCAAAGGAAGGCGCGCTCGCCGTCATCGGCGCGGACGGCAAAGAAAAGCGACGCTTCGACGCGCCGAAGGACGCGGGCGGCTTTTCCGTGGGCAAGAAGCACGTCTTCGTGTCGGACGCGAGCGGCAATAAGATCGAAAGACGCTCGCCCGACGGCAAGCTCGAGACGACGATCGCCGAGAGCACCGGCTTTTTCGACAGCAAGAAAAAGGAGGGCCGCGTGCGCGATCCGCGCGGGATCGTCGTCAACGAGCAAGGCTCCGTTTACGTCGCGGACGCGGGCAACGCGCGCGTCGACGCGTTCAACCCCGAGGGGATGTTTCTCTTCGGGATCGGCCCGAAGCTCGGCGACTACGAGCTCAAGCAGCCCGTCGCGCTCGCTTGGGACCAGGCGAGCTTCGTTTACTTCGTGGATAAGAGCCTCAAGAAGATCTTCAAGTGCCAGCCGTCGGGCGCGCTCGTGGCCGCATGGGGCGAGGAAGGCGAAGGCCCGGGGCAGTTCGAAGAGCCGGCGTCGATCGCGCTCGACGGCAAAGGCTACGTCTACGTCCTCGACGCCAAGCTGCGTCGGGTGTCGGTCTTCACGCAGGACGGCAAGTGGATGACCGATCTCTTCTCGGGCGGCCTTGGCGATAATGAGCTCGATTCTCCGGCGGCGGTCGCGGTGTCCGGCTCACGGCTGCTCGTCTCCGACCCGGGCAAGGGGCGCGTCGTCGCTTTCGACTTGCATCCCGCGCTCGCCGCGCCCGTGATCGTCTCGACGGGCAGCAAGGAAGGCATCGTCTCTCTCGAATGGAAAGAGGTGGCGGAGCCGTGGACCGCGCGCTATCGGGTCTATCGCGCCTCGCAGCCGTTCGGGCCGTTCGTCGAGGCCGGCGCGACCGCGCAGACGCGCTTCGAGGACTCGAGTGTGGCCGCCTACCAGAAATACTATTACCGCGTCGCCACGGAGGCCCGCACCAAGGACGTCGGAGCGCCTTCGTCATCGGTCGAGGTCGCCGTCGCGGGCGCGTTCAATCGCGCGCCGATCGAGATTTCGACCATGACGATCGGCAACGTCTTCTCGGCCAACTACAAGTGGTACCTCAAGAACCCGATCGGCAAGGCCGTGGTCGCCAATAACGTCAACCTTCCGTTCGAGAAGGTCAAGGTGAGCTTCCGGCTCAAGGATTTCATGGACTTCGGCTATGATACGGAGATCCAGAAGCTCGAGCCGCAGCAGTCGGTGGAGGTCCCGCTGATCGCGACCTTGAACAATAAGATCCTCGAGGTGAGCGAGGACACGCCCGTGCAGGCCGAGCTTTCGCTGACGTATTTCGAATCGGGCAGCAAACAGACGGTCTCTCTCACGCAGCCTTTGCGCGTCTATTCTCGCAACGCGATCACGTGGGACGATCCTGAGCGCATCGTCAACTTCATCACGCCCAAAGATCCTCCGCTTCTTGAATACGCGCGCGAAGTCCTGCGAGAGGCTCCACAGAACGCCAAGGCCAAGGCGCTCAACCCGAATGTCGCCACGGCGCTCCAACTCTGGGACGCGGTGTCTGAGTCCGGGGTCAAGTTCTTCACCAACCCCGGCAACCCGTACGAGAAGCTCTCCGAGGACCCGAGCTTCCCGGTCGACTATACGCAATTCCCGCGCGAGACTCTCAAGCGCAAGAGCGGGCAGTGCGACGACCTGACGACGCTCTTCGTCTCGATGCTCGACTCGACGAAGGTCCGCGCGGCGATCCTCGACTTCCCCGGCCACATGGCGCTGCTCTTCGATACCGAGGCCGATGATCCGGCCGACGCCGGCTTGCCCGAGGACATGCTCGTCCAATACGACGGCACGTACTGGGTCCCGGTCGAGGCGACGCTCGTCGGCCACCCCTTCCCCGAGGCCGTCAGGAAAGCCGCCTATGCCTATAAGACCGAGAGCGCGAAGGGCAAGGCGCGCGTCATCGACGTGCGCGGCGCTTGGGAGCGCTTCGAGCCCGCGACGCTGCCGCCCAAGGATTGGGACGCCGAGGTGCCGTCCGCCGCGGCGCGGCAAAAGCGCTTCGACGAGGAGTCCGGCGAGCTTTTCTCGGCGCGAGACAAGTTCCTGCGGGGACTTTATGCCGCGCGGCTCAAGGAGAACGCCGCGGACGTCGACGCACGCGTCGAGCTCGGACTTCTCGATGTCGACGCGGGCGACCGCGCGGCCGCTGCCAAGCAGTTCGGGCAGGCGGCGGCGGCCGACCCCAAGAGCGCGGCCGCGCTCAACAACCTCGGCGCGCTCGCTTTTCTCAACGGCGATTTCGCGGGCGCCGAGGCGGATTACTTGAAGGCGGCCGACGCCGAGGCGGGCGACCCCGACATCTGGATGAACTTGGTCAAGACGGCCGTGCAGCTCAAGGACAAGGACAAAGCCGCGAAGTACGGCGCGAAGGCGACGAGCCTGGACGCGAGGCTCTCGCCGGCCGTCGAGACGTTGACCAAGGGGTTGTGACCGAAATGGTCTTGAAGACCGAGGGAGCTGACGCTAAACTGGGGATGCCATGACGCGAATCGCCTTGATCGTCGCCGCGTTCATTTTTTGCGCTCCGCTGCGCGCGGAAGAGCCGAAAGCCGTCTCCGCGCTCAGGAGCTGGTTCAAACATCTCAAGGAAGGTCTCTCGGAATCTTCCGTGAGCGAGCACTACCAGCGCCGCACCAGCCTGGCGGCCGTGGCGGCCGTGCGCGGCAGCGAGCAGGACGCGGTCGACCCGAAAGCGCCGGTGTTCCTGAGTTCGGAGAGGATGCGGCGCTCGAAACAGCTGCGCGCCGAACGCGCGGAGCTTTCGTCGGCCGTCGACCTGATCTTGGCCGGCAAGCTGCAGGAAGGCGAGGCCGGCCTCGACGCCTTCGCCAAGGCCCATCCGAAGAGCCCTCTTCTCGCCGACGCGCGACAGGCGCGCGAGAAGGCCCAGGAGCTCGAGGCGCCGGCCGCGGAAAAGAAGCCTTAAGTCCCGCGCAGCTTCTTGACGATGCCCGTCGTCGAGTAGCCCTTCTTGAGGGGGACGAGCACGACCTTTCCCGCGTGCTCGCGGCCGGCGACTTCCTGCTTCTTATAGTCGGCGCCCTTGACCAGCACGTCGGGCTTGAGCGCCTCGATGACGGAAAGCGGCGTGTCCTCGTCGAAGCCGATCACGGCGTCGACGCATGAGAGCGCGCACAAGACGGCGGCGCGGTCCTCGAACTTGTTGATGGGCCTCTCCGGGCCTTTTCCGAGCCGGCGCGCGGAAGCGTCCTTGTTGACGCCCACGATCAGCACGTCGCCGAGCGATTTCGCGCGCTCGAGCATGTGGACGTGGCCCGCGTGAAAGAGGTCGTAGACGCCGTTGGTGAAGACGACTTTCTTGCCTTCCCACGCCCACAGTTGGCGCAGGCGCTGGAGTTTCTGGAGCGTCTTGATCTTGTCGCGAGAGGACGGCATTTGATCCCTAGTGGGCCTTGGGCGCGTCCGGGAACATCGCGTCCTCGATCAAGCCGCACCAGATCTGGATGATCGCGATGTGCGCCTCTTGGATGCGCGCGACGGTCTTCGACGGCACGCGGACGCAGATGTCGGCCGTGCTTTTGAGCTTGCCGCCTGACTCGCCCGAAAGGGCGATGACGAGCAGGCCCATGCGCTTGGCGGACTCGACGGCGCGCAGCACGTTCGCCGAGTTGCCGGAGGTCGAGATCGCGATCGCGACGTCGCCGGGCTTGGCGTGGGCCTCGAGCTGCCTGGAGAAGACTTTGTCGAAGCCGAAGTCGTTGGCGATGGACGTGAGGTCCGAGGTGTTGACCGTCAGCGAGATCGCCGGCAGCGGCGGACGGTCGCGCTCGAATCGTCCGACGAGCTCGTCGGCGAAATTCTGCGCGTCGCAGGCGCTGCCGCCGTTGCCGAAAGAAAGGATCTTGTTGCCGCGCTGATACGCCGCGATCAGCGCCTGAGCCGCCTTTTCGAGCAGCGGGCCTTGCTTGGCCGTGGCCGCCAGCGTGCGGCTGCTATCGCGCAGCTGCGACGCGATCTTTGACCGTAGCCGTGCCATTGAGATTCTCCTCGGCCTGCATCTTCTCGACGAAGCTCGTGTCGAAGACGCCGCCTTTGAACGCCGGGTGCGATAAGACCTTCTTATGAAAGTCGATCGTCGTTTTTATGCCGCCGATCTCGAACTCGCCCAGCGCGCGCAGAGAGCGCGCGATCGCCGACGGACGGTCCGGGGCGATCGAGATCATCTTCGCGAGCAGGCTGTCGTAGTAGCTCGGGACGGTATAGCCCGCGTAGATGTGAGTGTCGAGGCGCACGCCGGCCCCGCCGGGCGTGATCAGGGACGTGATCTTTCCTGGGCACGGCGCGAAGTTGCGCTCCGGGTCCTCGGCGTTGACGCGGTGCTCGATCGCGTGCGCCCGGATCTCCGAGGCGCGCGCCTGGTCGAAAGGGATCTTCTCGCCCGCCGCGATCAGGATCTGCGCGACGACGAGGTCCAAGCCCGTGACCGACTCGGTGACCGGATGCTCGACTTGGAGGCGGCTGTTGACCTCGATGAAATAGAACTTGTTGTCGGAGAAGAGGAACTCGCAGGTGCCCGCGTTCTTGTAGCCGCCCGCGAGGGCCAGGCGCACCGCCGCTTCCTGCATCTGGGCGCGGATCTCCGGCGTGACGGCCGGCGAAGGGGACTCCTCGACGAGCTTTTGGTGCCGGCGCTGCACGGTGCAGTCGCGCTCCGGGAACGCGACGACGTTGCCTCGTCCGTCGGCGACGATCTGGATCTCGACGTGGCGCGGCCGCTCGATGAACTTCTCGATGAAGACGGAGCCGTCGTTGAACGCGGCTTGCGCCTCGTGCTGGCAGAGCTTGAGCTGGGAGATGAGGTCCCGGGGCTCCTTGACCAGGCGCAGGCCCTTGCCGCCGCCGCCGGCCGCGGCCTTGACCATGACCGGGAAGCCGATCTCCTTGGATACAAAAGATTCCGCTGTTTCGAGAAACTTCTCGTCGACCAGGCCCGCCGTTCCCGGCACGACCGGCACCTTGGCCTCGCGCGCGATGGCCTTGCCCGTGGCCTTATGGCCGAGCTTTTTGATCGCCTCGGGGCCGGGACCGATGAAGGTCACTCCGGCGGCTTGGCAAGCGGCCGAAAAGTCCGCGTTCTCGGACAAAAAACCATAGCCGGGGTGGATCGCGTCGGCGCCCGTGACGCGCGCGGCCGCGAGGATCGAAGGCACGTCGAGGTAGCTCAGCTTCGAGGGCGCGGGGCCGATGCAGACGGCCTGGTCCGCCAGGCGCACGTGGAGCGACTCGCGGTCGGCCTCGGAGTAGACGGCGACGGACTTGATGCCGAGCTCGCGGCAGGCGCGGATCACGCGCACGGCGATCTCGGAGCGGTTGGCGATCAGGATCTTCTTGAACATGTCAGTGGGGTTGGCTCAGCTCGGCCTGCCTTTTCTGGATGAATTGCTGGTCCTCGGGCTTGGCGCAGACGGCGGCCGCGCCGGCGAGGTCCGACAGCGCTTGCGGCGCGCGGCCCATCAACGAGAACGTGTCGGCCCTCGCGAGCAGCAACTCGCACTGATCCTCGGCCGACAACGCGGGAAATTTGAGCATCAGCGAGTACTCGTCGGCGGCGCGGTCGTAGGCCCGCAGCGAGTTCTTATAGGTGTCGCCGAGGATCGCGTGAAGATGGTAAAGGGACTTGAGCGAGAGCTTCGAGGGGTATTTTTGGATCAGAGCGAGCGCCTCTTCGCACTCCTTTTGCGCGGACTGAGGGACTTTCCTGTAGTAAAAGGCCTCGCAGAGGTAGCCTCGCGCCATCGGGTCTCTCGAGTCGACGGAGACCGCGGCTTGGGCCAGCAGCATCGCCATGTCCGGATCGCCGCGCTCGAAGGCGCCCTCGATCTTCTTGAGCAAGCCCCAAGTGTAGGGCCGCACCCATCGGCCTGCTTCTTGGACGAACAGCAGGTAATCCTTCTGGGGCGGTCCGCCGGCCAGGCTCAAGTCGTATTGGATCATGACCGCGTCGGGCTCGACGGAGGCCACGGAGATGCTCGACCAGGTCCATGGAGTGGTGTCTCGCAGCTCGCGGAACTCGTCGAGCGAGGACTGCGCTTGAGCCGATTGCGAGAGCATCGCGTAGGCCGCCGCGTAGTCGCCGTTCGACAAGGACGTGAGATATTGCTGGGCGAGCCCCGTCACGATCGCCTCCGGCCGCATCGCGGCGCGGCGCTGCAGGGCGAAAAGGACGCCGCCGCCGATGAGGGCGAGGATGAACAGGATCGCGACGACCGACTTGATGAAATAGATCGGGCCGTTGGGCATCAGGCCGCCCTTGCCCGGGACCGTGCGCGGCGCCTGCGTCGGCTGCCTCGTGGGGAAAGGCGTCGGATTGAGGCCATAGGCCTGCTCGGAGCGGCCGGCCTGCGGCAGGCCCGGGATCTCGCCGGGAGCGGGGACCTGCGGCGGCGGCTGTGGATTGAGGCGCCGAATCACCGTCTTCGGGATCATCGCGTCGGGCGGGGGCGGGGCGCCGATCGGCGGCGAAGCGGGCGGCTGCGTGGGGGGCGGCAGCGCGCGACCGCACCGGCACGTCGCCGTTCCGGACGGATTTTTCAGGCCGCAGGCGGGGCAGATCGGGTCGCTCAAGGCGCGATGAAAAACAGGGGTTGTCCGTATTCGGCGGCCTTCCCGGCTTCAGCGAACACGCGCGCGAGCTTGCCCGCGCACGGCGCCTTGATGGGGACCTGCTTGCCCGGGGCCGATTCGATGAGCCCCAAGACGTCGCCTTCGGCCACGGGCGCTCCTTCTTCCGCCGCGCGGGCCCGTCCGGGCTCGCTCCACTGGAAGATGCCGACCGCCGGCGAGCAAACGGGCGTGAAGCGCGCGGCGGGGAGCGGGTAATTGGGCTCGGAGACGGCGGCCGCCGTCGAGAGCGAGAAGCCCCGGCCGCCCTCGCGGTAGCTGACCTCGACGAGGTCGGTGCGGCGCATCCAGTCGAGCACGTCCTTGACCTGTTCGGTTCCCATGGAAATCATTTTCTCCTTTCGGCCCCGAGGAGGCCGGACGCGAACGGATCGAAGGCCGACGGCAAGAGTTTGGCGACCGTCGTGCGCGTGATCGCTCGGCGGCTCTTGGCCGGGTCCCAGTCGACGAGGAAAACGGGGGTCGAGGGGACCGCGAACTCGAAGAGGACCTGGCGGCAGGCGCCGCAGGGCTTGGCCGCGAGCCCGACGATGCAGATCGCCTTGAAGCCGGAATGGCGCTCCGAGACGGCTTTGAAGGCCGCGACCCGCTCGGCGCACAAGCTCAAGCCGTAGGAAGCGTTCTCGACGTTGCAGCCGGCGTAGATCTTGCCGGATTTGGTGAGCACGGAGGCGCCGACCGCGTAGCGCGAGTACGGGCAATACGCGTTCTTCTGGGCGGCCACCGCGGCGGCGATGAGCTTGCGGACGGTCGTGTTCATCGCGCGACGGCCTCCATGAGCTTCTTGATCTCGCGCGAGAAGGACGCCTTGAGCTTGGCGCGCTCCGCGGGCGGCAGGAAGACGTGGTCGATCGAGCCGAGAGAAAGCTCGGCGAGCTCCGCCTCGGTGAACCCGAGCTTGAGGGCCTCTTCGTACTCGTGGGTCAGATCGATGCCGATGATGCCGCGATCGTCGGTGTTGAGCGTGATCGCCACGCCCGCGTCGTGGAACGCGCGCGCCGGATGGGCCTCGAGCGAAGCGACCGATTTGGTGCGCACGTTCGACGACAGCCCGATCTCCAAGGGCACGCGCCGCTTGATCGCTTCCTTCATGAGCCCCGCGTCCTCCAGCAGATGCGTGCCGTGGCCGATGCGCATGACGGAAAGATCGAGCGCGGCCTTGAGGTTCGCCGTGCCTTTCGTCTCGCCCGCGTGGCAGGTCGTGCGGATGCCGAGGGCGTTGGCTTCCTCGTAGAACTGCGCGAACTGCATCGTCGGATAACGCGCCTCGTCGCCGGCGAGGTCGAGGGCGACGACGGCCGGCGCGTCGAGGCGCGCGTCCTTCTTAAAAAAGCGCTTGAGCGTCTCGAAGCCGCGGCGGTTTTCTTGCGGGCTGTGCGAGCGGATCAGGCAGACGATGACGGAGCTCGTCACGCCGAAATCCTCGTAGCCGCGGCGCAGGCCTCGAAGCGCGGCTTCGATCACCTGGTCGGTCGAGAAGCTCGTGGTCTCCTGCAGGACGGGCGCGAAGCGCGCCTCGACGTAGCGGATATTGTCGGTCGCGCAGTCCTCGGCGAGCTCATAGGCGATGCGCTCGACGGCGGCGGCGTCCCGGAGAAGAGGGTAGATGACGTCGAAAACGTCCAGGAACTCTTTTAGGGAGCGGCAAGTGGGAGCGACCTGGACGAAGGGCGTCAGATCCTCGAGATTGTCGGCCGGGAGCTTCACCTTGCGCTCGCGCGCGAGCTCGAGCACCGTCTTGGGGCGCAACGAGCCGTCGAGGTGGCAGTGCAGGTCCGTCTTCGGCAGCCGGCGCAGGAAATCGCTCATTTTTTGGGCAAGTACTTGTCGATGAAGAGCGCGAGCTTCTTACGCGTCTTTGGCGGGATCGACTTGGGATTGGTGACGATCCCGTGGGCGAGCGCCGAGCCGCAGGCGCACGCTCTCGGCAGGCGCGCGGCCGCGGGGATCGCCGCGGCGAGCAGGCGCTGGGCGTCGGCGACGTTCGCTTTCATCGTCTCCATCACCTTGTCCGATGAAACCTCTTCGCCTTCCTTCCAGCAATCATAATCGGTGACGAGGGCGACGAGCGAATAGCAGAGCTCCGCCTCCCGCGCCAATTTCGCCTCCGTCGAGGCCGTCATGCCGATCACCGAAAAGCCGAGCGCCTTGTGGTGGAGCGACTCGGCGCGCGTCGAGAAGAGCGGTCCCTGCATCGTGCAGTACGTCCCGCCGAACGTCGCCGCGATGCCGAGCGCCTGGGCCTTGTTATAGACCTCGTTCGAGAGCGCCGTGCAAAAAGGCTTGTCGAAGGCGACGTGGGCGACGCAGCCCTCTCCGAAAAACGTAGAAGGGCGCCCCCACGTCTTGTCGAAGAGCTGGTCGGGCACGACGAAGTGGCGCGGCGGCAGCTCTTCCTTGAGCGAGCCGACGGCGGCGACGGCGAGCAGGCGCTCGACGCCGAGGGACTTGAGCGCCCAGATGTTCGCGCGGACCGGGATTTCCTGGGGCAGCAAGACATGGCCCGCTCCATGGCGCGGGACGAACGCGCAGCGCGCGCCGTCCAAGGTCCCGAGGAGGATCTTCCCCGACGGCGCGCCGAAAGGCGTCTTGAGCGAGACTTCGCGGCGATCCTTCAATGCCGGCAGATCATAAACGCCGCTGCCCCCGATGACCCCGATCGACGCCTCCTTCTCGATCTTCACGGGATATAGCCCCCCAGCGGCAGCAGCTCGGCGATATATTTTTCGAGCGTGACGAAGTCGACGGGCTTCTTGATGAAACGCGTCTTGGGATCGGTGGGAAGGACGGACTTCAGCTTCTCATAAGGATGGGCCGAGATGAAGAGGATCGGGATCGACGCCGTCGCGGGTTCTTTCTGCAGGACTTGGTAGACGGAGGAGCCGTAAGCCCCGGGCATCTGGATGTCGGTGATGATGAGATGCGGTTTGTGCTCGAGCGCCTTCTGAGATAGCGCGAAGCCGTCGTTGACGACGATGACGCGGTGCCGGCGCATCGTCAAGTACTCCTGAAGGAGATTGGCGATGTCGACGTTGTCGTCGGCGATGAGTATCTGCGCTATCACGCGACCAAGAGCTCCTTGAGCAGCTCGGGATAGATCGGGAAGCGCGCGCAGAGCGCGGCGACCTCGCGCTTGATCGCCTTGAGGCGCGCCTCGTCGGCGCGAGCGGCGAGCGCGTCGTCGATGAGTTGGGCGATGGAATCCATCTCCTTCTCGCCCATGCCGCGCGTGGTGACCGCGGGCGTGCCGATGCGGATGCCCGACGCGACGAAGGGCTTTTGCGTGTCGTAGGGGATCGCGTTCTTGTTGACCGTGATGCCGGCGATGTCGAGAGCGGCCTCGGCGTCCTTGCCGGTGATGCCCTTCGAGAAGACGTTGACCGAGAAGAGATGGCAATCCGTGCCGCCCGCCACGATCTTGTACCCGCGGTCCTGCAGTCCCTTGGCCAGGCGCCGCGCGTTGGCGACGACCTGCGTCTGGTAGCGCTTGAACTCGGGCTTCAAGGCCTCGCCGAAGCAGACGGCCTTGGCCGCGATCACGTGCATGAGGGGCCCGCCTTGGGTGCCGGGGAAGTTCGTCTTGTCGACGGCCGCTTGATGCTGCGCCTTGCACAAGATGAGGCCGCCGCGCGGCCCGCGCAGCGTCTTGTGCGTCGTCGAGGTCGTGAAGTCGGTGAAGGGTACGGGCGAGGGATAGACTCCCGCCGCGACCAAGCCGGCGTAGTGCGCCATGTCGGCCGCGAAGAGCGCGCCGACCGCGTCGGCGATCTTCTTCAAGCGCGCCCAATCGAAGACGCGCGAGTAGTTGGAGGCTCCGGCGAAGATGAGCTTGGGCTTGTGCTCATGGGCGAGCTTCTCGGCCTCGTCGTAGTCGATGAGCTCGGTATCCTTGGACACGTTGATCGGCACGATCTTGAAGTACTTGCCCGAGAAGTTGAGCGGGTGGCCGTGCGACAGATGGCCGCCGTGGGCGAGGTTGAGCCCCATGACCGTGTCGCCCGGGTTGATCACGGAAAGATACATCGAGATGTTCGCCTGCGTGCCCGAGTGCGGCTGGACGTTGGCGTGCTCGGCGGAAAAAAGCGTCTTGGCGCGCTCGATGGCCAAGCGCTCGACGATATCGACGAACTCGCAGCCGCCGTAGTAGCGCTTGCCCGGGTAGCCCTCGGCGTACTTGTTCGTGAGGACCGAGCCCTGAGCCTCCATCACGGCCTGCGAGGCGTAATTTTCGGAGGCGATCAGCTCGAGGTTCTCGGACTGCCGGCGGGCTTCCTTGACGATCGCGTCGTAGACCTCGGGGTCCTGCTTTCGGAGAGTGTTCATACGTTCTGCTTGAGAGCCTCCATGACGGCGTCGGCGGAGATCATCCCCTCGCGGATGATGCGGACCGGCAGGCGCGTCGCGTCGACGATGGTCGACTCGACGCCCGCGGCGGGGCCGGCGTCGACGATGTAGTCGACGAGGCCGGTGAACTGGCGGACGACGGCCGAGCCCTCGGTGAGGGCCGGCGAGCCGGACGTGTTCGCGCTCGTCGAGACCCACGGAACGCCCGACGCCTCGATGAGCCGCTGCAGCGCCGGGTGCTTGGGCACGCGGATCGCGACGGTCTGGTACTCCGCGAACGTGAGAAGCCGGCCTTCCTGGGTGGGCTTGAGGATCAGCGTGAGCGCGCCGGGCCAGAAATTGCGCGCGAGCAGCTCGGCCGCCGGCGTCCACTCGACCCAGCGCTTGGCCGCGTCGGCCGACTGAACGAGGATCGGCAGCGGCTTGAGCGTGGGGCGGCCCTTTATCTGGTAAATGCGGCGCGCCGCGGCCTTGATGAGGCCGGTCGAGCCGAGACCGTAGACGGTGTCGGTCGGGAACGCGATGATCTTGCAGGATTTCGCCGCGGCCGCGATCTTCGCGACGACGTCGGCGGGAAGCTCCTCGCCTTGAGCGAGAATGACGACTTGGGTGTTCGCCTTGATCATGTGGACGCCGGGCGCTCCTTCGGATGAAATAGGGCCACGCACTCGCCCTTGATCTCGCCGCGCGCCGAGAGCTTGGCGCGGACCTCGGCGATCGTGCCGGTGAGCCACTCCTCGTGGACCTTGGACAACTCGCGCGCCACGCAGCATTGGGCCTTGGGCCCGAGCGCGGCCTCGGCGTTTTCGAGCAGCTCGAGAAGCCGAAACGGAGACTCGTAGGCGACGAGCGTGCGCTCGAGAGCCGCGGCCTCCTTGAGCTCGCGCACTTGCTTGGACGCCGCGCGCGGCAGGAATCCGAGAAAGACGAACGAGTCGGCCGGAAGGCCGGAGCCGGCGAGAGCGGTGACGACGGCGGAGGCGCCCGGAAGCGCGGTGACCGCAAGCCCGGCCTCGCGCGCGAGCGCGACGACGCGCCGCCCCGGGTCGGAGACGCCGGGCAGGCCGCCGTCGGAGACGAGCGCGACGTCTTGGCCGTCTTTGACGCGGCGAAGTATATCCTCGCTGTCGCGCGCATCGCGCTCGTCGTAGCGCAGAAGCGGCGTGCTGATCCCGAAATGGCTCATGAGCTGGCGCGTGCGCCGCGTATCCTCGCAATAGACGGCGCGCGCCTCCTTCAAGACGCGCCGCGCGCGCTGCGTCATGTCCTCGAGATTGCCGATCGGCGTCGCAACGACGGTCAACATCAGTTGGGTACCTTCGCGCGTTCGCGGTCTTCAGCTTCGATCTTGAGGAAGACCTCGACGATCGCGGGGTCGAACTGCGTGCCGGCGCCGCGCTTGAGCTCGCCGACGGCGACCTCGCGCGCGAGGGCCTTGCGATAGGGCCGGTCCGAGGTCATCGCGTCCCAGGCGTCGATGACGGCGACGATCCGCGCGCCGAGCGGAATCTCCTCGCCCTTCAAGCCCTCGGGATAGCCGCGGCCGTCGAACCATTCCTGATGATAGAGGACCATCTGCGCGACGGGGCCCAGATACTTGACGGGGGCGAGGATCTGATGGCCGATGATCGGGTGCTTCTTCATCTCCTCGTACTCCTCGGGCGTGAGCTTGCCGGGCTTGAGCAGGATCGCCTCGTCGATGCCGATCTTGCCGATGTCGTGCAACAGCGCGGCGTACTCGATGTAGCGCGCCGTCTGGTCGGGGAGCTGGAGCGAGGCCGCGACGCGGCGCGCCCGCGCGCTCGCGCGATCGGAGTGCTCGTGGGTGTATTGATCCTTCGAGTCGACCGCGCGGGCGAGCGTCTTGACCATCTCGAGATAAAAAGTCTCCAAGCGCTCGAACAAGTCTAGGTTGTGCATCATCACCGCGGCCTCGCCGGCCAGGATGTGGAGGAACTTGATGTTGGCGTCGGTGAACGGCTCGCGCGGGCCGGTCGCGTGGAGGTTGAGCACGCCGATCGGCTTCGACTTGACGACGAGCGGGATCGAGGTGAACGGCTGCTGCCCGCGCTCGTCCGCGGATCGGACGTAGCGTGAGTCGGCGCCGGAGTCGTCGACGAAGACGGCCTTCCCGCTCGCGAAGGCTTGTCCCGCGACGCCCTCGCCGGGTTTGAGGAAAAGCGTCTGCTTCTTGCCGGTCGAAGGCCCCCGTGCGGCCACGATCTTCAAATGGCCTTCGTCCTCGTCCCAGATCATGATCGAGCCGCGCTCGCAGCGCATCAGCCGGCAGGCGCTGTCGAGGACTGCGTCGCAGAACTGCTCCCGTGATACCGAGCCCGTGCGCGACACGCCCTGCTCCTGCAGCGACAGCAGCATCGACAGCAGCCCGTCGAGCGTCTTCCACCCGGGCTCCTGCGCGGTCGCCGGAGCGCTCGGGCGGCGCAGCGCGCGCGCCCAGGCGGCGGCCAGGATCAGGCAAAGAAAAGCCAGCGCCCACACGGCGGCGGTCATGCTACGAGGTTAGCAATTTTGAGGAGCGAATTTAAGGCCGGCCGAGCTTGGCTCCGCCGTCGGCGGCGGCGGATCGGTTGACCTCGTCCGGGTCGTTCTTCTCGACCCAGTCGGTCACTTGGCGGAAGTCCTTAGGCGCAAGCATGTCCTTGAGCTGGATCAGCGCTCCGAGGCGGACGTTGGCGTCCTGGCTGCTCTTGGCATAGTCCTCGAGGATCGGGACTATCTTTTTGTCTCGCGTGGCGAATAGGGCGGTCGCGAAAAAGAGCTTGCTCTTGTCGTCTTTGAGCGCGGCGTGCTCGGCGAGCAGGTCGTCGATCTCCGAGGGCGTCGAGCTCAAGCCGACCTTCACGGCGAATTGGTGGCGCAGCTCCTGGGGGGCGTTGGAATCGCGCATCGCGGCGAGCATGGCCGATCGGGTCTGGCGCAGCGCGCTCGTCGGCGCCGGGGCCTCAAGGGCCTGCTGGGCCCGCTCCCGATCCTCCGGCGCCGGCGAGGCGGCCCACTTTGAGATTTGCGGTAGCCCTTGCGCCCAGAGGAACGTGCCGATCAAGCGCGCGACGGCGGGCGCCTCGGCGCTTTTTTTGACCAAGAGCGGCAGCGCCTGTTCGGGCCGCCACTGCGCCAGCGCCGCGAGAGCCTCGTACTGGACCCACCAACCGTTGCGTTCGCCCTGCATCACCACTTCGGCGGCGTCCTTTTGGGCGAATTTCTTCTCGGCGAGAGCCCGGATCACCGGATAAGCGTGCTCGTCGCGCAGGCGCAAAACTCCCTTGATCGCGAAAAGCTTCGACTCGGGCTCGGGCTGATCCAGGTAGCGTTCGAAAAGCGGCTCGAGGTAAGGGCTCGAGGGATTTAAGAGCTGCAGCGAGGAGATCGCGGCCGAGCGAGCGCGCGGGTCGGGGAAGCGCATGAAAAGGTCGTAGAGGGCGTCAACGTCCGCCGGCGACACCGGCTGCGTGCGCGCCAGGCGCTCCAAGATGCCCGTCCGAGGCGCTTCCTCGATCGTCTCGACGAAGTCGTCGTGCAGCCGCTTGACTCCGGTCGGCGAAGGGTCGGTCATCTGAGCCGCGGCGAGAGGGGCCAGTAAAAGGATGCCTGGGATCATGCGATTATTCTATCCAATATCGCGTCCAACTGCGCCACCCGATAGCCGTTCGAGTCGAGCGCCGTGACCCGCCGGTCGAGCAGGTCGAGGTCCCAGCGCCCGCGGATGAGCGCCGCGACGGTCTTGTCCGCCGCGTGGCGGTTGACCAGCTCGAGCGCCGCGCGCTGGCCCGGGAACCTCCGAGCCTCGAAGCAGAAGAAGATCACGCGCTGGGCCTGCTTGAGGCGCGAGGCCAGCCGCGAGACGTCCGCCGACTCGACCGGCGCGAGCGCGACCGGCAGGCCTGAGCGGCGCTCGACCCGGCGGCGCGGGCCTTCGGGCCCGCCTTCGAAGGCGAAGCGCTCCTTGACCTCGCGGAAATCCGGAAAGACGATCAGCGCGGGCCGCTCGACCGGCAGCGGCGCGCGGCCTCGCCGCAGAACGCGGACCGCGCGCTCGGACGTGAGCCGGCAGACCTCGTCCGCCGCGCGTCGCGGCGCGGCCGCGGGCTTGGGCGGCCGCAGGAGCCGAGCGACGCGCGCGCATGAGCGCTCGAAGACGGCGCGATCGAGCTCGCCCGACGACAGCGCGGCCTCGACCATGTCCGCGGACTCGCGCATGACCTCGACGTCGTGCGCGACGATCAGCAGATCGTGCCCCGCTGAGAGTGCGCGCGCGGCCGCGAGCTGGATCGGTTCGCGCGTCGAGATCGCGCCCATGCACAGATCGTCCGAGATGACCACGCCGTCAAAGCCCAGGCGGCGGCGCAAAAGCCCGCTCGTGATCGCCGGGGAGAACGTGGCGATGTTCTTCTTGTCGAGCGCGGGGTAGCGCACGTGCGAGGTCATCACGCAGGCCGTTCCCGCGTCGACGGCGGCCTCGAAGGGCGCGAGATGCGCGCGCAAGAAATCCTTCTTGGGAAGCCTGATCGTCGGAAGCTCTACGTGCGCGTCCACCGTCGCCGCGCCCTTGCCGGGAAAGTGCTTCGCGCACGCCCAGACGCCGTGGTCTTGGAGACCGCGCGCGAGCGCGGCACCCAGGCGCCCGACCGAGCGCGGGTCCTCGCCGAATGAGCGGATGCCGATTCCCGGGTTGTAGCGGCGCGTCAGAACGTCTAGGACGGGAGCCAAGTTCAGCTGGACGCCGAGCGGCCGGAGCTCGCGGGCCATGTGCGCGCCGGTCTCGTAGGCGAGGCTCTCGTCGCCGGCGGCTCCGAGCGCGCCGTTGCCGGGGAAGAACGTGACGCCTTCCGAAAAGCGCGTGACCCAGCCGCCTTCGTGGTCGATCGAGAAAAGCAGCGGGCGGCCGACGCGCTGGACGAGCTCCTCCGTCAACGCGCGCAGCCGCTGGGTCGACTCGATGTTTCGCGCGAGCAGAAGCACGCCGCAGGCCCGGGTGCTCTTGAGCAGCGAGACCGTCGCGCGCGTCGCCTTCGTGCCGTAAAAGCCGAAAAGGAATGGATACCCGGGCGGCGTCGTCTTCACGCGGGGATTATAGCTATAATCACGCTATGCAGACCGTCTCGCCTCAGCCGACGCTTTCCATCCCTCCGGCCGCCGCCGCCGAGGCCGACAAGGCCGACGCTCTTTATGAAGCTTCCATCCCGTCGGTGCGCGAGACCTGGGCGCGCCGCGCGAACGCGGCTTGGGCGCTCGCCGGCGTCTGCGCGCTGGTCGCCTTCGCGTGGGCCGAGCCGTGGAGCGCGCGCCTGCTTCCTCGGTGGACGCTGCCGGCCGCCTTCGCGTTGCGCGGCGTTCTTTTTGTGGAGGCTTTCGGCTACGCGTATCACCGTTTTTTCCAGCACCTCGGCTGGCTGACGCGCCGCTCGCTCGTCTTCCGGCGCAACCAGCGCTTTCACTGGATGCACCACATGATCTTGTACCCGATCGGCCGCTTCTACAAGCGCGACGTGCCGTACGTCTCGTCCGAGGGCGGCCTCGGGCTCAGCTGGCTTGCCCCCGCGGTCCTGGCGATCGCCGTCGCGTTCGGCACGATGGGCCTGCACGTCGCGACCTTCGCTTTCGTCGGCGCGATGGCGGCCTACGCGTACTTTCTCGTCGACGACATTCACGCGCGCTTCCACCTGGCCAAGCACTCGTATCAAGGGAACGCGTACTATAAGCGGCTCGAAGACATCCACATCTTGCACCACTGGGACCAGCGCGACAACTTCACGATCGTCCACCCGCTGATGGACGTGATTTTCGGAACCTACCGCTCCCCCGATAAGAACGCGCGCGAGCTCGAGGTCGCGTATGCCGACAGGGAGCTGACGGTCTCAGACGTCATCAACTGGCGCTATTTGCTCCTCGAGGCGACGCCCGCGGAATACGCGGCGTTCATCTCCGAGGCCAAGCGCCACCCGCGCTCGCTGCGCAAGATCGGCCATTTGATGGAGATCCTGCACCACCGCGTCGTGCGGCATCCCGAGGACTCGGTCGCGCGGGAGATGCGGGCCCGCGCGCGGGACCTGCTCGCCGTCGTCGCTCCGGCCGCCGCGTAGTTTCCATCCGCCGCGCGGCGGACGGCGATTTACTTCGCGACGATCCAGTCGACGAGCGCCTTCAGGAAATCCGGATCGCGCAGGAGTTGCGCGCCGTGGCCCGCGCCGGCTTCCAGGAATCTCGCCTTGTCCCTCGACTCGAGGGCGCGCGCCGTTTGATACGCGTACGCGTCGCCGGGGCTCGCGGCGACGAGGACGCGCCGGCCCTTGAGGCTCGCGGGCGACACGCCGCGATAGTCGGCGCCCGGCGACAGCAGAGCGGCGAACCGGAGCTCCGGATGCCTCGCGGCCAGCTGCGAGACGAGATTGGCGCCGATCGAGCCGCCGACCGCGCCGACGCGCGAGGCGGAAACCCCGCGCTTCTTGAGAAAAGCCAGCGCGGCCTCCAAGTCTCCCTCGCAGCGAGGCCATTCTCCCGTCATGTCGAAATCGCGCCACTGCTCGGCGCGCGCGGCGCTCTCGCCGTGCCCGCGCAGGTCGATCGCGAGCGTGCCGATGCCGCGCTTCCAGAGCTCTTGAGCGAGCGGGTCCCATTCGCCCTTGCCCGCCCCCACGCCGTGCACG
>CAZRIP010000040.1:0-6260 GCA_964600165.1 uncultured Elusimicrobia bacterium | reverse complement strand
AGACGACGCGGCCGCGCTTGCCGTCGGGCGGACGATACGAGGCCGCGATCGTCCAACCGCCGGCGGCGGGAAAACGCGCCGGCTCGGGCGCGGGCGCGGCGGCGAGCGCGAGGGCAAGCGGCAGAAAAACGGCGATCACGGCGCGCCGTCCGGCTGCGGCGCGCCGGGCTTGGCTAAAGCGACGCTGTCGCGCGGCTTGCCGTCGTCGTCGTAGAGCACGACCTGCAGCGCCACGGCCGAAGCGTCGACGATGATCGCGCCGTTGGCGGAGATCTCTCGAGCGAGCCAGCTTGCGGCGTCGCGCGCCGGCTTGAGGCCGGCGCCGCCCGCGCCGGCGGTGATGTAGGTGACGCCGTTGATCGGCTTGCTCCTTTGATAGAGGGGCTCGTCCCCGGCGAAGACGAGCGATACGCCGTTTTTCTCGAAGACGGGCTGCAGGGTCTTCCTCAACCACTCGTTGCCGCCGCGCCGACCTCCCGCCGAGTAGAGCGGCACATGCATCAAGACGATCTTCCATGGTGCGGCGGAGGCCGCGAGGTCATTTTCGAGCCAGGCGAGCTGGGCGCTGCCGGGCCCGATCGGCTCGGCGCCGCCGACGCGGGAGGCTTGATTGTCGTCGATGGAGGCCACGTGGACCGGCCCCGCGTCGAAGGAATAATACATCGGCCGCCGGAACACGCGCCGATAACCCTCGCCGACGCGGCGCCGGCCCGACGACGCGAGCCAGGCGTCGCCGTAGTCGCGGCCGCCCGGCGCCGGAAAAAAGCACGTGGAGGAAAGAAGCTTCGCGTAGGGCTTGAAATACCCCGCGTCGTAATCCGTTTCGGCGCCGCCGGGATAGGCGACGTCTCCGGTCATCAAGACGAACTGGACGTCCGCGGCGGCCAGGATTCGCGCGACGCGCCGTTGCGCGAGAGAGCCGTCGCCGGCCTCTCCGGTGACCGCGAAGCGGGTCGGGTCCCAAAACGGCGGCAGGGTCCTGCCGGTCCAGGCGCTCTTAAAGCCGGGCAGCTCGTACTGAAACGCCGCGCCGGCGGGGACGCTTTCGACCGGCCGGCAATAATCGTCGCCGGAGTCCTCGCGCCAGCAGACCTTCGCCGAGACGCTCGAGGCGTCGACGAGATAGGGCCCCCGCGTCAGCGTGGCGGCCGACGCGCTCAAGGCGGCGAAAAGCGCCGCCGCGCTACTTGCAGCGCATCGCCAGTTCATAGCCTGAGTTATAGACCGCGAAGACGGAGTCCTGGACCCGGACCACGGCGCGCATGAGCGTATCGACGCGGTCCCGGAAGTGCTTGTCGGCCGCCCAGTCGTTGACGGGGTCGGCGGCGAGCGCGCGCGCGGCCGTCGCGTCGACGTAGAGCGCGTTGAGCTGCAGCTGCAGCTGCTGGACTTGGCCCAGGATCAGCAGCGTCGCCTGATACATCTCTGGATCGGGCAGCGCCTGGGATGAAGCGATGCGGCAGCGCGCGGTCAGGAAAAACAAGTTGCCGCGGATCTGATCGGCGCCCTTGGCGAGCGTGTCGATATTGGCCCCGATCGTCGCGAGGCTGGAGGCGGGGTCTTGCTGCCCGAAAGCGTAGCGCAGGTTGTCCTGCTGGGCCTTGACGTAGCTGTCGATCTGCTGGAGGTTGGCGACCTGCTGGGCGACTTGATTGGCGATCGACTTGAGCACCGGGATCATCTCGGGGTCGCTTTGCGCGCGCGCGAGGCGGTCGCGCGCGGTCATCAGCGCGTCCCAAAAGTAGCGCTCCTGCCAGAGATGCGGAGAATCCAGGGCGGCGGCGCGGGCGGTGGCGCAAAGCGCCAAAAGCGCGAGCGCCGGCGGCCAAGCGTTCGGCATGCGTGGAAAGTATACGGGATTTTTGAAGCTGGCGCACTCTCGTCCAATTGTGGTATTCTGGCGCGATGGAGATCGACGACGTCTTCGCCCTCGTCGGGCGGCTGCTGATCGCGGCGATCTTCCTGGCCTCGGCGTTCGGTAAGGTGACGGCCTTCGCCGAGACCGTCAAATACATGGAAGCTCACGGCATGCCGGCGGCCGTTTTTTTCTGCGCGGCCGCCGCCGTCGTCGAGGCGTTGGGCGGGCTTTCCCTGATCCTCGGTTTTCAGGCGCGCTGGGGCGCGGCGGGTCTGGGGGCTTTTCTGGTGGCGGCGACGTGGATCTTCCATCCTCTTTCGGCCCCGGACCAGCGCATTCACTTGCTTAAAAATCTCGCGATCCTCGGAGGGCTCTGCCAGGTCGCGGCTTTCGGCCCGGGGGCGCTGAGCCTCGAAGGCCGTTCGCGGCCGTACTAGCGGCGTTGGAGAACGCGTGAAAAAGCACCCGAAGGATCAAGCTTACGTCGTGCTGGCGCGCAAGTACCGTCCCCAAGGGTTCGAGGAGGTTCTCGGGCAGCCCGCGGTGTCGGTCACGCTCAAGAACGCGCTGAGCGCCAAGAAGATCGCCCACGCCTATCTGTTCACGGGCCCGCGCGGCGTCGGCAAGACGACGATGGCGCGCATCCTGGCCAAGGCGTTGAATTGCGCCAAAGGCGCCGGCCCCAAGCCCTGCGGCGAGTGCGATTCATGCGTCGAGATCGCCTCCTCCTCATCGCTCGACGTGCTCGAGATGGACGCGGCCTCGCACACCGGCGTCGACAACGTGCGCGAGGTCATCATCGACACGGTCTCCCTGGCGCCGGGCCGCGACCGTTACAAGGTCTTCATCATCGACGAGGCCCATATGCTCTCGATGCCGGCCTTCAACGCGCTTCTCAAGACGCTGGAAGAGCCCCCGGCCCACGTTGTGTTCATTTTGGCCACAACCGAATCGGCGAAGATCCCGGCCACGATCGCGTCGCGCTGCCAGCGGTTCCGCTTCCGGCCGATCGCCGTCGACGTCCTGATCGGTCATCTGGACGCCCTCGCGCAGCGCGAAGGCATCGCGGCCGAGCCCGAGGCGCTCGAGCTCTTGGCGCGCAGCGCCGAAGGCTCGCTGCGCGACGCCGTCAGCCTGCTGGACCAATGCCATTCCGTCGGCGACGGCACCCTCACGGCCGATCAGGTCCGCGAGACGTTCGGCTTCGTGCCGCGCGACCTGCTGCTGAGCGTGGCTCAGGCGCTGCTCGGACGCGACGCCCGCGCGCTGGCCTCCTGGCTCCAAAAAATCTACGCTGAAGGCGTCGAGCCGGCCCAGCTCGTGCGCGATCTTCGCCAGGGGATCGAGGCCCTTTATCTCTCGAAGTTAGGCCTGCCGGGCGCCGTCGATCCCGCCTGGAGCCGGGCCGGAGCGGCGGCTTCGGCCGAGGGCCTGGCGTTTTTGCTGAGGCGGCTCAATAAAACCCTCGAAGAGCTGAGGTTCGGTGATTCGCCGCGCCTGGCCCTCGAGCTCGGCCTGTTCGGCTGTCTCGAGGCCGCGGGCGATCTCGCGGCTTGGGTCGAGCGCCTCGAGGCGCTCGAGAAGCGGCTGATAGCGGGCGGCTCGGAGATTTCTATTCAACCCAAGCGGAACATCCAGATGGAGCCGGATGCGGCAGCGGAATCGGCCGCGGGAAGCGGGACTTGGGCGGACGTGATCGCCGCAGTGCGCAAGGAGCGCCCCTCGTTGGCGACGGCGCTCGAGCAGGCGCGCTTCGACGGGGTCTCGACTCTGACGTTTAAGCGCTCGTTCGATCGAGATGCGGCCGCGCGCGGCCAGGCTTTAATTGAGGCCAAAATGGCCATGATCTTCAACAGAGAAGCCAGGCTCAAGCTGGAGTTGGGCGACAGTGGCCAATCTGGCCCCATTTCCGTCGAAGGCGCCTCGGTTTCTGAAGGCCCGGCGCCCGAGGGCGACTGGCACGACGCGGCCGAGGAGCCGGCCCCTCCGGCCGCGTCGTCCTCGCTGCAGAAGGCGCAGAAGATCCTCGGCGGAAAGGTCAAGCTCAAAAAGCCGTGAAAAGTTTCCAGAAGCTCGTCGCCGGCCTCAAAAGGCTGCCGGGCATCGGCCCCAAACAGGCCGAGCGCCTGGCGTTGTTTCTGCTGCGCTCCCCCGATTTCGAGACCGAGAACCTGGTCGCGTCGCTGCGCGAGGCCAAGGCCGCCGTGCGCGCTTGCCGGGTCTGCTGCGATCTGACCGAAAGCGAGGTCTGCCGCATCTGCGCCGACCCCGCCCGGGAAAAGAGCCAGATCTGCGTGGTCGAGGAGCCCCAGGACGTCGCCGCGATCGAACGCAGCCGCGCTTTTCGCGGCGTCTACCACGTGCTCCACGGCTCGCTCTCGCCGCTCGATGGCGTCGGTCCCGAGGCCTTACGCATCAAGGAGTTGGTGGCGCGGGTCAAAGAGCGCGCGAGCGCGCCGGCCGAGATCATCCTCGCCACCGATCCGGATACGGAGGGCGAGGCCACGGCGCTTTACCTGGCGCAGCTCTTGAGGGCGCTGCCCGGCGTGCGGACGACGCGCATCGCTCACGGCGTGCCGATGGGAGGCGACCTGGACTATATCGACGAGCGGACGCTCTCCCAGGCGATGTCCGGCCGCCGCGCTTTCTCGTGACCGACCGCGAGACCTCCCGTCTGCCGATCGGAGAGCCCGAGCTCGACAAGCTGCGGGTGCGCGCCGAGGACTCGCGCCGCTGGGATCTTTGGGAGGAGCGCCGCGATTGCCTCGCCGAGCTCGCGCGGCGCGCGCCGGCCCTCGCGTGGGCGCGCCAAGAGCTGCTCCAAGCTCAAACCGTGCTCGGCCTTTACGAGGAAGCTTTCGCCACCGGCGAGGCGCTGCTCGACGCCGGCGAGTGCGGCTTCGACATGAGGCTTTTCTGGTATCCCATGCCGGGTCGCGAGGTCGACAAATTCCGCGCGGCGCACATGAAGGCGTTGCGCGATCTCGAGGATGGGCCCATGGCGCCGTGGGTCGCGTATTATCGCGGGCTTCTCGAGCGAGGCCTCGAGGGAAGCAGGCATTGGCTCGGACGCTCGGAGCTCTTCACCGGCCGCTACGCCTGGATGAACGTCATGATCGGGCGCTTTTTGGCGCTCCAGGGCGACTGGGAGCCGGCCGCGGAGCGCCTCGAGCTCGGCGCCGCCGCCGCCGGGATGCGCGACTGGCGGGCTTATACATGCCTGGCCGAGGTACATCTCTGCTTGGGGCGAAAGGCGGCCGCGCGCCGCGCTCTCACTCGCGCCGTGGCCTGCGCGGAGAGCGATTTCCAGCGCGGCGAGGCCCTCGCCTGGCGCGGCGAGATCAGGTTGTGGCTCGGCGACTACGAGGCCGCGATCGAGGATCTCGCGAAAGCCGAGACGCTCGGCTCCTCTTACGCGCAAACTTGGAAAGCCGGCGGCCTCGTCAAGCTCGGCCGGCTCGACGAAGCCCTTGCCGAGCTCGACGCCGTCGTCGACCACGGTCCGGTCGACGGCGAGACTTATCTTTGGCGCGCCGAGGCCAAGCGTCTTATGGGAAGGCGCGACGAGGCGCTCGAGGACCTGGCGAAGACTCCGCCCGGGTGGTTTTGGGCGGGCGTCAATCGGGCTCTGGCCCACGCCGGCGCCGGGAGGGACGCCGAGGCCGTCCGCGAAGCCGCCGCGCTTTCGCAGGAGGTGACGGCCCCGCTGCGGGTCGCCGCGGGTCTGCCCGCGAGCGGGCCCTTGGACTGGCGCGGCTGGAAGAAGACTCTTGAGTCGGCTGTCGGCGCGAGCCGCGGCTACCGTAGGGATGAATACCGGCAAGCCGTGTGGCTGCCGCGCGCCGAAGGCGCTGAAAGCAAAAAGGAGGTCGCATGCTCTTCGAGAACGTCCTCGAGACGATCGGCAACACGCCGCTGATCCGGCTTAACCGGATGACGGAGGGCCTCAAGCCCAAGATCTACGTCAAGGCGGAATTCTTCAATCCCGGCGGCTCGGTCAAGGACCGCATCGGCGTGACGATGATCGACGACGCCGAGAAGAAGGGCCTGCTCAAGCCCGGCGGCACGATCATCGAGGGCACGTCCGGCAACACCGGCATCGGCTTGGCGCTCGTCGCCGCGCTGCGCGGCTATAAGCTCATCTTCACGATTACCGACAAGCAGAGCCGCGAGAAGATCAACCTCTTGAAAGCGCTCGGCGCCGAGGTCATCGTCTGCCCGACGGCCGTCGAGCCCGAGGACCCGCGAAGCTACTATTCGGTGGCCAAGAAGCTAGCGGCCGAGATTCCCAACGCCTTCTATCCGAACCAATACGAGAACCCGAACAATCCGCGGGCGCATTACGAGACCACCGGCCCCGAGATCTGGCGCGACACCGAAGGCAAGATCACGCACTTCGTCG
>CAZRIP010000039.1:0-28936 GCA_964600165.1 uncultured Elusimicrobia bacterium | reverse complement strand
GAGGTCGCGCGCGTTCATTATCCCGGCCTGCCCAATCATCCCGGGCATGAGATCTCCAAGGCCCAGATGTGCGGTTTCGGCGGCATGATCAGCTTCGAGCTCAAGGGCGACCTCGAGCGCGCGAAGCGGATGATCTCGTCGTGCAAGGTCTTCTCGCTCGCCGAGTCGCTGGGCGGCGTGGAGTCTCTGCTCGGCCATCCGTCGTCGATGACCCACGGCTCGATCCCGCGCGAAGAAAGGCTCAAGGCGGGCCTCGTGGACGGTCTCATACGCCTGTCCGTGGGCATCGAGGACGTCGAGGACTTGAATGAAGACCTCGATCAGGCGATCACGCGCAGCCTGAAGTCCTAGCGCCGCGAAAGCGAGCAGGTCCCCGGATGTGACCGGCTCTACGCGCTGGTTGCCCATTATTTTTTCCTTAGGGCGCAAATCCGATCCTCGGATGATCGGTCTTCGTCTCAGCAGTTTGAATCGCTTCGATGAGGGACGCGATGGTCTCGTCGTGACCGTCGACTTTATTTTCCAACTCGCGGAGCCTCTCTGCGAGGCGGCTATTTAGGGATAATGCCCTGCGTAACCGAACGAATGCGCGCATGATGGCGATGTTAACCGCGATCGCGCGAGGAGCACGTAGAACGCTCGAAAGCATCGCGACGCCTTGCTCGGTGAAGGCGTAGGGCGCGCTGCGATCTCCCCCCCAACTTGAAATGCCGATTTGGCATTTCAAGTTGCGCCATTCCGGTCCGCTCAGTCGGAACATGAAGTCATCCGGAAAGCGCTGCTGATTGCGGAGCACCGCTCGATTCATCGCCCCGGCGGCGACGCCGTAGAGCTTTGCGATGTCTCTGTCCAGCACCACTTGCCGTCCCCGGATCAGATGGATGAACTGCGACAACTGGACCGATTCCATTAGGCGGTCCCCCAGACGATCGTCCGCCGATCGGCGGTGCGCACGAGGCCGCCCCAGCGGCATTTCTTGCAGAAAGGGCACCAGCCTTCCTTCCGCGAGGCCGAGAGCCCGGGCCGCGGCTCGCGGGGAAGCGTTTTGGGCGACGGGCGCCGGGCTCTCGGCCTCATACATAGAACTACGACCGACCCCCCGAAAAAGTTCCATTTCGGGGAAGTCCTCGACGGAGAGGCCGCTAAGCGCGCGGCAGCAGGACGTGGAAGGCGGCGCCTTTCCCGGGCGCGCTTTCGGCCCAGACGCGCCCGCCTTGGCCTTCGACGATCGTCTTGACGATGTTCAGGCCCAGGCCGCTGTTGCCGCCGCCGTCGCCTTTCTCGACGCGGAAGAAGCGGTCGAAGAGGCGGGGCAGATGCTCGGGCCGGATGCCGGGGCCGCGGTCTCGCACGGTCAGCCGGCAGCGCCGCGCGCCGTCGGCCCGCGCCTCGAGGCCGATCCACTCGTTCTTAGCGCTGTGGCGGATCGCGTTCGAAAGAAGGTTGTCCATCACTTGAACCAGGTGCGGCCGGTCGGCGCGCAGCGCCACGCCGCGCGGCGCGTCGATGCTCAGGTTCAGGCCGCGGCGCTCGAGCAAGCACGACATGCCCTCGGCGAAACTCTCGAGAAACTCGCGCGCTTCGAAGCGCTCGGGCTTGAAGTCGACCATGCCCGAGCCCAGGCGGGAGAGCTGGAGCAGGTCGCGCACGAGCCAATCCAGGCGATCGGCGTGGCTTTCGATCGTGCGCACGAAGCCCAGGCGCCTCTTCTTGTCCTCGATCGCGCCGCGGCGCAGCGTCTCGGCGAAACCCTTGATCGCCGCGACCGGCGTGCGGAACTCGTGCGAGACGTTGGCGACGAAATCGCGCTGGAGAAGCTCGCTTTGGCGCAGCAATTCCTCGGCGCGCTTGATCTCAGTGAGGTCCACGGCGAAGACGATGACGCCGATCGTCCGGCCGCTCTCGTCGAAGCGCGGCAAGATGTCCCGGCGGACCCAGCAGCGCTTGCCGGAAGGCGAGACGCACTCCTCGACGAGGCCGCGCCGGGCGCGTCCGGTCTTGAGCACGGCGCAGTCGTCGCGCCGATACTCCTCGCCCTTCTCGGGGAAGAGCTCGTAGGCCGTCTTGCCTTCGATCTCGTCCTGCGGCTTGCCGTACCAATCGGCCGCGGCGCGATTGCAGCGCAGCACTCGATTGCCGTCGTCCTTGTACCAGATCATGGCGGGGACGGTGTCGAGCATCTCGTTTTGCTCGCGTCTTTGTCGCTCGAGCACGTCGTCGATCAGACGCCGCTCGACCATCACCACGGTCTCGGTCATATGTTGGAGCCGAGAATGATAACAGCGCGGGGTTGAGAAGTCGTGACGACGCGGTTATTTCGGCGTGACGCCAAGGGCCAAGGCGAGGCCGCGGGCCTCGGGGCGCTCGTCCACGCGCGCGAAGGCCCGGCGCGCGTCGTCGAGCCGCCTGTCGAGCGCGTCGGCCGCGCCCTCGAGGAGGATGAAGTCTCCGGTCCACGACTCGAGGCGCGCGGCTTCTAAAAGAGCTTTTCGCGCATCGCGAAAGCGCCCTTGCTCGAGGCGCATCGCGCCCCAGTAGCCGAGCAGCCGCGCGCGCGGGAGCTCCCGCCGCTCGAGCGGCGAGCGGTAGAGCCCGCCGGGGCGGCGATTGTCGTACTCGTCGTAGACCGCGCGCGCGCGCGCCATCAGGGCTTCCGGGCTTTTCGTCCACGAGGGCTCTAGGCGGTCGACGGCTTCCAGCCACTCGAGCGCGCGCTGCGAGAAATTCCTGTGGAAGTCGATCCTCTGCACGGCGTAGAAGAGCAGGCCGCGGCGATGGGCCCGCTCGTCCTCGGGCGTCGGGGCCGCGTCGAGCGCGGACCGAGACCAGCCGAGTTTCGAGAGGGCCGGATCGGCGCGCAGCGCGTCGACGATCGCGCGCGTGACGAGCGCGTGGCGCGCGGGGTTCCAGTGGATCTCGTCGACGAAGAGCTCGGCGCCCGGCAAGCGCGGCCGCGAGGCCTCGATGAACTCGGCGTCGGCGTCGGCGAGGACCGCGCCGCGCCGCCGCGCCAGGGCGCGCTCGGCGTCGAGGCAGGCCGGGCCGCAGACGTCCATGCCGGCCGTCGAATCCAGCGCGCGGCGATAGGCGTCCAGCGCCTCGCCGCGCCGTCCCAGGCGCTCGCGCGCCCGGCCGATCGCGTGCCACAGCGCGCCGGCGAGCTCGTCGTCGGGCTCCGGCGAGGCGCGCAGCCGCCCGAGCCATGCGGCTTCGGCGCGCGCGTTCTGTCCTTTCGCGAAGGCCGCCCAGCCCTCGGAGAACGCCGCGTCGCCCCAGGGCGGGACGCCGTCTTGCGGCGCCAGCTCCTCGTAGTCGACGGGCGGCGCGCAAACGACGGCGCGCGCCCCCGCGCGCTCGATCGTGTCGACGTGAGCGTCGAGGTTTCTCAAGAGCCGCTCGAGGTTCTGGACGCGCAGCGCGGGCGTCATCTGCTCGCCCTGGGGCGCCTCGACGCCGAGGAGCGCGCGCAGCCTTTCGAAGACAGGAGACCGCGCGAGAAAGCGCTGCCAGGCCGGCAGCGGCGGGCGATGGATGCCGAAGTCGTTGTGGCCCGAGATCGTCACGACGGCGTCGGGCTGATAGCGCGCCGCTTGCTCCAGCACGAGCCGCTCGCGGTCGCTGTCGTAGCCGGACATCCCGCAGTTGATGACCTCGACGCGCCGGCCCGGCAGCGCTCGCTCGAGGCCCCATTGAAGCGCGCCGGCCCCGGTGTAGCCGCCGGCCGTCGAACCGCCGATGATGAAGACCCGGAAGACTCCGGCCGGCTTCTCGGCTTCGAACTCGGAGGGGTTGGCGCCGCGCCGAGCCGAGCGCAGCCACCCGGGGCGCCCGGGGATCGGCTCGAAGAACGGCGCGTAGATCTCCTCGTAATAATATTTGAAGTCGTCGCCGTCGGCGCGCGCGCGCGCGGCGCCCGCGAGGGCGAGCAACGCGAGGAGCAAGGCGGGCTTCACTTGCCGAGGACGTCGATGTCGACTTGGTCGGCGATGCGGCAATACTCGCGGCAGACGTACATCTGGACGCGGCTCGTGCAACTCTTGAGCGTGACGAAGCTCCTCGAGTGCCAGACCACGCCGTGTACGCCGAGGCGGTAGCGACCCTGGGCGTCGGTCGTCGTCTCGCGCTCGCGGCCGGGAAGCTCCTGCTCGCCGTCGTCGGTGTCGCACACCTTCACGATCGCGGCTTTGATCGTGACGGACTTTCCGTCTTCGATTCGCGCCGTGCCCTTGAGCGTGCGCCAGTAGACCTTGGGGTAGGCGACGCAGCCGCTAAGAAGGGGAAGGAGCAGCAGCGAGTAGGGACGGCTCATCGCTTCGATCTTACCAAAGCCTCAGCGGCTGCGTAAGACGCCGCGCCGGGCGCAGTAGGCCGAGAGCTTGCAGCGGCTGCACCAGGGCGAAACCGGCGCGCAGAGGTTCTGGCCGTAGGGCACGAGCAGGTCGTTGTAGATCATCCAGTATTTCTTCGGAAGCTTGGCGCGCAGGGCGAACTCCGTTTTCTCGGGATCCTTCGTGCGCACGTAGCCGAGCCGGTTCGAGATGCGATGGACGTGGATGTCGACGCAGATGCCCGGCTTCTTGTGCCCGAGGGTCAGCACGAGGTTGGCGGTCTTGCGGCCGACGCCGTGTAGCGAGAGCAGGTCCTCGAGCGTGTCCGGGACTTTGCCGCCGAAGCGCTCGAGCAGGTCCTTGCTGACGCGGCGCAGCGTGCGCGCCTTGACGCGAAAGAAGCTCACGGGGTAGATCGCCTTCTCGACCTTGGCGATGGGCAGCGCGAGCAGCTTTCTCGGCGTGTCGGCCAGCGTGAACAGGCGCTCGCTCGCCTCGTAAGTCGTCTTGTCCTTGGTGCGCAGGGAAAGGATCGTCGAGATCAGCACGATGAACGGATCATTGCTCTCGGCGTAGACGCCGACGACCGGCACCTTGAAGCGCTTGACCTCGCGCTTAAGGACGCGGACGACCTCATGGATGTCCTGATCTTTCATCGCAGCGTTTTGATGCGGGCCGTCTCGACGCGCTGGCGCAGGGCGTAGAGCTGCTCGAGCTGCTGGTCGTAGCGCGTCGTGATCAGAAGGCCGTAGACCGGGATCCACGAGCGCGCGCGCTCGCGGGCGAGCATGAGGGCCGTCATGCTCTCGAGCGCGGCGTCGATCTTTCCGAGCGCGGCGAGGCGGCGCTCGGCGTCCGGCGCCGGTCTTTTAAGAGTGCCGAGGAAGATCCGCGCGCCGACGCCGCGGTGATCGGAGAGCGGCTCGCCGCCCGGCAGCGGCGGGAAGACGACGACGGCGGCCTGCGTCTTCGCGCCCTTCGGCACGAGGATGTGGTCGATGCGCTGGGCGCCGGACCAATCCTCCTCGATCGTCGCGCCGCAGGCGTCCTTGCCGTCCTTGACGCAGGCGTCGTCGAGGCCCAGAAGGTCGCGCAAGATCCCGTACTCCTCTTCGCCGCTCGCGGCGTTGAGATCGCCCGCCAGAACGAAAGGGGTCGCGGTGGAAGTCTCGGCGATGAACTCGGAAAGCTCGAAGATCTGCGTCAGCCGCAGCGTGCGATAGCGCGCGATCTTGTACTGCGCGATCAAATGGGTGTCGTAGACGTCGAGGACGCCCGCGGGGGTCTTCACGCGCGCCCTCACCGCGCCTTT
Organism: uncultured Elusimicrobia bacterium; assembly: GCA_964600165.1. Taxonomy (GTDB): domain Bacteria; phylum Elusimicrobiota; class Elusimicrobia; order UBA1565; family UBA9628; genus CAZRIP01. Next base: position 23,296 of record CAZRIP010000039.1, on the reverse strand, counting down.
TTCCGCGAGAGGCTCGCCGTCGTAGACGCGCAGCGCCGAGGGCCGGCAGGTGAATCGCGTCCGGCTCATCTCGACGATCGGCCAGCGCGAGAGGATCGCAAGCCCCGTGCCGACGTCGAGGCCGCGCTCGAAACGGGCGTAATAGGGTAGCCCGGACGCTTTCGACAGCTCCGCGGCGTCTCCGTCACGCCAAGCCTCCTGCATCGCGACCACGTCGAAGGCGCCGGCGGCCAAGCTCTTGCCGAGAGCCTCGCGGCGCGCCGTCCAATGCGGATGGAGGATGGGGATTCCGGCGACGTTGATCGTCAGCAGGCTGAGCGCGAGCTTCTTCACGCTTTCCAGGACGTCGCCCGCAGGCGCTCGAGGACGAAATAGCTCACGCGGACGCGCGCCGGCAGCGCGAGGTACGCCTTGCCGAGGAAGAGGTCGGGGTCGCTCGGGTCCGGCTGCACGAGGTAGTCGCGCAGCAGCCGCTCGGGCCGCCAGCGCGCGTTGCGCTCGCTCGCCGCGTAGTCGATCAAGGCGGCGTTGGGATAAAGAGCGTCGCGGCTTTGATCTGAGACGGGCGCGACGACGTAGAACCCGAAGCGCTTGGGGCTCTCGGCCGAGGGCTTGTGCAGCCACTCGCCGTCGAGGCCGTTCTGACGGGCGGGGACGTTGTAGCCCTCCAAGCCGCGCGGAGACCGGAAGAAGCCCTTGACGAACTTGCGGATGCCGAGCAGCGCGGTGAACGCCGGCGTGTTGTAGCCGCGGAATTCAAAGCCCGCGAGCGAGTCGAGAGAGGGCATGGCGCCCGCGCGCATCGCCGCCTCGAGCTCGCCGGGCTTCTTGCCCGCCAACTCCAGGAATTTGGCGCTCGCCGGCATCAGCCCGCCATCCTTTCCGCGGCGAGCCAAGCCGCCGCCATGATCGAGTGCTGCGGGTTGACGCCGATGTTGGTCGGAAAGACCGACGAGTCGACGACGTAGAGGTTGTCGGCGCCGTGGACGCGGAAGTCCGGTCCCACCGCGCCGTCGCAGGCCTTGAGGCTCATGCGCGCCGTGCCGAAAAGGTGCGAGAGGATCATCGAGTAGCAGGCCGGGTCGTCGGGGCCGGCCTCGAGGCGCCATGCCTCGCCGGGCTTGAGGCTCTCGGGCAGCCCGTGGATCCCCGGCAGCACCTCGCGCGCGCCGGCCGCGAAGAAGAGCTCCGCCGTGAAGCGCAGGCCGCGGCGCATGTTGACCATGTCGCGGCGATCGAGGGAGAACTTGATGTCGGCGCCGAAGGGCCCCGCGCCGACCGAGCCTTCGGCATGCGCGCGCATCTGCACGGCCCAGACGGCGGCGTGCCCGCTTTCCGCGATGCGGCGCGCCCAGTCCCGCCCGACGCCCGGAAGGCGCGCGAACGCGATCTCCGGCGGGAGCGCGATCGTCTCGATCTTGAAGCGGCCGTCGGCGCGGTGGTGGTCGATGTCGTAGCCCTGCGTCGCGCCGCGCCACATGCCGACCGGCCGGTCGAAGACGCCGACCATCGCGCAGCCCGGATGGCCTTGGAAGTGGCGGCCCAGGTGCACGGAGGAGACGCCGCTTTTTTTCAGAAGGAGAGGGGACTGGATCGCCGAGGCCGCCACGACGACGCCGCGCCGCGCGCGCATCATAAAGCCCCGGCCCGCCACGCCGACGGCGCGCGCGCCCTTGAAAATCACGCGCTCCACCTGCGCGTCGGCGCAGACGACGGCGCCGGCCGCCGCCGCTTTAGGCAGGTAGCTGACGAGCATGCTCTGCTTGGCGCCCGTCGGGCAGCCGGTCAGGCAGCGCGCGCTCGCGCGGCAATCGCGGACGTTGCGCCGGGTCGGCGCGCCCGAGACGCCGAGCGCGCGGCGTCCGTCGTCGGCCAGGCGGTTGACCTCGCCCCAGGCCTCGCGCGGCGTCGGCGCGATGAAGAGCTCTTTCTCGATACGCTCCCAAGCGGAAGTGAGCCTTTCATAGGGGAGCGCCGCGCCGAGGCCGTGCTCGTCGCGCCAGGTCCGCCAGACGTCCTCGGGCAGGCGCCAGACGATCGCCGAGTTGACGACCGTCGAGCCTCCGAGGCAGCGGCCCTGGAGCACCGGGATGAAGGCGCGTCCGCGCGCCGTCTGCGCGCCGGCGTCGCGCAGCATCCGTTTGAAGCCGGGCCAGGCCTGATCGCCGAACTCGCGCGTCTCGACGGCCGGACCTTCTTCTAAGACCGCCACGCTACGACCCGCTTCCGTCAGGACTCGGGCGGCCGTCGCGCCGGCGGCGCCCGAGCCGACGATCACGTAGTCGTAGTCGCGGCGTGCCGCCTCGGCGACGGGCGCGATCATCGGTGAAACCCGATCGCGGCGCGGACCCGCGGATCCGCGCCGTAATGGAAGCAGACGGTCGCCTTGAGCAAGAGCGCGAGTTGGCGCAGGACGGCCCAGCGCGAGCCCGCCATCGCGGCCAACGCGCGCTCGCGGTCCCGAGGCGCCAGGCGGGAAAGCGGGGGAAGGCGGCGGATCAGGAGCGGAGACAGCCACGACGCGCAAAACAGCGCCGCGCGCAGCGCCCAGCCCATCGCGGGCGGGGCCTCCGACGAGAAGCGCTCCAAAAAGGCGGGAACGCCGGCCTCTCCGGCGGAGGGCAGGCCGGCCTCGGCCGGAAGCAGCGCCTCGACGACGATCTCGGCTTGACCCGCCACGCATTTATTGTAGGATTTTCGAAATGACGACGACAAAGCTCGCCGCGGCCGTTGCGACCCTTTTGCTCGCCGGGCCGGCCTTCTCGCAAGGCGGCCTCGGCTCCGCCGTGCGCAAGGCCCAGCAGGCCGCCGACGCGGCCAAGCTTTCGATCGAGCTGCGGCGCATCTCCGCCGCTCTCAAGTCGGGAGACGAAGAGGACCTCGAAAAGCTCGCGCAAAACGGCCGCGACGCGATCGCCAAGCTGCGCGCCGAGACGTTCTCGATCGAGGGCGTGTCCGCGCTCGACAAGCTCGACGCCGTTTACGCGGGCCTCCCCAAGAAGACGTGGGCCAAGGATTATGCCGGCGATTTCGCCGCCATCATCGCGCTGACTCCGGGCTGGGTCGCCGACGAGGGCGGCACGGTCGAGGAGATGAACAAGCGGCTCGACGAGGCGTTCCCGATCCCCGACGCGCAGCCGGACACCCAGGAGATGTTCAAGCTCTTTCCCGAGGACGTGCCGCTCGAGAAGTTCAAGCACATCTTTCCGGTCACGATCTTCCTGATGAAGCACCGCCTCAAGCGCCCGAAGACGATCACGAAGACCACGGTCGATGACATCCTGGCCGACAAGCTGCACGTGCAGATCGGCGCGCAGGTGGAGGGCGTCGTCAACTGGACCACGGACGGGCGCGAGTTCGACCAGGACTACTGCTTCAATATCGGCGACCTTCACCTCGAGATCACGCCCGAGTGGCTGCTCTTGCACCCGCATTTCATCAAGCCCAAGGTGGGCGACAAGGTGCGCGTGACGGGCTGGACCTACTGGGATTACTTCCATCCGGCCGAGCACGACTTCGATCCGAAGGAGAAGCGCTTCACGGACTGGGAGATTCACCCCGTCCAGTCGATCGAGCGCGTCCCCTAAGCGGGGACGATCTTGCCGAGGATTCGTTTGCCCGCGGCGCCCGTGGCGGCGGGGCAGTTGTTGGGCTTTCCTTGCCAGGCGCGGGCCGCGAGCCAGGCGAAGCAGGCGGCTTCTTTCGCCATGATCGGCACGCCGTAGCGGTCGGTCGTCGTCACGGGGACGGGCGCCAGCAGCGTCTCGAGGTTTCGCATGAGCGTCTTGTTGAAGGCGCCTCCGCCGCTGACGACGACCTCTTCGACCTTCGGCCGGCGCGGCAGCGCGTCGGCGATCGAGCACGCCGTGAAGGCGTTAAGGGTCGCGAGAATCCCGGGCAAGCGCGCGCGTGTCGGCTTTCCCAAGTGGCGGCGCAAGAACGCCTCTCCGAACGCGTTCTTATCAAGCGACTTCGGCGCCGGCCGTTTGAAATAAGGGTGCGCGAGCATGGCGCGGACCGCGGCGCAGTCTACTTCGCCTCGCGATGCGATCGCGCCGTGGCGGTCCATCGCCTTTCCCGTCGCGAGCGTCATCGCGAGGTCCATCAGGCCGTTGCCGGGGCCGGTGTCGAAGGCCGACCATAAGCGGCCCTTCCCGACGATCGACACGTTGGCGACGCCTCCGACATTCACGACGGCTCGAATGGGCCCTTTCTGAAAGAGAAACTCGTCGAACGCCGGCACGAGCGGCGCTCCCTGGCCGCCCGCGGCCATGTCGCGCGGCCGGAAATCGGCGACCACTGCGATCCCGGTCCGCTCGGCGATGACCGACGGCTCGCCGAGCTGAAGCGTGTTCGCCGGCGCGGCGTCGGGCCCGTGCCAGACCGTCTGCCCGTGCGAGCCGATCACGTCGGCGCGGCGGCCGCGGAGGATCTTCCTGGCCGCGGCCGCGAACGCCTCGCCTAGCTCGAAGTTCAGACGCGAGAGCTCCGGCGCGGAAAGCGACGCCGCGGCGAGCACGCGCTTCCTGAGCGCGGTGGGATAAGGGAAGGTCCTGAAATCGAGGACGGCGGCGCGCGCCTCATCGATGCGCACGAGGGCCGCCGTGATCCCGTCGGCCGAGGTCCCGGACATGAGCCCGACGGCGCGCAGGGAAGGCATGGCCGATTCAACCTCATTGCCGAACGGGGGTCAAGCGCCGCGACGGAGGATGGAACTTTTTCGGGGGGTCGCTCGTATCCGCTGCATGGGTTGGCTCCGGCGCCCGGCGGTCTGGACGCTCGTCCTCGCGCTCGCGGCGCTGTGCGCGCTGCGCGCGCGCGGGCGGCTGCGTCCGGCCGTCGCCGCGCGGCGGCCCGTCGAGCTCGGGCTCCTCGCGCGCGTCGCCGGGCCGCTGCGCGAGGATCTGCGCGGCGAAAAAACGCTCGTCGATTCCGGCCCTTACCGCTTCTTGGTCCGACTGCCGAGGCAGCCGGAGCGAAACGCCCTCTTTAGGCCTGGCATGCGCGTGCGCTTGATCGGGCGGCTGCGTCCCGGCCGCTCGCCGCGCAATCCCGGCGACTTCGACGAGGCGGCTTTCCTCGAGGACCGCGGCTTGTCCGGAGTCGTCGAGGCTAAAGAAGCGTCGATCGAGGACGCGGAGGTCCCCGCGCGGTGGCGGCCGGCGGCCGCGGCCGAGGGCGCGCGCCGCCGCGCGCAGGACGTCTTGCGCCGTCGCCTGGCGCCCGGCGAGGCGCGCCTGCTCGAGGGCCTCATGCTGGGCTATAAAGGCGCGCTGCCGCGCGCGCTCAACTCGGCGCTGCAGGACTCGGGGCTCATGCACCTCGTCGTGCCTTCGGGCGCGAAAGTCGGCCTCGTGCTCGCGCTCTGCGCGTTGTGGTGCGGGCTCCTGCCGCTGGGACTCGCGGCGCGCTACGCGCTCTGCGCCGCGGCCGGGGCTTTTTACGTGCTCATGGTCGGGGCCGAGCCGCCCTATCTGCGGGCGTATCTCACGGCGGCGGCCTACTTCGGCGCGCGGCTGCTCGGGCGCGAGCCCGACGCCCCGCAGGCGCTCGTCCTGTCGGCCCTTGCCGTCCTCGCGCTCGACCCGCGCGCGCCATTCACCGCCGGGTTTCAGATGACGTACGCCGCGATGGCCGGCTTGGTCCTCGTGCTTCCGAGGCTCGCGGGGCGCTCGCGCGCGGCTAGCGCGCTGCTCATCACCGTCGTCGTGCAGGTGATGCTATGGCCGGTCTTCGCGAACGTCTTCGGCAAGGGCTCCCTCGCGGCGCCGGCTGCCAACCTCGTCTGCGGGCCGCTCGCGGCCGCGCTCGCGGCCGCCGGGTGGCTTCTCCAGGCGGCCGAGGCCGCCGGGCTCGGCGCGGTCGCGGGCCGGCTCGTCGGCGCGGGAGCGCGCCTGTTCGCCTCGGCGGTCTTTTTTTTCGCGTCGTCTCAGTGGTCGAGCGTCGCCTTGGCGCCGATGCCGCTCGCGGCCGTCGCCGGCTACTACTCGCTCGCCGTCGCCGCGCTCATGCCCGCGGGGAGAAAGGCGCGCCTCGCGCTGGCCGTGACGGGAGCCGCCGTCTGGCTCGGCGGCCGGGCCGCTTCGCGCGCGCGGACTCCGCTGCTGCGCGTCGTTTATTTCAGCCAGCCGCGCGGCCGCGTGGGCGCCTTGGTGTTTTTCGCCGGAAGAGACCCCTGGCTCGTCGGCGCGGCGCCGCGCTCGCTCTTGTCTCGCGCCCTCGCCGAGGAGGGCGTATCGCGGATCGAGCGGATCGTCGACGCGCGCGATTTCCGCGCCTGCGCGGGCGCCGTCTGCTGCGGCTTCGCCCCGCCGAGCGTCGCGAGACGAGAGGATGAATTTGATATACTGGCCCCTCGCCTCAGAAGTTCCGCCGTCGAGGTCACCACGGATGGCAGCCGAATCGAAATCCGCTCATTCCGAAGCCCGGCCGATCAATTCGGTCGTGCTCTTTTATAATGACGCCAAGCCCGAGGCGGTCCGGATGACGAAGGTCGTCGTCGACGCGCTCAAGCGGCGCAAGGTCAAGGTCTGGATCGCGCGCAACGGCCGCATCGACGACAAGCTGCGCATGGCCGACGTCGCCGTCGCGCTCGGCGGCGACGGTACGATGCTGCGCGCCGCGCGGCTCTTGGCGCCGCATTCGATTCCGCTGCTCGGCATCAACTCGGGGGGATTGGGCTTTCTCTCGGGGACCGACGCGGCCGATTTCACCCGGGACTGCGACGCGATCCTCGCCGGCAAGTTCCAGATCGAGGAGCGCGCGATGATCGCCGTCGAGGCCGTCCGCGAAGGCAAGCGCGTCTTCGGGCCGAACATCGCGCTCAACGACTGCGTGATCCGCTGCGGCGATCAGGCGCGCGCGATCTCCCTGCGCACGAGCTCCTCCGGCCGTTTCGTCGCCGATTATTTCGGCGACGGCCTGATCGTCTCGACGCCGACCGGCTCGACGGCCTACGCGCTCGCGGCCTCGGGCCCGATCGTCGACCCGGGCTTGGACGTGCTCTTGATCGCGCCGATCTGCCCGCACACGCTGACGCAGCGCCCGTTGATCATACCGGCCCAGGAGCCGATGTCGATCACGCTCACGACGCGCCACTCGCACGAAACGGCGCCGCGCGCCCTGATGTCCTTGGACGGCCAGCTCGGCTGCGCGCTCAAGGTGGGCGACGAGGTGCGCGTCACGCGCTACGACCATCCTTTCAAGCTCCTGATCAACCCCAAGCGCTCCTATTACGAGGTGCTGCGCCGCAAGCTCAAGTGGGGGGAGCGCTAAAGCCATGTTGAGGCGGCTCAAGGTCAAGGATTTCGCGATCATCGAGGAGCAGACCCTCGAGCTCGAGGCCGGCCTCAACGTGCTCACGGGCGAGACGGGCGCCGGCAAGTCGATCCTGATCGAGGCGCTCGGTTTCTTGCTCGGCGCCCGCGGCAGCGCCTCGTGGCTGCGGGCCGGCGCTCAGCGCCTCGAGGTCGTCGGGACGTTCGACAAAGAGGATTTCCCCGCCGACGTGCGCGCCCAGTACAAGATCACCGAGTCCCCGGTGCTCGTGCGCCGGGAGCTCGACGCCTCGGGCAAGACCCGCGCGATGATCAACGCGCAGTCGGCCGCGATCTCGGCCGTCGCCGCGCTGGGAGAGCGTCTCGTCGATTTCCACGGCCAGCACGAGCATCAGACGCTGCTCAAGCCCGCCGTCCAGCTAGATCTGCTCGACCGCTACGGCGAGCTCGCGGACCTTCTCGGCTCCGTCGGCGCGGCTTACGGCCTCTACGAGGGATTGCGCCGCGAGTCCGAGGCCGCGCAGATGTCCGACGACGAGCGGCGCCGGCGCGTCGAGCTCCTGCGCTTCCAGGTCCAAGAGCTCAGCGAGGCGGCGCCGCGCCCCGGCGAGGAAGAGGAGCTCGAAGCGTCCTTGCCCGTCTTGAAGAACGCCGAGCGGCTGCGCGGCTTCGCCGATCAGGCCTATCAGGGCTTGTACGAGGAAGAAGGATCCGTCATGAGCCGCTTGCTCAAGGCCGAGCGCGCGCTGGCCGAGGTCTCGCGCATCGACGCGGCCATGCAGCCCGTCCACGACGGGTTGGAGTCCGCGCGGCTCGCGCTCGACGAAGTCACGCATCAACTTTCCGCCTATCGCGACAAGGTCGAGGTCAACCCCGGCAAGCTCGACGCCATGATGACGCGGCTCGATAATCTCTCGCGGCTCAAGAAGAAATACGGCCCGACGATCGCTGAGGTCCTCGTTTCGAAGGACCGGCTGACCGAGGAGCTGGAGCGGCTCGAGAACTCTTCTCTCAGAAAAGGAATACTGGAAGAGGAGCTGCGAGCGGCGCTCGAGGCGCTCGAGGCGGCCTGCGAGAAGATCCACGCGGCGCGCATGAAGGCCGCCAAGAAGCTTGAGGCCGGCGTGCTCAAGGAGCTTAAGGTCCTCGGCATGCCCTCGGCGGCCTTCGAGGTCTCGGTCGAGATGGAAGACGGCCGCTTCTCGATAAACGGAGCGGACGCCGTGGAGTTCATGCTCGCGCCCAATCCCGGCGAGCCCTTGAAGCCCGTCAAGGCGATCGCCTCGGGCGGGGAGCTCTCGCGGGTCATGCTCGCGCTCAAGACGGTTTTCTCGAAGGCCGATCGCGTACCGATTCTTGTATTTGACGAGGTCGACGCCGGCATCGGCGGCGCCGTGGCGCGCGCCGTCGGCCAGAGGCTCGCCGCGCTCGGCCGCGGCCGCCAAGTGCTCTGCGTGACGCATCTGGCGCAGGTCGCCTGCTTCGGCCGCGCCCATTTCGGCGTGATCAAGGAAACGAAGTCCGGCCGCACGCGCGTCAGCGTCGAGCGGCTCGACGGAGACAAGCGGCTCGAGGCGATCGCGCTCATGCTCGGCGGCCGCGAGGCCACGTCCGCCAGCCGCAAGCACGCTCAAGAACTGCTCGAGGAGTCTTTGAAATGACCGCTAAAGTCCGCACCCGTTTCGCTCCGTCGCCGACCGGCTTCCTGCACATCGGCGGCGCGCGCACGACGCTTTTCAACTGGCTCTTCGCGCGCCATCACGGCGGCACGTTCGTGCTGCGCATAGAAGACACCGACGAGGTGCGCTCGACGGAAGACTCCGTGCAGGCGATCCTGGACTCGATCTCCTGGCTCGGCCTCGACTGGGACGAGGGCCCGCTCACCCTGAAGGACGAGAAGGGCCCGCACCAATCCTACTATCAGATGCGGCGCACCGAGCACTACACGAAATACACCGAGCGGTTCCTGAAGGAAGGAAAGGCCTATCAGTGCTTCTGCTCGAAAGACGAGCTCGACGCCATGCGCCGCCTGGCCCAGCTCGAGAAGCGTCCGCCGCGCTACGACGGCCGCTGCCGCAACCTGACGGAGAAGCAGAAGTCGGATTTCATCGCTCAAGGAAAGACGGCCTCGATCCGCTTTCGCATGCCCGACGACGGCGTCACCGTCGTGCCGGACCTCGTCCGCGGCGACGTGACCTTCGAGAACAAGCTGCAGCAGGACGTCGTCATCCAGAAGACGACGGGCGGCCCGACCTACAACTTCGCCTGCGTCGTCGACGACCATCTGATGGAGATGACGCACGTCATCCGCGGCGACGAGCACTTGTCGAACACGCCGCAGCAGATCCAGATGTACAAAGCGTTCGGCTGGGAGCCGCCGAAGTTCGCGCACCTCTCGATGATCTTGGGGCCGGACGGAGCCAAGCTCTCGAAGCGCCACGGCGCGACGTCCGTGCTCGAGTACAAGCAGCAAGGCTATTTGCCGCACACGATGCGCAACTACCTCGCGCTTCTCGGCTGGTCGACCACGAACTCCCAGCAGCTCTTCACCGACGAGGATCTCATCGCGAAATTCGACCTCGACGGCTGCCAGAAGAACCCGGCCACCTTCGATACCGTCAAGCTCACGTGGATGAACGGCGAGTACCTTCGCGAGATGCCGGTGCCCGAGCTGATCAAGCAAGCCCAGCCCTTCTTCGAGGCCGCCGGCCTGAAGGTCAACGGCGGTCCGAGCCTCGAGAAGACGGTGGCGCTCGAGCACGAGAAGTTCAAGCTTCTGGCCGAGATCCCGGCCCTCGTCGACTTCTTTTACAAGCCCGTCGAGTTCACGCCCAAGGCGATGGATAAAGTGTTGCGCCAGCCGGGAGTCAAGGACGTGCTGCTCGGTTTGGCGGACGACCTCGCGAAGGCGGAGCCCTTCGCGGACAAGGCGCTCGAGGAGCGCGTGCGCAAGTTCTGCGGAGATCGCGGCCTCAAGCCCGGCCAGGTCTTCCACCCGCTGCGCGCGGCGACGACCGGGCGCACCGAGGGGCCGACGCTGTTTTTGATGCTCGAAGTGATGGGCCGCGAAACGGTCGTCTCGCGTCTCAAGGACGCCGCGACGAAGCTAAATTAAGCTGACATTTTGGGCCTTGCGGATTTCAGGATAACTAATATACTATCGCGTCTCGCGAAAGGATGGACGCCATGACCAAGAAAACCATGAAGAAAAAACCCGTTGAGCGCAAGCACGCCGCCGCCGGCAAGCCGGTCTCCGCCGCGAAGGTCGGCCCGATCAAGCGCCAGCTGCTCGAGATGCGCGACGACTTGATGAAGACCGTGCGCAAGCAGCAGCTGTCGGACCCGTCCTTGCAGGATACCGGGGACTCGGTCGATCAAGCGAGCCAATCCATCGAGCGCGAGCTGCTCTTCGAGCTTTCCGACAACGAGCGCGTCACCCTCGACCAGATCGAGGCCGCGCTGCGCAAGATCGACAAGGGCACCTACGGCCTTTGCGAGTCCTGCCAGAAGCTGATCCCGGCGCCGCGCCTGAAGGCCCTGCCCTTCGCGCGCTACTGCATCAACTGCCAGAGCAATTCCGAGACCGCGCCTGAGCTCGTCGAGCAGAGCCCGGAGTACCGCGCGATCGGCGGCGAAGAGTCGTCTGGGCGCGAAGCCTAAGCTATCCGCCACGTGGCGGATGACGAACGGCCACGAAAGGGGCCGTTCCGTTTTTTAGGCCTGCGCGAAGAGCTCGTTCCAGGCGGCCATGCCGCCTTCGAGGTCGGAAACGTCCGCTCGGCCCGCGCGCTCGAGCAGGCTCGCCGCGATCATCGAGCGATAACCTCCGGCGCAGTGGACGACGAGCTGCCCCTTCGGCGCCTCGGCCAGGCGCCGGGGCAGCTGCCCGAGCGGGATGAAGGCGCTGCCGTCGATGCGCGACACCTCGCGCTCGCTCGGGTTGCGCACGTCCAGCACGGCCGGCGCGCCCGGCTTGGCCAGCGCCTCGGAGAGTTCGCGCGCGGTCCAGCGGCGCGTGCGCGCGACGAGCTTCGGCTGGTCTTTGAGCGCCGCCATGCCGCCTTTCAGATAACCCGCCACGGAGTCGAAGCCGATCCGTCCCAAGCGCAGGGCCGACTCCGGCTCGGCGCCGGGCTCGCAGATCAGCGCGATCTTCGTGCCGTGCTCGAGCACGGCGCCCGCCCACGTGGCGTACTTGCCGCCGAGGCCGACGTTGATCGCGCCGCGCCAGTGGCCCTTCGCGAACGCGTCCGCGTCGCGCGTGTCGAGCACGAGCCCTCCCGCTTTTTGGAGACGCTGGAGCGCGGCGACGGAGAGCGGACGCAGGCCCTTCTTGAGCGCCGCTTCGAGCGTCGGCCGCTTTTTCCGGTTGAGCTCGGCGTCGTAGCGGAAGTACGCCGGGGCCTCGGGCTGGTCGGCCGTGACGAGCTTGATGAACTCGGCCTTGCTCATGGGTTTGAGCGCGTAGTTCGAGAGCTTCTGCGCGCCGAGAGTCGAGCAAGCGTCGGCGCTGAGGGCCTTGCCGCACATAGATCCCGCGCCGTGCGCGGGATAGACGAGGGTCTCGTCCGGCAGAGTGAGGAGCTTCTTTCTCAAGGAGTCGTAGAGCGAGCTAGCCAACTCTCGCGCCGTCACGCCGACCGACGCCATGAGGTCGGGGCGCCCGACGTCGCCGATGAAAAGCGTGTCGCCCGTCAGCACGGCGTAGGGCTTGTCGGCCGATCTCGCGAGGTCGTAGACGAGCAGGCAGATCGCCTCCGGCGTATGGCCGGGCGTCTCGAGGCCGACCAGGCGCACCCCGCCGAGCTCGATGGTCGAGCCGTCGGCGACGGGCGTAAACGTAAACCCCGCTTTGGCGGCCGCGCCGATGTGAATCCGGGCCTTGCAGCGCTTCGCGAGCTCGAGATGGCCGGAGACGAAGTCGGCGTGAAAATGGGTCAAGACGACGTGGGCGATCTTGAGCTTCTTGCGCTTGGCGCACTCCGTGTATTGGTCCACGTCGCGCTGCGGGTCGACGACGACGGCCAGCCCGCTCTTGGGATCGCCGATCAGATAGGAGGCGTGCGAGAGGCAGGCGAGGTAAAAGCGCTCGAAGACCATGAGCCAAATTACCATTTTGACACCCGAAGGAGAGTCCTTTAGGGCGCCTTGAATTTGTAACACGGGACCCTTAAACTCCCGGTGGGTGCGCTACTTCGTCTATAAGGACAGCCGCGTCGTCGGCCCGCTCTCGGTCGACGACATTCAAGGCCTCGGCGGCGTCGAGGCCGACGCCCTCGTTTGCGCGGAGGACGCCTCGGGACGGCGCGACGAGGATTGGAAGACGGCCTCGGAGGTCGCCGAGCTTTCGGCGGGGCTGCGCGGCTCCTCCCTGACGACGGCCCTGCTCGACCAGCCGCTGCCCGGAGCCTAGGCCGGGATCCTCGAGCGCCTCGAGCTCGAGGCGCTCGGCGTCGCGCGCGACGAAGGCTCCGAATGGCTGGGCGGGTTTCTTGACGACGCCGAGTTCCGCACGCGCTGGGGCTTCATCCTGCCCAAGGGCGAGGACGCCCCGCAAGACCCCGCGATCGCGCAGAACCGCATCCGCGCGCTGTCGGATCAGCTCGAGGTCTTTCAAAAGAGGGTCAAGGACCTCGAGGCGCAGCAGCGCGATCTTCTCTCACAGTTGCGCGGCAACGCGCAGACGGGCAAATTCGAGCCGCTGGCTCAGGCTCCGCTCGCGCCGGCGGAGCCGCCGGCCCCGGCGCCGGAGGCGGTCCCCGCGCCCGCCGAGCCCGAACCGGCGCCCGAAGCCCCGTCTTTGCCCGAAGAACCCGCGCTGCCGTCGATCTCGATCCTCAAAGCGAGCCCTCCGGAGGAGGCTGCGCCCGCCGTCCCCGAGCCGCCGGCACCTCCTCAGGCGCCGCAGACCGAGTTTCAAAAGCGCGCGTTCAAGTTCACGCCGCCCAAAGCCCCGGCGACCGGCGCCAAGCGTCTCCCGACGCTGGGCGCGGCCAAGAGCTTCCGGGTCATCAAAAAGGAGGAGCCCCCGGCGGCCGCTCCCGGAGTCCCGGTTTACGAGTGGAACGTCTCATCGCCGCCTCCGGCGGGGCTTCCGGAGGCCAAGCCGGCGGCCCCGATTCCAGCGGCCGACCCGATGCGCTTGAACCCGCCGACGCCCGTTCCGCCGCCTCCGGCGACGATGCGGATGGCCGCTCCCGGCGCGCCGACTGCGGACGTCGCGATCCCCGCTTTTCAGGCGCCGCCGACGCCCACGCTCACGCCCTTGACTCCCGAGACGGCCGCGCCGCCGCCGAGCCCCTTCGCCGGCCCCGCGCTCGGGGCCGCTGGACCGGCTTACACGCCGTCGCGCTCCAACTCCGAACCCGCCGCCACGCCGCTGCCCGCGGCCGCTCCGGCCGACGACGTCCTCAAGCGTCTCGCCAGGCCCGAGCCGCCGAAGACGGTAGAAAAACCCAAGCCGCGCAACTCGAAGGTCTTCTTGGCGGCGAGCGGCGTCCTCGTCCTCGTGCTGATCGCCTGTTTCGCTTTTTTCCTGCGCCGGCCCGGCGACCTCAAGAACATGGTGACGCTCGGCGACAATCATAAGAAGCTGGGGGTCGAAGACGACGCGGCCAATCAGATCTTCAAACCGAAAGCTTCTGCTCCCGCTCCCGCGCCGGCCCCTGCTCCAGCGGCGCAGGTTCCGACCCCGGCGCCCGTGGCCGCGCTCCCAGCGGTCGTCGACGAGAGCGCCGTGGCCATCGAGCTCGTCAAAGGGTTTCCTCTGGACGGCAATCGCGGGACGGTCGGCCAATGGCTGACCTACTCGTTCACGGCCAATCCGGGCAGCGACAATGCCGAGGACTGGCACGCGGGCGCCCAGGCCGCGACGATCTATACGGTCGAGTACAGCGTGAAACCCGGGCCGCGCAGCGCGCTCAAGCAGACCATCGTCTACGTCTTCGAGGCCGACCTCGAACGCAAGATCGTCCGCGGCATGAACCCACCGGCCCACGAGCTCATGCGCGGGCCCAAGCCCGCCGCCCCGGTCAAGAAGAAGGCGCGCCCCGCGCCCAAGCGCCGGCCGACCGCCAAGATCGCCCCGCCGCCGCCCAAGGAAGTCCCGCTCATTCCGTTGCCCTCCGACACGGAGCTGCTGCCTCCGGCGGAGGGGGATTCGCAATTCAAGTCCGATACCGTGCAATAATCCCTCCTCTATATAGGCTCGGCCCCGAGCTTGACAGAAACGGGTCCGTCCGTTATCTTTAGGGGTGAGAGGCTATGGCCGTCAAGGAAGCTACCAGCCCGATCGCGATCTCAGCGCGCCTGGGGGACCTTCTCGTCTCCGAGGGCCTGTTGACCTATGAGCAGCTCCATGAGTGCATGGAGCTGCAGAAAAAGGACGGGCGGATCCTGAGCGCCGTGATCGCCGAAAAAGGCTATCTGACGCCCGAGAAGATGGTGGAGTTCGTGGCGGTCAAGTGCGGCTTCAAGTTCATCCGGCTTTCCGAGCGCGGCTCGGTCAAGAAGGACGTCCTCAAGATGGTGCCCGAGAAGATCGCCCGCCAAAAGCTGATCATGCCGATCGAGTTCAAGGACGAGTTCTTGACGGTGGCGATGTCCGACCCCTTGAACATCATGGCCGTCGACGAGATCAAGATCACGACCGGACTCAAGGTCAACGTCGTCATCACGCCGGAATCGGACTTGCGCGACGGCATCGACCGCGCTTACGGCGGCGGCGAGTCGGCCAAGAAGGCGGCCGAGGAGCTCAAGAAGCAGGCCGGCGAGACCGGCGAGGCCGTCGTCGAGAAGGCCAAGGACCCTCAGGACGACGTGGACGACGAGTCCGGCATCTCGATCACCAAGGATGACGAGGGCGGCGTCATCCAGATCGTCAATCTCCTGCTCTCGCGCGCGGTCAAGGCCAAGGCGTCGGACATCCACATCGAGCCCTATCAGAAGCTCCTGCGCGTGCGCTACCGCATCGACGGCGTGCTGCATGAGCAGCCCTCGCCGCCGAAGAAGTTCTTGGGCGCCATCGTCTCGCGCATCAAGATCATGGCGGACCTCGACATCTCCGAGCGCCGCCGCCCGCAGGACGGCCGCATCAAGGTCAAGGTCGACGGCAAGGAGATCGACATCCGCCTTTCGGTCTGCCCGTGCGCGCCCGGCGAGAAGGTCGTTATGCGCATCATGGACGGCTCGGCGATGCGTCTCGACATCAGCCAGCTCGGCATGGACCCCGAGAACTTCGCGATCTACACCAAGCACATCGAGGACCCGCACGGCATCATCCTCGTGACCGGACCCACGGGCTCGGGGAAATCGACCACGCTGTACTCGACGCTGCACACGCTCAACGCGCCCGACATCAACATCATGACGGCCGAGGACCCCGTCGAGTTCGTGCTTCAGGGCATCAACCAAGTGCACTGCAACGCGGAGATCGGCCTGAACTTCGCCGCCGCGCTGCGCTCCTTCCTGCGCCAGGACCCCGATATCATCATGGTCGGCGAGATCCGCGATCAAGAGACGATCACGATCGCCATCAGCGCCGCGCTCACCGGCCACTTGGTATTTTCGACCCTGCACACCAACGACGCTCCGGGCGCGATCACGCGCATCTTGATGATGGGCGTCGACCCGGTGCTGATCTCGTCGGCCTTGACGATGGTGGTCGCCCAGCGCCTGGTGCGCGGCATCTGCAAGCAATGCAAGGAAGCCTACGAGGTCAACACGCAGTGGCTCGCCACCGTCGGCGTGCCGCAGAAGAAATGGCCCGAGACGCCGAAGGTGACGCTCTACCGCGGCAAGGGCTGCGAGAACTGCTCGGGCACGGGCTACCGCGGGCGCATGGGTATTCATGAGGTGCTCGAGGTGACCGACGACATCCGCGAGCTGATCAGCCAGCGCGCGACCGCTTTGAAGATCAAGGAAATGGCGCTTAAGAACGGGATGATCACCCTTCAGGAATCGGCGATCCGCAAGCTGCTGATCGGCACGACGACCGCCGAAGAGGTCATCCGCGTGACGGGCTGCCATCTTTAAAAGGAGACCGCATGATATCGATGAGCGAGCTGTTCCTTCTGATGCACGAAAGAGGCGCGTCCGACCTGCACCTGACCGTCGGCGCGCCGCCGATGCTGCGCATCGACGGGCAGCTCGTTCCCACGCCGTTCGAGAAGCTGACCAACGAGACCTCGCAGACCTTGATCTACTCTCTCTTGACCGACGCCCAGCGCCAGCGCTTCGAGGCCACGATGGAGCTCGACTTGGCCTTCGGCCTCAAAGGCATCGGCCGCCTGCGCATGAACATCTTCCGGCAGCGCGGCGCGATCGGCGCGGCCGTGCGCGCGATCCCTTCGGCGTTCAAGAGCTTCGAGGAGATCGGCCTGCCGAACGTGATCTATGAGATCATGAAGATCCCGAAAGGCCTGATCCTCGTCACGGGGCCGACGGGCTCGGGCAAGTCGACGACGCTCGCCTCGATGATCGACTACATCAACGAGCACCGGTCGGGCCACATCGTCACGATCGAGGACCCGATCGAGTACGTGCACGCTCACAAGAAATCCATCGTCAACCAGCGCGAGGTGGGCCAGGATACGGAGACCTTCGCGGCGTCCCTCAAGCACGTCCTGCGGCAAGATCCGAACGTGATCCTGATCGGCGAGCTGCGCGACCTGGAGACGATCCAGGCGGCGCTCACCATCGCCGAGACCGGCCACTTGGTGCTCGCGACCCTCCATACCAACGACTGCGCGCAGTCGATCAACCGCATCATCGACGTGTTCCCCCAGCACCAGATGGAGCAGGTGCGCGTGCAGCTTTCGTTCGTGCTGCAGGCCGTCTTGTGCCAACAGCTGCTCGCCCACTCGTCGGGAGCGGGACGCGTGCTGTCGTGCGAGATCCTGATGGTCACGTCGGCGATCCGCAACCTGATCCGCGAGCAGAAGATCGAGCAGGTCCAGCTCACGATCCAGACCGGCGGGAAGTTCGGCATGCAGACGATGAACCAGTCGCTGGCCGATCTCTACAAGAAGCAGCGCGTGACGTTCCAGGAGGCGATGGCGCGGTCGCTCGATCCCGAGGACCTGCGGCGCCTCCTGCAGAAGTCGATGGCGCCGGCGTGAGTTTTCAGGGATAATGGGGGCCACTTATGCCCGTCTTCGCGTATAAGGCCAAGGGAGTCGACGGCAACGTCGTTGAAGGCACGGTCGAGGCGGCCCAGAAGAACGAGGCCACCGACCGGCTGAAGTCGCAGAAGCTCGTCGTCCTCGAGATCGGCGAGAAAAAGGCGGGGATCGCCGACTTCTTCAAGAAGAAGGGGAAGGTCACCTCCAAGGACTTGGTGCTTTTTTCGCGCCAGCTCTCGACGCTCGTCTCCGCCGGCGTGCCGATCGTGCAAGGCCTCGGCATCCTCGAGGCGCAGGCGGAAAATCCCGCGTTCAAGGCCGTGCTCGGCGAAGTGCGCGCCGACATCGAAGGCGGCTTGTCGATCTCCGACTCGCTCAAGAAGCACCCCGACGCATTTCCCGACCTCTACACGGCCATGGTCAAGGCCGGAGAGCTCGGCGGCATTCTCGATACGATCCTCGAGCGCCTGACGGCTTACCTGGAAAGCAACGCCGCGCTGATGGCCAAGGTCAAGTCGTCGATGATGTACCCGGCCATCATGCTGACCGTCTGCGCTTCGGTCACCGTCTTCCTGATGGTCTTCGTCATCCCGACCTTCAAGGCCATCTTCGAGAGCTTCGGCGCGCAGCTGCCTTACCTGACGCAGATGCTGGTCGACATCTCCGACGGGATGAAGAAGTATTTCATCATCATCATCATCGCTCCGGTCGCCGCCTGGAAGGGGTTTCAGAAGTTCTATAAGACGCCCTTCGGTAATCGATGGGTGGACGCCCAAGCGTTGAAGACGCCGGTCTTCGGCCTCCTACTCAAGAAGGTCGCCGTCGCCAAGTTCACGCGGACGCTGGGAACGCTCATCAAGTCTGGAGTTCCCATCATGCAGGCTCTGGAGACCGTCGCGGCGACCGCGGGCAACGTCATCATCGCGGAAGCCGTGCTGAGCACCCGCGAGTCGATCCGCGAAGGCGGCCGCCTGGCGGATCCGCTCAAGAAGTCGGGCATCTTCCCGAACATGGTCACGTCGATGATCTCCGTCGGCGAGGAGACCGGCAGCTTGGACATCATGCTGTCGAAGATCGCCGACTTCTACGACCAGGAGGTCGACGCGGCCGTCAAAGGCATCACGTCCCTGATCGAGCCGATGGTCATCTGCGTCATGGGCGTCGTCATCGGCACGATCGTCATCGCGATGTTCATGCCGATGTTCGGCCTCGGCGAGCTGGCCTCGAACATGGACGGCAAATAAGCCGGGGTCAGGCTCTCACGGACTCACAGATTCACAGATGGGCGTCCGAGAGGTCGCCTTTCTGCTTCAGGATGGTTTGAGCGCGAAAAGGAAATAGCCGGAAGTCTTCCGACGCTGCTTCTTGCCGCCCTGATCATACCAGCCGAGCAGGCAAAGGCCGGCTTTCCTGAGCAGCGTCTCCCACTGCGGCCAGTCGTAGCTGCGCAGGTCGTAGGCGGATTCAAGACGGCCTTCTTTGGCGCCGGAGCGCCAAGAGACGAAGTTCAAGATTCGCTCGAGGCGGCGCCTGCGCGTTGGCGCCAAAGTCGTCATGACGTGCCAGGCTTTGCGGCGGCCTTCTTCGTGCACCCACACCTCCTCGTCGTCGGCGGTCCGGCCATAGTCACAAAGGTCGAGGCCCACGATGTAGAGCCCTCCGGGCGCGAGCAGGCGCGCCGTGCCTTTGAGATGGGCGAGCGTGGACTTTTCGTCGACCAGATGCCTCAACGTGCCGATCAGGTTGAACGCGAGGTCGAAGCGTTCGGAAAATGTGAACGACGCCATATCGCCTGCGACGACGCGCAGGCCGCGCTTACGCGCGAAGGCCAGCGCCTTGGCGTTGAGGTCGTAGCCGAGGCAGCCATAGCCGCGGCTCTCGAGTTCGGCGAGGTATCGGCCCGTGCCGCAGGCGGGCTCGAGGACGCGCTTGCCGCCGTTGCCCAGGGCTCCGAAGATCGACAACACGGCGGGCAACTCGGCATCGGTCTCGGAGGCGTGCAAGAAATCATACCAAGCGGCAGCATCGTAGAAGGCTGTGGCCGAGCTCATTTGAAGCGTTTGTAAGTTTGTGAGGGTCTGACCCCGGCGTTATCTGACTCCGAGGTGCTTGTCGCGGAGAAGGCGGTGATACGTGACGCCGAAGCGGTGGGCTTCATCGCGCAGGCGCTGCAGCAGCGACAAGGCCGGGCGGCCGGTCTCCATGAGGATCGAAGCCTCGCGTCCCGGCACGAAAACCTCCTCCAGGCGCTTGGCGAGCGAGACGATCGGGAGCTTGACCTTCGCCTGCTTGAGGGCCTCGGCGGCGGCGCCGAGCTGCCCCTTGCCGCCGTCCACGACGACGAGATCCGGCAGCCCGCCCTCCACCTTCAAGCGCCGGTAGCGCCGGCCGACGACCTCGGCCATCGACTTGAAGTCGTCGATGCCCTCCACGCCGTGAATGCGGAACTTGCGGTAATGAGGCTTGTGAGGCCGGCCGCCGAGAAAGCAGACCATCGAGGCCACCGTCTGATGCCCCTGGAAATGCGAGATGTCGAAGCACTCCACGTGGAACGGGGGGCTTTCGAGCGAAAGCGCCTTCTGGAGGTCCGTCACCGCCGCCGAGGCCGCGATGTCCCCAGAGACGTCCTCCTCCCTGATCGCGCGCACGCGCACGCGCTCCCCCATCTGCGATATCGCGTCGATGTTGTCGCGCAGTTGAGCCGCGCGCTCGTATTCCAGCCTGGCCGAAGAGGCCTTCATCTCTTCCAGGAAGCGCTCGCGCAGCGTTTCGTAATCGCCGCGAAAAAAGAGGACGACGTCGTCGGCATAGCGGCGGTAATCCTCCTTCGAGATCCCGGACGCGCACGGCGCGGGACATTCTTTGGTGTGGTAGTAGAGGCAGGCGCTGATCTTCTTTCGGGCGAGAGGCTTGGCGACCGAAAAGTCCCACCGGCACGGACGCAGCGGGAAGAACTTGCGCTGCCAGAGGTAGCGCAGCAGCTTGCGGACGGGGGTCACCTTCGGGAACGGGCCGAAATACGCCGAGCCGTCGTTGAGCTTGCGGCGCGTCAAGAAAACGCGGGGGAAATCCTCGCCGAGCGTCACTTTGACGAACGGGTAAGACTTGTCGTCCTTGAGCTCGACGTTGAAAAACGGCTTTTGCGCCTTCACCAGACGCTGCTCGAGCAACAGCGCTTCTCGTTCCGACGCGCAAGAGATATAGTCGATCTTCCTTATCAGGGGAGTCAGCGCCGAGGTCTTGAGGTCGCGCTTGGCCGGATTGAAGTAATTGGCGACCCTTTTCGCGAGATCGTTGGCCTTGCCGATATAGATGACGTCCCCGGCGGCGTCGCGCATCAAATAGACGCCGCAGGCGTGCGGGAGGTGGCTGCGGTCGGCGACCAGGGATTCCACGGTTTATTTTATCCTAATTGACGGCCCCGACGAGAAATGCTTCAATTTCCATCTACTCCCGCCGAAGGGCGGACGATTTCAAGGAAGAAAAAAGACCATGGCCAAAGCGAAGAAGTCCCAGCGGCACGCGTCCGCGCTCAAGGCGCACCGTCAGTCCGTCAAGCACAATGAGCGCAATCGCGACGCGAAGAAGCGCATCCGCCTCGCGATGCGCGCCGTCACGGACGCGGCTTCGGCCAAGGACACCACCAAGCTCAGCGAGCTGCTGGCTGGAGCGTCGGCCGCGCTGGATAAGGCCGCGAAGTCGGGCGCCCTTCACTGGAAGACGGCCGCGCGCAAGAAGTCGCGCCTGGCCAAGCGCGCGTCTCAGATGTCTTTGGCCGGCGCCGCCGCCAAGGCCTGACCGCCGCAGACGTCGACGATCAATCTCTCGATCTCCCCGCGCGGGTCGAGCCATGACTTCGACTTGAGATCCGCCTCCGTCGCCACGCATCGGCGCAGGTCCCGGGCCAGCCGAGCCTCCGAAAGCTTCTCGACGCGCTCCAGATAATCCCGGTCCCAATATTGATGCAGGCGCAGTTGGCGGAACGCCTGCTCGCGCGGGGTCCCGGCCTTGAGCATGCGGCGCGCCCGCAGCTGCTTGGAGACGGCTCCGGAGACCTGGCTGAGCGCCCTGAAGGCGACGTCGTCGGGCTTGCCGTCGCGCATCATGCGCGCGAGGTGGGTGAGCGCCTCCTTGAGCCGGCGATCCTGGATCAGGCGCGTCAGCGCGAAAGGGTCGGCCGCTTTCTGATATCCGAGGCACTGCCGGACGTCGTCGACGGAGATCTCTCCCGACTCGCGGTAAAGCAGCACTTTCTCCAGCTCTTGCGAGAGGACGCCCCAATCGGTCCCTGCCTCGGCGACCAGCCGCTCGGCGGCATCGCCCGACAGCTTCCGGCCGGCCTGCGCCGCTTGCGCGACGAGCTTGCGCGAGGCTTCGTCGTCTTTGAGCGGTGAGAAGACGACGACGGCCCCGGCGGCCGACGCGGCCGCGGCGAGCGCGTCCTTGGCGTCCGGCTTCCTCTCCTCCGATTGAAGGACGAGCGTGGTCGACTTGAGGGGATCCCTGAGGTAGGCGGCCAGCGTCGCGCGCGCGGACGCGGAGATCTTGGCGGTCTTGACGACGACCAGGCGCTTGTCCGAGAAGACCGGCAGCGTCGACGCCTCGGCCACGATCGAGGGAGCCTCGACGTCCAGGTCGCCCGAGAATTCCCGAAGGTTGAAGTCGTCGGCTTTGAAAGCGGCCTTGAGAACGGCGATCGCGTCGGCGCGCGCCGAGGCCTCCTCCCCGACGAGGAAGTAGACCGGCCTGAACTTGCCGGCCTTCACCTCCTTCGCGAAGTCGGCCGCGCGCAGCTCGCCCATCGTCAATAGGGGTTGGTGACGGGCGGAAGGGGCTGCTCCGGTTGGGCTTGCGGGGCGGTCGAGGGTCCGTCGCCCGAGATGCGGCGCGACGAGCTGCCGGTGACCGAGCCGAAGCCTTCGACGACCCGCGTGACGATGTCGCGCGAAAGCGTGTCCCAGATGGCCTCTCGAGCCTGCTCCTCGGTCAAGCCGCCCGGAAGGGTCGAGGCGGCGTAGGTCTGGATGCCTTCCATGGTCGGCTCTTGCCAGAGCGCGGTGTTCGTGGCCCGGTCGATGAACTGCAGGTCGACGATGATCCTGAGCTTGTACGCGGTCGGTATCAGATTGCTGTCATACTGGATCGGCGTCAGGATGTAGCGCGTGATCGTCACGAGCACGATGCCGTTGGCGTCTTCCTCGGGGACGATCGGATAGCGCCCGTCCTTGAGGAACTGGTCGCGGACGGCGAGCGTGAGCTTGTCCTCGAGGCCGAACTGCTGAGTCTTGTTGACCGCCAAGCGCACGGCGATGCGCGTGATGTTCGCGGGAAGGATCTGCGGCGCCGGACGATAAGCGATGTCGGGCCCGCTGGCGCAGGCGCAGCCGAGCGCGACCGTTAGGATCAAGGCGAATCTCTTCATGGAGCTCCTCATTATTTGACCACGATATTGACGAGGCGATTGGGCACGACGATCGTCTTGACGACGCTCTTGCCGTCGACGGCGAGCTTCACTTTGTCGAGCGACAGCGCCGCCGCGGTGACCTCGGTCTGCGGCGCGTCGGCGGCGAACGAAAACGTCGCGCGGACCTTGCCGTTGACCTGGACCGCGTATTCGACCGTGGAATCCTTCAGGAAGCGCTCGTCGTAAGAAGGCCAGGGCCGGCTCGCCAGGCACTCCTCGTGCCCCAGGCGCTGCCAGAGCTCCTCGGTCAGGTGCGGGGCGAACGGATGCAGGAGCGACAGCAGCATCTCCAGGTCGGCGAGGGAAGGCTTTTCGGCGGCCTGGATCTCGTTCGAGTAGATCATCAAGGCCGAGATCGCGGTGTTGAAGCCGAAAGACGCGATGTCGTCGGTCACCTTCTTGATCGCGCGATGGCGCGGGGCGACGAGGCCGTC
>CAZRIP010000038.1:0-29012 GCA_964600165.1 uncultured Elusimicrobia bacterium | reverse complement strand
CGGATGTCGGGATAGCCTTTGGGCGGCCGCATGCCGCCGCAGACGACGGCGTAAGCGGCGATGAGGCCGGGATGCGCCGCGGCCAGCTCCCACGTCCCGTAGCCGCCCATCGAGAGTCCCGTCGCATAGAGGCGCGCCTCATCGCCGTTGAATTCCTTGATCGCCCGATCGAGGGCCTCGAGCGCGAGCGCCAGCATCTCCGGTGAGTCCCACGTCTTGCCTTCGCGGCACTGCGGCATCACGACGACGGCCGGGAGTCTCGCCGCGCGGTCGCGGATCGCGTTCGGGAGCCCTATATCGGTCTCATGCGAGCCGTCGGCGCCCCTCTGTCCCGCGCCGTGAAGGAACAATACGACGGGCCACTTCTCGTCCGCGCGCCATCCGGCGGGGACGTACACTTGATAGCGAAAGGTCTCGCCCGCCATCGTCACGGAGCGATCGAGGAAGCCCGTCTTCGGGAGAGCGGACGCTCGTCCCGCGCTCAAGAGAGCCGCCGCGACGATGAGAGACCTCACGAGGCGCCCAGCAGCACGAGGACGCTCGGGATCGCGTCGCAGATCAGCCCGCAAAAGAGCAGCGCCAGGCCGGCGTAGATGAAGAAGGCCTCCGGCGCCCTCTCGATCCAATATTCCACGTACGGCACGACGAGCGACAGGAAAAGGCCCGAGAACGCGGTGAGTCCGAGGATCAGCGCGCCGAAGCGCTCGGCGGGAAGGACGCCCCAGACGCCGGCGGCGGCGGCCGCCGCGCCCGCGCCCATCGCGGCCGCGCGCAGGACCGCTCCGCGCAGCGTCGCGCGCGGGGGGAGGAATCGCCCGCTCGAGAAATGGAACGTCGGCACCCAGCCGGCGGCGTAGACGGCGGTCAGCAGGACGATCTCGCTGGCCGACAGCGCCGCGCCGAAGCGCCACCCGAACCGGGGCATGACGGCGAGCCCGAGCGCCGCTCCGCGCGCCGTCCCCGACCACCAGGACTGCGTCAGCGGCGAACTGCGCTGCTGCCGCTGGAGGCGCGCCAGCGCCCAATAATCGAAAGCGACGAGGGCGCCGAGTCCGACGCCGGCGATGGCTCCGAACGCCGCCCCGAGCGCCAGCCACGCCGGGATTCCGAGGATCAGGCTGTAAGTCGCCGCCCGAGTGAGCAGCCCCAGCGGCCCCGCGTGGCGGCGGAACACGTCGTACGCGAGATAGAGCCCGCCCAAGGCGTCGCAGGTCTTGCCCGCCAAGTCCAGGCCGGCGACGACGCGCGCGGGGAGGATCATGCAGGGACGATCGTAGCGAAACCGAGGCCGCCTGTCCACGCGTCGCGGCTTGCATCGGGAAAGTCTTGCCCGCGGCGGATCTCGTTCATATATTTGTTATTGACAAATATTGTTATTAGCATTATAATGAGGCATGGGTGAACATCGCGATCTCGAATACCACGTCGGATACTGGCTGCGCCTCGTGTCGAATCACGTCTCGGGCGCTTTCCAGCAGCGTTTGGCTTCCCATGGCGTCACGGTCGCTGAATGGGTGACGCTGCGATCCATCTGGACTCTCGGCTCGTGCTCTTTGTCTCAACTGGCCGAGCGCATGGGTTGCGACGCCAGCACGGTCTCCCGGCTCGTGGAACGCGTCCTGCGCAAGGGATTAGCTGCCAGGGCGCACGCGGAGACGGACCGGCGAAGCGTGCGCATCGCGCTGACGAAGGCGGGACGAACCTTGGTGCCTAAGCTCGGGCGCGAAGCCGACGCCAACGACGAATTTCATTTCGGCCACTTGCCCCGAAAACAGAAGCAGGCATTGCTCTATCTCATGCAAGACCTCGTGCGCAAGCACGGGTGGACGGACAAGCCGGTATCTTAATCCAGGAGGCGGCGGCCATGAACCAAAAAATCATCCGAGACCTCATCGAGAAGCCCTCGTCCACGACGGCGTGGCGGCCGAGTTCTCCGCAGAGGCTCGGCATCCTCGACCACGTCTGGAAGGACCCTCAAGCGACCTGGACGGTCTACGCCCGCGTCGTCCCGAACGGTAAAGGCTCCACGGTGATGATGACGCTCTTCCAGCCTCCGGTCATGGACGACGGCCAGTTCGATAACGCCATGAAGGAGATGGATGTCGAGATGTTGAAGCTCAAAGAGATCCTGCAATAAGGAGGAAGCTATGGATACCAATACCATCAGCAAAGCGGTTGAGACTCTACAGGCGGCCCAGAAGCGCGCCATGGCCATTCGACCGAAAGTCGGCGGGTTTCCGTATTTAGCCGAAGTCCTTCGGCAGGCGGGCGTGACCAGCAACCTGTGGTTCTTGCCTTCCTGCCAGAGCCTTTATCTAACGAAACTCGGTCCCGTCGTGTTTCAGGGAGCGCCACTAATTTCCGGTATGCAAGACGTGCCGCCTTTTGACCGCGAAGCGCTGATCAAAGCGCTGCGAATCGACCAGGCCGGGAAAAGCACGTTCCCCGAATTCTTGACGGCCAGCTGGCGGGCGGGAGTCGTGCGATATGACGTCGATTTCGGGGCCCGAACGGTCGCCTACTACGGTTCCAACGATGAGAAGTACGTCGAAGAGTATCCGGAGGTTATGTTGCCGTGCTAAGAAAGGAGATCACCGCAACCGAAACGGCGAAGCTTGCCGGATGCAGGAAACGCGACGTGATGCGCGCGACTTTTGCGCGAAGGCTACGGGCGTGAAACGTCCGAATGCAGGCCTTGATCTGGATTGAAGACGCGAAGGTCTTCTCCGATCATTGGCGCCGCCGATCCAGACGCTAGAACTTCCACTTCTGGATTTCGAGCAAATGGACCTCGCAATCCTTGTGGGTCAGAGCCTCGTCAAAGATGACTAGATTCTTCCCGCAAGCCAGGGCTGATTGAACCCGCAGCGCGTGAATGCCATAGGAATGAGCGGCTTCTCCGATCGCCTGGGGGAGAGTCCGGTCGACCAAGTCCATCAACGAAGATTCCGGAATACCCAGAACCTTCAAATTTTTTTCGGCCGTCAGATCGAGCGCTCCCGGGATATCGACTTCGATGACTCCCAGAGCCTGTGGGGGCAGGAGTTCTTCATTTCCGCCGACCTGCTTCATTTTTTCCAGATAACAGGTCTTCGAGTCATCGCTCAAGTACAACGCCCCGAACTCACCGGTCTTGTTGTATCGTCCGCCGTAAGCGAAGCTGGGGCCGGTCGATAGGATATCCTCGGCATCATTTTCTCGGACCATACGGAAGAAGCGGCCCTTGATGCGAGCGCGTGGAAGAGACTTAAGCTTGGTATCCCAGGACGACGGGCTCAAACAGGAAGGCCCCAGCGAATAGAGCCAAGAAGCGCCCGCACTCGGACCTGCCCGGAACGACTCGCCAGAAGGTCCAGCGGGCGGAGGTCGGTGAGGGCTGGATTCGGCGTCCGAAACCACACGGACACCAACTCCGGCTTCAACGCCTTCCGGGCCTCATCGACGATGGCCTCGATCTCCTGAAGATTCTGGAGATGGGCCTCACCGGGATTCTCAACCTGCCCGGAGAGCCAGCGCGCGAAATTGCGCGCGCTGATGCCGAGGACGCGGGCAAGGTCCTCTTGGGACAACTCCAATTCCTTCTGGACCCGCTGCAGCGACTTATCCCAACGCTCGAGGACTTTCGTCATGTTTATACCCTCGAGAACAGTATAATATATGTCCTGACATTTGTCAAGACAAAAAGATGGGGTCCCCTTTGGGGCAGATCGGGGAACCGTCCTGACTATTAAACGAACAATCTGCCCGTCTTATCTACCTAAAATCGATTTTACGAAGGCTTCCTTCGGCGCCAAGCTCCGCGACTTCCGGAAGCGCCTAGGGATGTCGATCATGCGGTTCTCTCAAATGGCCGGCATCGGGCACAATTCCCTGGGGAAAATGGAGCGAGACTTACCGGTAGATCCTCGTGTTCGCCGAAAACTAGAGACGTTCTTGAAAAATCGATTCAAACGGACATTTTAGGCCCTTGACAGAACTGTCCAGTGGATGTACAATGTGAGTACGAATATGGCGACCACAAAGGCCCGGCCAAAGCGCTCTGAACGCCTGAATCTGCGGACAACTCAGGCTGATAAGCGCTTGTTCGAAACGGCCGCCTCGCGGCAAGACATAAACGTGAGCGAATTCGTTCTTGAGAGCGCCCGCACTCGAGCTGAAGACATCCTCTCCGAAGAGCGGCATTTCGCGCTTTCGCCTGATCGCTGGAAGGCCTTCGTTTCCGCATTAGACCGTCCTGTACAGCCCAAGCCTAGGCTCCGCCGACTTCTTTCCGAGCCCAGCGTGCTTGAGCCCTAGTGTCCAGCAAGCAAGAACCCACTGAAGTCCCGTTCTCCCCAATCGAGAAACTCTCGAAGGCGCACGATCTTTCCTCCTTTGATTGCGGGAACGAGAGCCTGAATAGTTGGTTGAAGAAATTCGCTCTCATCAATCAGCAGAGCGACTCCACTCAAACTTATGTCGTTCATCGAGGGGGAGTCGTGATCGGTTATTACGCGTTAGTAGCTGGTAGCGTGCGCCCCGAAGAAGCGCCGGCAAGAATATCTAAAGGTCTCGCAAAACATCCGATTGGCGTAATTTTATTGGCTCGGCTGGCTGTCGATACCCGTGAAAAAGGGAAAGGAGTGGGGAAGGCGCTGCTCAAGGATGCCTTGCTTCGCATCGTGTCAGCAGCCGACACGATAGGGGCAAGAGCAGTTCTTGTCCACGCCATCGACGAAGAAGCGCGGCGATTTTATGAGCGCTTTGATTTTGAACGATCACCGGTCGATGAGTTTGAACTGATGCTCCTCATGAAAGATCTGCGCGCGCAATTCCAATCATGAATACGAAGAGCAATAAACAACGGGGCAAGATCCCTCGATTCAAGTCTCCGGATGAGGAAGCAGCATACTGGGACACGCACTCCTTCGCGGATCATTCGGCAGATTCGAAACCCGTGAAAATACGTTTTCGGCGAAATATACCACCCAAGATTCAGTTCGACCAGTGGAACCAGTGGCTTTCCGCGATCTATGTCGACATCCAGCAGGCTCTCATCAATCGACACATCTTCAAGGAGACGATGGCGGTCATCGAAGCCAATCCGAAGATTCAGTCGGATGACACGTTTTATTCTTGGATGCGTATGGTTTACTCTCAGGCCGCCGTCGTGGCCGTCCGTCGGCAGATCGACCAGAGGGACGACGTCGCGTCGATGGCACGTCTTCTGACCGAAATCTCCAGGTCGCCGAGCGTGCTCTCCCGCGAGAAGTTCGTGTCGCTCTACACGAACATGCCGCCAGAGATGGGCCACCGAGGCTTCGACAAATTTGCCGGCGCGGGTGAGCCGAACATCAACGCGTCCTTAGTGGAGAAGGACCTTCAAGAGCTTCGGGCCAAGGCCGCCTCGGTGAAGCTCTTTTCGCACAAGCGCGTCGCGCATTACGATCAAAAGGCCTTCGACGCCGTGCCTACGTGGAAGGAGCTCGACGAGTGCCTCGATCTGCTCGAGACCCTCCTGAAGAAATATCTACTTCTCTTCCGCGCGGAGTCGCATGTCCAAATCGTTCCTGTATGGCAATACGATTGGAAGGAGATTTTCCGAGCGCCTTGGATCGAAGGGGGCAAACACCCGTCCTGACCGAGCCGCCGGGCGTGTCATAAATTGGAGATTGCCATGTTATCCTAGTGGAAACCCCTACAACAACTGTTAAAATGTGGGCATGATTGCAATCACCGTGTGCCGCCAATCGTTCGTCAAACCTGCAACATTCGTCGAGATTCCGATCCGGCACATCGGAAGCGACCTCCCTATTCGGACTCACCTATAAAACTCTCGAACGCCCGGCTACCGAGCCCATGAGGCAGAGAACGCTAAGGCAAGTGTTAAAGGCATGATTTCCACATTAGAAATCAAGAAATCGCCGAAGGTCGCGATCCTGACAGTTGCGTTTTGCGTGGTGGGACTGGCTGCAGGCGGGTTCTATCTGTCTTGGATCAGCACCCGCGACGCTCGGAAGAGCACCGCGGAGGTGGAACATTCTCAGAAAATCTTGAGCCACATCGAGCATATCCTCAGTCTCTTGAAAGACACCGAGACCGGGGGACGCGGCTTCATGCTGACGGGCAAAGAAGATTTTCTGGAGCCTTACCAGAGTTCCGGCCTCATGCTCGGCCAGGCCCTGAACGAACTTGACGGTCTTGATGCCGACAATCCAACGGCGTCGGCTAGTCTCTCGTCGTTTCGCGCGGCCGCCCTGGGCGAGCGGGAGTTCCAGGCAGAAAATATTCGTACCTTCCGCGAGAAAGGATTTGAGGCCGCGCGTGCGCGTGTCCTCACGCGAGAGGGCAAGAGACGGATGGATCGCGCCCGCGCAGCTGCCGCATTGCTGGAAGAGAATGAGGAGAAAATCCTGCGTTTGCGCTTCGATAAGGAGGCCGCCACCGCCCGATGGGCCTCAATAATGTCGGTCCTCGGAGGAGGGCTCTCGCTATCCTTTTTGATCGGGGCCGGGTTTTTGCTGCTTCGAGAAATGGGCTTGGGGGAGGAGGCAACGCAGCGTGCGCTGATCTCGCAGACCATCCTCTCCAACCTTGGTGACGGCGTCGTGGTGGCCGACGAGAACGGCAAGTTTCTGCTTTGGAATCCTGCCGCGGAGAGGCTTGTGGGCCTGGGAGCCACGGATGCTAAAGTGTCGGAATGGTCAAAAGTCTATGGGACCTTTCTCCCTGATCAAAAAACACCCTATCCTTCCGGTGAACTACCCCTAGCCAAGGCTATTCGCGGGGAATCGACCGACAATATCGAGTTGTTCGTCCGCAATGATAAGGCGCCGGACGGCCGTTGGTTGAACCTCTCGGGAAGGCCCCTGCAGGATGCCAAATCAAGAATCTTCGGCGGGGTTGTCTTGATACACGACATCTCGGAACAAAAATATTCCAGGAAGCAGCTTGAGGAGAGTGAGGAGCGGTTCCGACTGCTGGTGGCCGGGGTCAAGGATTACGCGATCCTACTTCTCGATACACAAGGGAAAGTGGCGAGCTGGAACGAGGGAGCCGAGCGCATCAAGGGCTACAAGGCGGCTGAGATTTTGGGGCAACCCATGTCTCGGTTTTATCCGGAGGAAGAAGTGACACGCGGCCATCCGCAGCACCTTCTGGAAAAAGCGAGAGCCGAAGGACGGGTAGAAGACGA
Organism: uncultured Elusimicrobia bacterium; assembly: GCA_964600165.1. Taxonomy (GTDB): domain Bacteria; phylum Elusimicrobiota; class Elusimicrobia; order UBA1565; family UBA9628; genus CAZRIP01. The sequence continues at coordinate 21,838 of CAZRIP010000038.1, read as the reverse complement.
AGGCTGGCGGATACGCAAGGACGGTTCGAGATTCTGGGCGGATGTGGTTTTGACGGCGGTGAAGGATCCACTGGGAAAGATCATCGGATTTACAAAGATCACCAGGGACCTAACCGACCGAAAAAAGAACATGGAGGAGCTGCAGTCCCTCAATAAGGATCTTGAGGCATTCAGCTACTCGGTATCCCACGACTTGCGGGCTCCTCTCAGAGGGATCGCCGGCTTCAGCCAAATCTTGTTGGAGGACTCCGCCGCCAATTTGGACGAGGCGGGGAAGGAGAATCTCAATCAAGTCATCGCCTCAACCAAGCTCATGGGAACCTTGATCGACGATATCATCGAGCTTTCGCGGGTATCCCGCACCGAGATGCGGCGCGAGACGGTTGAAATGGGCGAACTGGCCAAGAGCATCATCAACGAACTGCAAGCGAGAGACCCTTCTCGCCGATTGGAGTTCGCCGCACCGCATCGGCTCCAGGCCAACGGCGATGCGCGCCTTCTCAGGATAGCGCTGGTAAACCTGATAGGCAACGCCTGGAAATACACGGGCAAGACGGCGAACGCAAGGATAGAAATCGGCGCTTCCGCCGGCGCCAAAGGCGAAAGGGTTCTTTTCGTGAAAGACAACGGCGCCGGATTCGACATGACCTACAGCGGGAAACTCTTCGGCGCTTTCCAGCGACTGCACTCTCAAGCGGAGTTTGAGGGCACGGGCATCGGCTTGGCGATCGTACAGCGCATCATCAAGCGGCATGGCGGCAGGATTTGGGCGGAAAGCGCGGTCGCGAAAGGGGCGACCTTCTATTTCACGTTGTAAAGGAGGATTTCATGCAAAATAACGACGGGATGATTTTGCTGGTCGAGGACAACAAAACCGACGAAGACCTGACCGTACGCGCCTTCAAGAAAAACAATCTTCAGAACGAGCTCAAGATCGTGCGGGACGGCGCCGAGGCCCTGAACTTCTTGTTCGGCACGGAGCAGTACGCCGGACGGGATCTGGGCGTGATGCCTCATCTCATCCTGCTGGATTTAAAACTGCCCAAGATCGACGGGCTTGAAGTTCTGCGCCGCATCCGCGCCGACCCCAGGACAAAATTGCTCCCCGTGGTCGTCTTGACTTCGTCCCAGGAGGAACAAGACCTCGTCAAAAGCTACAGCCTCGGCGCCAATAGTTATGTCCGCAAGCCCGTGGACTTCACGGAATTTGTGGGCGCCGTGTCTCAACTGGGATGCTACTGGCTCCTTTTAAACCAGATCGCGCCCAAATCAAGCAAATCCGCATGAGCCAAAAACTTTCCTTGTTGATTCTGGAAGACTCGGAAATCGACGCTCGGTTGCTGGTTCGCAAGTTGGAAAAAGAAGGCGGCTACGAAGCCTCGTTTGAACGCGTCCAGTCCTTGGCTTCCTTGAAGGATGCTTTGGATCGGAGGCCATGGGATCTGATCATTTCCGACCATTCGATGCCTCAGTTCACCGCGTTGACCGCCCTTCAGGAAATCAAGGCGAGAAGGCTGGATATTCCATTAATCATTGTTTCGGGCACGATAGAGCCGATTGAGGCCATCACGGCCATGAAGGAAGGTGCCAGAGATTTTATCATGAAGGGCGATTTGACAAGGCTGCTCCCGGCGATGGAGAGGGAGCTTCGCGAATCACGAAGCAGGCGTGAAAAGCGCGAAGTCGACAAGAAGCTGGAGCTGGAGCAGAACAAGTTCCATCAGCTGACCGCGGCTATCGAGGAAGTGTTCTTTCTAACGACCACTGATATGACTACGATTCTTTACATCAGTCCGGCCTATGAAAAAATTTGGGGCCGAACCTGCGAGAGTCTCTATAAGTCGCCCGGCGACTGGGCCGAGGCGGTGCACCCCGAAGATCGCGAGCGCGCCCGGCGAACCGCCAAAGAAGCCATTGCGGTCGGCGGCGAGATGGAATACCGGATCCACCGGCCGGACGGGGCTCTGCGCTGGATCAAAGTCCGGCTGTTTCCGGTGAGGGACGAGTCCGGCAAGCTCTCGGCGTCGGCCGGCACCGCGGTCGACATCACCGAGGAAAAAAAGCTGCAAGTCCAATTCCAGCAATCGCAGAAGATGGACGCGATCGGCAGACTTGCCGGCGGAGTCGCTCATGATTTCAACAACATCCTCACCGCGATCAGCGGTTACAGTCACTTTTTACTCAATGCCCTTCCTTCCGGTGATCCGATGCGGGCGGACGTGGAGGAAATCAAGAAAGCCGGAGAAAGGGCGGCTTCGCTGACCCGCCAACTTCTGGCCTTCAGCCGCCAGCAGGTGCTCACGCCCAAAGTCCTCGATCTCAACGCCCTCATCAGAGAAATGGAAAAGATGCTGCAAAGAATCGTGGGCGAGAACATGCAGATCGCCTCGGTCCTCGCCAAGGACCTCGGCAGGATCAACGCCGATCCGGGACAAATAGAGCAGGTCCTTCTGAACCTTGTGGTCAACGCCCGTGACGCGATGCCCAAAGGCGGCAAGATCACTATAGAGGCCGCCAACGTGGAGCTAAGCGAGGACTACGCGAAGACGCACCCTGATGCCCGCCCGGGACCGCATGTGATGCTGGCCGTCAGCGATACGGGTGCCGGCATGACGCCGGCCGTCTTCGCGCGCCTCTTCGAGCCTTTTTTTACGACCAAAGAGCAAGGCAAGGGCACTGGCTTAGGGCTCTCCACTGTCTTTGGAATCATCAAGCAAAGCGGCGGAAGCATTTCCGTCTACAGCGAGCCGGGATTAGGGAGCGTTTTTAAAATCCATCTGCCGCGCGTTCAATCCGAGCTGAGCGCCGCTCAGGCGGCAGCCCATGACGGCGGGAACATTCGCGGCTCCGAGACCATCCTATTGGCCGAGGACGACGACGCAGTCCGCAAATTCACCGCGCGGCTTCTCGCGGAGAACGGATACACCGTCTTGGCAGCTCAAAACGGCGAGAACGCCCTCGAGATAGCGCGGCGGCACGAAGGGCCCATCCACCTTCTTCTGACGGACTTGGTCATGCCGGGGATGCGCGGGGATGATTTGGCCAATCAGCTGTCTCCCCTGCGGCCGGACATGAAGATTATCTTTACTTCGGGTTATACCGAAGCCGGAGTGGTGAGGCATGAATTATTGTCTTCGGACGCCGTCTTCATTCAGAAGCCGGTGGACCCCGTTATTTTGAACCGCAAACTGCGCGAGATGCTCGATAAGACGAAATCCTCGTCTCCATGAAGATTCTCATCGTCGACGATGAAGCTCCCATCCGCGCCATCTGCGAGAGGACTTTCCGCGGATCCGGCCACTTGGTATCCACATCGGCTACCGGCGACGAGGCCATCGGGCGGCTTGACGAAAATTGGGACATCATCATCACCGACGTGACGATGCCTGGAAGCGCCAACGGGCTCGAAGTTCTTCGGCGCGCCAAGAGGGCGGGAAGCGCCGACATCCTGATGATGACGGCCCAGCCCGAATTGGGCATCGCCATTCAAGCCCTCAAACTCGGAGCGTACGATTTCATCGTCAAGCCCTTTACTCCAGACATTCTGGAAGCCTCGGTTGCGCGCTGCGTCGATAAGCGGCTGCTCTCCGTGGAACTCGCCCGCGAAAAAGCGCTGCGCGAAGCGTTGACGCGGACGCAGAAGGTGACGGAGACCTTCGGTCTGTTCGTTACGCCTGAGGTCGCCAACTACGTGCTGTCTTTGCCCGAGGGGGGCCGCAAAGGCGTCCGCAAGAGGGTGACCGTTCTTTTCGCCGACGTCCGCCGGTTCACGCCCTTCGCCGAAAGCGTGCCGCCCGAGGCGGCCGTGGACACTCTCAACGGCATATTCGCCTGCGTCGTCGCCGCCATTCAGAAGGAAGGCGGCGTCCTCAATAAATTCATGGGGGACGGGCTCTTGGCCATTTTTGGAGCGCCCGTGGATCTGGACGCCCACGAGCGGGCCGCGGCACGAGCCGCTCTGGAAGCCATCGCCGCCGTCGAACGCCTGGCGCTTTCCGCGCAGGCCGGCGGTCGCGCGCCGCTTCGCGTCGGCATCGCCGTCAACACCGGCGACGTCATCGCCGGCTGCTTGGGTACTGAAAGCCGGACCGAATATAGCGTCATCGGGCATGCGGTCAACCTCGCCGCTCGCCTCGACGCCGTGGCCGCACCGGGGCAAATACTGCTTGGGCCCGAAACCGCCAAGGCCTTGGACGGACAATTTCGAGTGCGCCGGCTCGACCCCGTAGCCCTGGCCGGCGTCGCGGTGCCAGTCTCTCCCTGGGAACTTCTCGGCACGGAGCTTCATGCCCCGCAGGAAGCTTGCTGATGGCCCGCGTCTTGGTTGTCGACGATGAGGAGCAGATCCGCGATGTGGTCAAGAGGCTATTGACCCTGCACGGTCATGCGGTGGATATAGCGATCGACGGCGCGGCGGCCGTCGATCAGCTTCAGAAAAAACCATATGACCTGCTAATTATCGATCGCGCTATGCCCAAAATGTCGGGAGTCGAAGCGGTCGCCATGATCCGCTCAAGCCCCAAGTTCAAAAGCCTCAAAATCCTCATGGTGACCATGACCAGCCTCACCAAAGACGTCGACGCGGCTTACGAGGCCGGCGTCGACGGCTACGTCGTCAAACCGTTCGACATGGATAAGCTCATCAAGAAGGTCGAAGAGACTCTCCGGAAATGAGCCAGCGAAAGGAGCCCTAATATGGCCGAAATATTATTATCGAGGACGCCAAGGCGTTCGCGGCGATCATGTCTCGGCGAAAGAGAAGGGGCCGGAGCCCTTGACAGAATGGCTCCAGCCCCTTGACTTGTCTAGATCTGGGTGACCGAGGGGACTTGAACCCCCGACCTCTGCGTTCACAGCGCAGCGCTCTAACCAGCTGAGCTACGGCCACCGCTAGGCGCGTATTATAGCAATCGCCCGATGCGCGCGCCTAGGACCATTGCCGGAGCGCGCTTAGGCCTTCGGGCGCTTCTGCGAAAACGCGTCTCGCGCTAGACTAAGGCCATGACCAAGCTCTGCGCGGCGCTGCTCGTCTCCATCCTCGCTTTCCCGCCGGCCTATGCGGCCGACATCGTCGACCTCGGAGCGCAGGTCCCGCAAGTCCCGATCCTCGCGCCCGCGACCGCGCTCAACGCGCCCGTCGAAGCCGCGCTCGCCGCTCTTTCCGCCGCGAACCTCTCGCCGATCGCCGCGTCGCAGCAGATCGACGCGCTCGCCGCCGTCGCCGCCGCCGCGCCGGCGTCGATCACGCCGGCGCAAGCGGCTCGCATCGAGGCCCTGCGCGCCGAGCTTCCGACCAAGATCGCCGCGTCCAATCCCGTGGCCGCGCTCGCGCTGTCCGCCAAGATGGACGCCATCGCCGCCGCGCTGCAGGGCCCCGCGAAGAGCCTCGAGACGCTCGATGGAGGCGCCGTCGCCGGAACGGAATCGAATCAGACGACGACCCTCGCCGCGCCCGCCGCGCGCACGACGACGGCCGCGTCCTCCGTCATCCCCGCTCCGGCCTCCGCGCCGAAGTCCGCGCCCTCGCTTTTCTCCCGCGCCTCGAGCGCCGCGCGCTCGGCGTGGTACAAGCTCACCGGCAAGAAGACGCTCGGCCTCGGCATCGACGCCTCGGCCATCGACCCGAGCGTCCGCCCGCAAGACGACTTTTACCGCCACGTCAACGGCGTTTGGCTGAAGACCTATCAACTGCCCGGCGACAAGTCCGAGTACGGCAGCTTCGACGCCGTGGCGGAGCGCTCCGAGGCCGCGGTCAAGGCCATCATCGAAGGCTCGGCCGAGCGCGCGAAGGCCGGAGACGCCGACGCCGCGAAGATCGCGAACCTGTACGCCGCGTTCATGGACACGGACAAGCTCGAGGCGCTGGGCCTCAAGCCCATCGAGCAGGAGCTCGCCCGGATCGCGAAGGTGCACGACAAGAACTCGCTGATCGCCGCGTGGGGCGCGCGCAAGCAGGACGGCTACGGCGCGCCGTTCGCCATGTCCGTCGAAGCCGACCCGAAGGAGCCGACGAAGAACATCGTCGAGCTCGGCCAAGGGGGGCTCGGGCTGCCGGAGCGCGACTACTATTTCGACGAGAGCGGGGACGGCAAGAAGATCCAAGCCGCCTACGTCGCGTACCTCGAGAAGATGCTGACGCTCGGAGGGGAGAGCGACGCGCGCGCCAAGGCGCAGAAGATCTACGACCTGGAAAAATCCATCGCGGCGCTCCACTGGACGAAAGTCGAGACGCGCGACGTCGAGAAGACCTACAACAAGATGAGCGAGGGCATGCTCGCGCGGCTCGCCCCCGGGTTCGATTGGAGGGCGTTCTTCAACGCGGCCGGCGTGCCGTGGCAGAAGGCGGTTCTCGTCGACGAGCCCAGCTTCATGGCGGGCTTCGCGCAGATCTTCCAAACGACTCCGGTCGAGGACTGGAAGCTCGCGATGAAAGCGCGCACGCTCTCCGCCAACGCGCCCTATCTCAACAAGGCTTTCGTCGACGCGAGCTTCGAGTTCAACAAGCTCTTCACGGGCCAGACGGAGCCGACGCCGCGCTGGAAGAAGGGAGTGCGCACGGTCAACGACGCGCTCGGCGAGATGGTCGGCAAGCTCTACGTGAAGGACAATTTTCCGCCCGAGGCGCAGCAGCGCATGGAGGCCTTGATCGAGAACCTGCGCGCGGGCTTTTCCGAGCGCATCAAGGGCCTCGACTGGATGAGCGACGCCACCAAGAAGCGCGCGCTCGAAAAGCTCGCCAAGTTCAACCCGAAGATCGGCGCGCCGAAGAAATGGATCGATTACTCGTCGCTCGAGCTCAAGGGCGACGACCTCGTCGGCAACATTCTCCGCTCCGACCGCTTCGACTATCGGCGCATGCTCGACAAGCTCGGCAAGCCCGTCGACCGAGACGCCTGGGGCATGACGCCGCAGACGGTCAACGCCTACTACAACCCGCTCAACAACGAGATCGTGTTCCCGGCGGCGATCCTGCAGGCCCCGTTCTTCAATTTCGCGGCCGACGACGCCGTCAACTACGGCGCGATCGGCGCCGTGATCGGCCACGAGATGAGCCACGGCTTCGATGACCAGGGCGCCAAGTTCGACGGCGACGGCGTGATGACCCAGTGGTGGACGAAGGAAGACGAGGCCGCGTTCGAGGCGAAGACGAAGGCCTTGATCGGCCAGTACGACGGCCTCGAGCCGATCCCCGGCGTCAAGGTCAACGGCGCGCTGACCCTCGGCGAGAACATCGGCGACCTGGGCGGCCTGACGGTGGCCTATCGCGCCTATCGGATGTCTCTAAAAGGAAAGGAGCCTCCCGTCATCGACGGTTTGACCGGCGACCAGCGCTTCTTCATGGGCTGGGCCCAGGTCTGGCGGACCATCCAGCGCGACGAGGCGCTGCGCGGCCAGGTGGCGGCGGACCCGCACTCGCCGGCCGAGTACCGCGTCAACGTCATCGTCAGCAACATGCCGGAGTTCTACAAGGCCTTCGGCGTCAAGCCCGGCGACAAGCTCTACCGGCCCGCGGAAAAGCGCGTCTCGATCTGGTAGGCCCTTGGGCCTAGACGCCGGCGGGCCGCGCGACCCTCGCCGGGGGGCGCGCGCGGCGCTACACTGACGGGGATGAGAGCCAACCGCCTTGTCGCCGGAGTCGCGTGCTTGGCCTTCGCGGCCGCGGCGCAGGCCGCGCCCCGCAAGTCCCGCGTCCGTAAAGCCGGCGAGGGGAGCGTACTGCTCGAGGCCGGGCTCGACAGCCTGACCCGCAAGGATTTTACGGCGGCGATCGGCGATTTCCAGAAGCTCTCGAAGGCGCGCGGCGACAGCGCCTCTTATTTCCTGCTCGGCTACGCCTATTATCAGCGCGGCTTTCGCTCCGGCATGCCGAAGACGGCCGACAAGGACGACGCGCGGGAGACCGTCACGGCGTACGCGACCGCCGTCGCGCTCGACCCCGCGCTCGGCGAAGTCGCGCAGCCCTACAAGCTCTGGCACAGCCTCGCGCTGTCTTACGAGGCCCTCGGCGACGAGGACAAGGCGCTCGCCGCCTACAAGAAGGCGATGAAGTCCGCGCCCCGCAACCCGCTCTTGCCTCTTTACGCTTCGCGCCTGCGCCTCGAGATGAACGACGTCGACGAGTCGTTCGAGAGCCTCGCGCTCTGCCTTTCCGAGGCGCGCGCGACCGGCCACGAGAAAGAGGTCCTCGCCGAGATCAAGAGCAATCCGCTTTTCGCCGGCCTCCTCGCGAGCCCGGCCCACGCCCGGCTACTCCACGCTTTCGACGCCTCGGTCGAGCCGCCCGCGCCGACGATCGCGTCGACGCCGAGGATCGAGCAGCTGGCCGAGCCGCGCGCCGAGACGGCGAAAGACGCCTACGGCCTGCGCGACTCGATCCGCGCCGATCCGCCCAAAGCCCGCGCGCCGCTTTCGGTCAAGGACCAAGCCGTCATGGAGCAGCTCGCCGCCGCGGCCGAGGATTACAAGTTCCGCCGCTACCGCCAGGCGATCGCGTCTTACGGCGAGGTCCTGCACCTCAACGAGGACTCCGGCGTCCTCAGCCCGCCGCAGCTCGCGATGATCCACGAGCGCCGCGGCACGGCGTATAACCGGCTCGGCCTCTCGCCCGAGGCGATCCAGGAGCTGCGCCGCTCGGTCCAAGACATGCCTTTCGACACCGCCGCGCATTACCAACTCGCGCTCGCCTACGCCGTCTCGGGCGAGTATCAGCGGTCGATCCATGCCCTCAACGAGGCGTTCAAGACCTCGCCGACGCCGGCCGATCTGCGCCGCTACATGCTCCTCGCCAAGACCGACTCCGAGCTCGAGCCCATCCGCGACCTCCCGGCCTTCGACTCCGCCCTCGAGCAGTACGCCCCGCAGAGCCACGCCGACGGCCGCTAGCCGTCACGCCGCCGTCATCCCCGCGTCATTGTCGCCCTGCATCCAAAATGTTATGCTTTGATCTCGATCAATAAGGGAACCCCCTATGCCTTTCTCCAAGCGCGAAGCCCCGAACTGCGAGTGGTGCCCCCATCGCAAGAACTGCCTTTACGAGCTGCTCGGGACCAAGGACGCGCGCGCGGCGTGGAAGGACATGCGCCTGGCGAGCCCTTTCAAGCCCGGCGAGGTGATCTTCCACGAAGGCACGCTGCCGCAAGGCGTCTACGTCGTCTGCAAGGGCAAGGTCAAGATCTACAAGTCGAGCCGCACCGGGCAGCAGCTGACGACGCGCATCGAGTCGCCCGGCGACCTGGTCGGCCACGTCTCGCTGCTCGCCAAGGACGGGCCGTACACCGGGACCGGCGAGGCGCTCGAGCCGAGCGTCATTTCCATGGTCGACGAGCCCACCTTTCTTCAATTCCTGCAGAAATTCCCGCACGCCTCGCTGGCGCTGCTGCGAGAACTCTCGCGCGACGTGCGCCGGGGGGAGAACAAGGCGCGCGACATCGCCTTCAAGCCCGCGCGCGGCCGCCTCGCCGATACGCTCTTGCGCATGATGACCGCGGGCAAGCCCAAGCCGATCGTCGCGGGCCTCAAGCGCCGCGACTTGGCCGAGATGGCGGGCCTGACGATCGAGACGGCCGTGCGCCTGCTCAAGGACTTCGAGGAGCGCGGCATCATCAAGAAGAAGGACAAGGACCTCGTCGTCGTCGACGAGCCGCAGCTGCGCACCCTCGCCGGCTCGGCATCCTGAGCCCGGGCCCGTCGGCCCGCCTCCGCCGGGTCCTTTGACCCAGATCAATTGAGAGCGATCAAGTCGCTCGCTTGACCGGACTCATTTTTAAGAGCCCGCCCCGAGCGCTACACTGTCCCTGTCGCAAATAAAAGATTTCGAAGGAGAACAGCAATGCTTCAGATCCTCTTGATGACGATGGCGCTCAACGCGACTCCCACCCGGAAGACGGCTCAGGTCACGACCTGCCAGTGGCCCCACGTCTGCGTCGAAAAGCCCATCGCGCAAGTTCAGACGTGCCAGTGGCCTCACGTTTGCGCCGAAGTGGCCCAGGTCCAGACCTGCCAGTGGCCGCACAAGTGCGCCGTGGACGCCCAGGTCCACACCTGCGACTACCCGAACAAGTGCTCCTAAGCTGAGCCCGTTCTCGGCAAAAGAATCAGGCCCCGCTCCGGCGGGGCCTTTTCGCTTCGAGGGGGACCTCTCGTGCCCCATGCGATTTTCCGAGTCTCGTCGACGAATTTTGTCACTGGTTGTCGCCAAAATCGCTCGACGAGAACTCGAAAATGGCCGACCCGTGGAACTAAATCGACCCCTCAGTCGTAGTTCTAGTATGGCCTTCGATGACCTCCACGTTTGGAAGACCGATCGGCCGAAATGGCGCGGGATTCAGACGTTCAAATGGGAAAGGCTTCGAAAATTCTTTCCAGCCAAACGGCGATCCTATTTTCGGGCGAAACGGCGCGGCCGGCCGAGGATTCCGGACCAGATAACGTTCGAGGCGCTTCTTTGGTACATGAAGACCACCGCCACGTGGAAGGCCCTGCCGCGCTACCGTTATTGCAGCCCGAGAACACTTTTTCGGCGCCTCGATTGTTGGCGGCGCGACGGACGGCTGGTTTTGGCGTGGAAAGCCTACTTACGGCTGCTCGATGACGTCGAGCTCGCCTATTGGCGGCGCGCCTTCGAGCGAAACGAGCTTCGCCGCCGCGCGCCGTGGATGGAACCGCTCGAATACTATCTCTTTGAGATCGGATTCGAGCGCGCTCAATTCGTGGCGAAGAGCCGGTCGCCGGCGTCGCCCAGACCGGGCACGATGTAGCCGCTCTTGTTGAGGACGGAGTCGACGGCCGCGGTGAAGATGTGGGCGTCCGGGTGGGCCTCGTGGACTTTCTTGACGCCCGCTCGCGATGAGAGGAGCGTCAGCAGGGCGATCCGGCGCGCGCCGTCGGTCTTAAGAATATTGATCGCCTCGACGGCCGAGCCGCCGGTAGCCAGCATCGGATCGCAGAGCACGACGAAGCACTCGGCGATGTCCTTGGGCAGGCGGACGTAGTAGCGGACGGGATTGAGCGTCTCCTCGTTCCGATAGAGCCCGATGTGCCCGATCCGCGCCTTGGGGGCGATGTGCAGAAGCCCGGGGAGCATGCCCAGGCCGGCGCGCAGCACGGCCACGAAGCAGATCGGCTGGTCGACGTAATCCGCGGCCGCGGTCTTGATCGGCGTCTGGACCTGCGTGCGCCGCGTGCGCAGCGAGCGCGTGACTTCATAGCCCATCAGCGAGCCGACCTCGCCCATGAGGTCGCGGAAATCCTCGGGGCGCGTGTGCTTGTCGCGCAGGCGGGCGAGCTTGTCTTGGATGAGGGGGTGATCGCAAACGGTCACTTGTTTAGAGGCCATAGCGCGCTCCGTTCATTTAATGAGTTTGATCACCGTCGGTCCCGGTTTTTTCCGGCGGTCAGCGACGGTCACGGCCGAGGCGAAGACGGGCATCGCCGAGTCGAGCCTCGCGTCGTTCGCGGCCGAAAGGCGCGCGATGCGCTCGCCCTTTTCCACGCGGTCGCCGATCTTCTTCTCGAGCTCGATGCCGGCGCCGTAGTCGAGCTCGTCGTCCATCGTCGCGCGGCCGGCGCCGAGCAGCACGCCCGCCTGGCCGACGGCGCGCGCGTCGAGGCGCGTCACGAAGCCGGAGCGGGAGGCGATGAAATCTTTCGACGCGGCGGCTCGCGGCAGCAGCGCCGGGTCCTCGATGACGGCGGGATCGCCGCCCTGCGCGGCGATCATCTCCTTGAACCGCGCGACGGCGGCGCCGGACGCGATGAGCTTCTCGCAGAGCGCGGAGCCCTTCTCGGGCGTCTTGGCCTTGCCGCCCAAGTGCAGCATCCAGCCGCCCAAGGCGAGCAGGCACTCGACGTAATCGGCGGAAGAGCGGTCGCCGTAAAGGGCGCGGGCCGCTTCCTTGATCTCCAGCGCGTTGCCGACGCAGCGGCCGAGCGGCTGCTCCATCGCCGTCAACAGCGCGACGGTCTTGATGCCGAGGCCGTTCGAAGTACGGACCAGCGCCTTCGCTAATTTCTCCGCCTCGGCGGCGGTCTTGAAGATCGCGCCGGAGCCGACCTTGACGTCCAAGACGAGGGCGTCGAGGTCCTCGGCGGCCTTTTTCGATAAAATGCTTCCCACGATGAGCGGCTGCGAGGGCACGGTCGCCGTCGCGTCGCGCAGCTGGTAGAGCTTGCGATCGGCGGGGGCGAGCCGCTCGCTTTGGCCGAACATCGCCACGCCCAGCGAGCGCAGCTGGGCCGAGATCTCGTCTTGCGAGAGCCGCACGCGAAAGCCCTTGATCGACTCGAGCTTATCCAGCGTGCCGCCGGTGTGGCCGAGGCCGCGCCCGGACATCATCGGCACGATCAGGCCGCCGGCCGCGACGAGGGGGGCGAGAGCGAGAGAGACGCCGTCGCCGACGCCGCCGGTCGAGTGCTTGTCGACCCTCGCGGCGGTGCTGCGAGAGGCGTCGCGCGAGAGCCGCTCGCCCGAGGACGCCATCGCGCGCGTGAGCGCGACGGTCTCCTTCTCGGCCATCCCGTTTAAGAGAACGGCCATCAGCCAAGCGGAAAGCTGGTAATCGGGGACGGATCCGCCGGCGGCGGCGCGCGCGACGAACTCGAGCTCTTCGGGCGAGTGCGTCCCGCCCTCGCGCTTCTTGGCGATCAAGTCGAGCATCCTAAAGGACAAGGGGCCCTACCGGATGGCGGAGATGAGGTCTTGCAGCACGGCGCTGAGGTTCGTCGAGACCTTCTCGCCGAGCGCGAGCACGTCGGGGTGCGAAAGGGCCGCGCCCTTCATGCCGCTCGCCATGTTCGACGTCCACGTCACGACGAGCGTGCGCAAGCCCATCTGGCGGGCGACGATGACTTCCGGCACGACGGACATGCCGACCACGTCGGCGCCGAGCAGCCGGAAGGCCTTGATCTCCGCCGGCGTCTCGTAAGACGGGCCGCCGACGGCGATATAGACTCCCTCATGCGCCGGCACCTTGCGCTTCTTGCAGACGCCGAGCGCCACCTTGCGCAGCTTCGGGTCGTAAGCGTCGGTAAGATCGGGGAACATCTCGCCGAACTCCTCCTCGTGGAAGGCGCGCAGCGGGTTGCGGCCCATCAGATTGATGTGGTCGTTGATGACCGTGAGATGCCCCGGCTTGATCTTCTCGCGCATCGAGCCGACGGCGGAGGTGATGACCAAGGTCTGGAGGCCGAGGTACTCGAGCATCCGCAGCGGCAGCGCGATCGACTCCATCGAGTGGCCCTCGTAATAATGGAAGCGGCCCTGCATCACCGCCACCGGGACGCGGTCGAATGTCCCGAGCAGGAGCTTGCCGGCGTGGCCGGCCACCGTCGTGCGGGGAAAGCCCGGGATGTCGGCGTAGGGGATCGTCTCCGCGCCCGCCAGCGGCGGCACGGCCTTCGACAGCCCGCTGCCGAGGATCACGCCGATGCGCGGCTTGACGCCCGGCGCGCGCGAGCGCACGTAGTCCGCCGCGCGGCGGATCGAGCCGACGTAGGTCTTGATCTCCATGGGTGCGATCCTAGCAAAAAAACCTTGAAAGTTGGACGTTTCGGGTCTATCCTTCGAGCATGCGACCCCTCGCCCCGCTCGCCGCCGTCTTCCTCGTCTTTCGGCCCTGCGCGGCGTTCGCCTGGTCGGTCCACGGGCACGAGATCGTCGCGCTGATCGCGCAGGACAAGCTCGAGAAGGAAAGCCCGCGGACGCTCGCCGCCGTGCAGAACCTGCTCGCCGTCGGCCTGGACCCGAGCCAAAGCGCGCCGTCGATGGCGCAGGTCGCGCCGTGCGCCGACCAGATCCGTCTCGGCTATCCCGTCAATTGCGCGGGCATCCATCTGCAGGGAGACAAGTCCACCGAGGACTGGCATTTCATCAACATCCCGATCACGGACGCGCAGCCGGCCGTCGACAAGTACTGCAAGGGCGCCTGCGTCGTCGCGCAGGTCCAGGGCGAGTTCGCGACGCTGCGCGATCCCGCGGCCTCGCCGCAAGCCAAGCAGCTCGCGCTCATCTACATGATCCACTTCGTCGGCGACATGCACCAACCCTTGCATTGCGCGTACGGAATCTGGCCCGATAAGAAGACGCATCAACCCGGCAACGATTACGGCGGCAACGAGGAGGAGGGGAAGTTCCTGGGCGCGCCGCTTTCGCTGCACTCGGTCTGGGACCATTTGATCGAGCCCTCCGATTTGCTCGACCCGCGGCAGACGGCGCAGGCGTTGGGCAGCGGAGGATCCGGCTCCGCCGACGACGTCCTGAGCGGACAAGCCGCGCTCGAGAGCTTCCAGATCGCGCGCGCGAACATCTATCCGAAGTTCAACGGCGGCCACGGCTCCCCGTTCGGCGATCCGGGGCAAGACGACGCCTACCAGCAGCAAGAGCAGCAGGTCGCGTTCGACCGGCTCGAGCTCGCCGGCGCGCGGCTGGCCGCGCTGCTCGAGCGCGCGCTCGGGCCGCAGCCGCCGGCGGTCATGGCCGCGCGCGCGAGCAAGGGCCGCTGAAAATCGTCACGCCGTTGCCATGCGCGCGCGTTCTAAGCTAGAATAGCGTCGTGCCCGCGGCGACCAAGGCCCCTTCCTCGACGGACTTCAAGGCGCTGACCGTCGAGCTGCGCGTCGACATCATCCGCATGATCGAGGCCGCGGGCTCGGGCCATCCCGGCGGCTCGCTGTCGATCATCGACATCCTCGCCGTGCTCTACGCGAAGTTCCTGCGCTTCGACGCGAAACGACCCGACTGGAACGACCGCGATCGCTTGATCTTGTCGAAGGGCCACGGCTGCCCCGCGCTCTACGCCGTCATGTCTCACTTCGGCTATTTCCCGAAGGAGGAGCTGCTGACGCTGCGCAAGCTCGGCAGCCCGCTGCAGGGACACCCGGACCGCTTGCGCCTGCCGGGCATCGAGTTCTCGTCGGGCTCCCTCGGGCAGGGCTTGTCGGTCGCCGTCGGCATGGCGATCGCGGCCAAACTGGACAAGCGGGACACGACGGCCTACTGCGTCCTCGGCGACGGCGAGCTCCAGGAAGGCCAGTGCTGGGAGGCCTTCATGTCGGCGCCGAAGTTCAAGCTCGACAACCTCGTCGCGATCATCGACCACAACAACGGCCAGATCGACGGCCCCGTCGACGAAGTGATGCCGATCGAGCCGGTGGAAGACAAGCTCAGGGCCTTCGGCTGGGACACCGTCAAGATCGACGGCCACGATTTCACGCAGATCGAAAAGGCGCTCGCGCAGGCGAAGGCCGCCGAGGGCAAGCCCTTCGCGATCGTCGCGAAGACGATCAAGGGCAAGGGCGTCTCCTTCATGGAGAACAACATCGGCTGGCACGGCGTGGCGCCCAAGAAAGAAGAGGCCGACAAGGCCGTCGCGGAGATCCTCCGTGGGTAAGGCGACCCGCGCGGCCTTCGGCGAGGCGCTCGTCGCCCTGGCCGAGAAGCACCCGGAGCTCGTCGTCCTCGACGCCGACCTTTCAAAGTCGACGATGACGCAGGCCTTCGCCAAGAAATACCCCGAGCGCCATTTCGAGATGGGCATCGCCGAGCAGAACATGATCGGCGTCGCGGCGGGCCTGGCGCTCTCCGACAAGACGCCCATCATCACGAGCTTCGCCTGCTTTCTGATCGGGCGCGTCGAGACGATCCGCGTCTCGTGCGCGTACAACCGCACCAACGTCAAGCTCGTCGGCACGCACGCCGGCGTCGGCATCGGCGACGACGGCACCTCGCAGATGGGCTTGGAGGACGTCGGCGCGATGCGCTCTCTGCCGCACATGACGATCTTGCAGCCCGCCGACGCGGCCGAGACCATGCAGGCCGTGACGTGGATGATCGAGCACAAGGGCCCGGTCTACATCCGGCTCACGCGTCAGGCGATGGACGACGTGCACGGGCCGGATTACAAGTGGGAGCTGGGCAAGTGCGACGTGCTGTGGGAGCCGGCGGCCAAGCCCAAGCACTTCCAAGCGACGATCTTCGCGACCGGCGGCCCCGTGCCCTCCGCGATGGCGGCGGCCAAGGAGCTCGAGAAGCGCGGCTTCAACGCCCGCGTCGTCAACGCGGGCACGCTCAAGCCTTTCGATGACGAAGCCGTCGTCCGTTTCTCGAAGGACAGCGAGCGGCTGGTCACCGTCGAGGACCACAACGTCATCGGCGGCTTGGGCACGGCCGTTTGCGAAGCGGCCGCGCAAAAGGCCCTCGGCGTGCCCGTCGTCAAGGTCGGCGTGCGCGATTTCGGCGAGTCGGGCCTGCCCGCCGAGCTTTACGACAAATACGGGCTCTCGGCCCCGCACGTCGTCGAAGCCTGCCTGCGCAACCTGGTCTAAATAAATCTCAACTTACCCCGGGGTAAGTTGAATCGGAAAAAGAAAAACACCGCTATAGGGAGCGGTGTTTTTCTTTTCGGGGACCTATCAATCGACGCTCGACGCGTTCCCGATCAGCAGCGACGCGCCCATCGCGATCAAGACTCCGATCACGACCTGGGCGAACAATCCGGCGTGGGCGAGCTCCGCGGTCATAGAACGACCTCCTCTTTGGCGGCGACGGCGCCCTTAACCTCGAGCGCGGACGCGTAGTAGAACGTCACCTTCGCCTCGGCGTGACGGTGCTTTTCCCACAGATGCGTCAGGTCGGGCCCGAAATCGAGCACGTTCTGTCCTCGATCCAGCACGACCCACTGGTTCTCGTAGCGCTCGCTGACTTCCAGCACGTTCATCATGTCTGCGTCCCTGATCTTGAAGCGCCCCGGTTGCGGCCCGGGCGCGCCTCGGCTTGATGTTTTAACATCCCGGTGTTTGAAAAATGTTACGGCGCGAACTAAAATAGTGTTACGATGCCTGAGCCGATGGGAGAGATGGAGGAGCCGCCTCCGGAATCAGCGCTCGCCGGCCTGTGCTCGGACTGCGCGCACGCGCGCAAGCTCGAGACCAAGATCGGCGCGACGATCTATCTTTGCGGTCTCGCCTCGCGCGAGCCGCGGCTGCCGAAGTTCCCGCGCTTGCCCACGATCGCCTGCTTCGGCTACGTCAAGCAGAGCCGCCAGGGACCTTAGTCCTACCCGCGGCTCAGGCCTTCGGCCCGTCGCGCCCTCGACTCCGGACCCTCGTCGAACGCCCGCTTTTCGAACATCATGTGGGGGATGATTCTAGAGCGCTCCGACGGCCGGACCCGCGAGCTGCCCTTTTTGACGCTCGCCCTCGCCGCGCACGCGGCGGTGTTCTCGCTCGCAGGAACGCGCGTCGCGCGCCCGCGGCGCGCGGCAAGCTCCGTCGCCGTCGAATTCGTGACTGAGCTGCCTCAGGCGCCGGCTCCGCCGACGCCCGAGCCCCTCGTCGCCGCGGTCAAGCCCGAGATCAAGGAGCGGCCGGCGCCCAGACGTCGCGCGCGCCGGCGGCTCATCGCCCGGCGGCGCGGCGCGAAGCGCGCGACCGCGGGCCGACGCCTCGCGCTGAAGGCCGCGCTCGCGTCGATCAAGGATCCCGACGAGAAGCTCTCCGACGCCGTGGCCGGCCCGGGCTCGCTCGCTTGGGGCAAGGCGCCCGCCGCCGCCGCGATCCCGGCGTTCGCGCCGTCCAACGCCGCGATCTACGACGTCCAGCGCGACGGATTCGACCCCGCGAAGAGAGGCGGCGGGGCGGGCACGGCCTGGTCGATCGCCGGTCCCGCCGCCAACCGGCGCCCGGTGCGCCAGCGCCTGCCGCGGCCTCCGCGCCGGCTCGGCGAACAAGATATTTCCCTCATGGTACGCTTCGAGGTCCTCCCGGACGGCACCGTCCGCCGCGGCGCCGCCGTCCGCAAGTCGTCGGGCTTTCCAGAGGTCGATCGCGCGGCTCTCGACGCGATCCAATCGTGGCGCTTCGAGCGCCTTCCGCCGGGCGTCGACGCCGGCCCTGCATGGGGCGACGTCAAGCTCAAGTTCCTGACCGAATAGTTATAATGGGGTCAGACCCCATGTATCGAATCACGGAACTTCTCGGCGACGGCATCTCGGCGGAGCTCTCGGCGTCGGTCCACGCCGCGCTCGAGGCCTTGCCGATCGACGTCCAGATCGAGCCCGTCGACCTGAGCCTCGAGGCGCGCCGCAAGAGCGCGGAGGCCGCCTACGAGCGCGCGCTCGAGAGCATGGCCAAGACCAAGGCCGCGCTCAAGTACCCGACGACGACGGAGACCGAGAGCCCGAACAAGGTGCTGCGCGAGAAATGCCATTTCTCCGTGATCCACCGCCCCTGCGCCTCCATCCCGGGCGTCCCGACAAATTTCAAGAAGACCCTCGACGTCGACATCGTCCGCGTGGCGACGGGGGGGACCTACGACGACGCGGGCCATCGAATCGGCCTGCACTCGGCCGTCTCGGTCCGCGTGATCGAGCGCGAGCCCTGCCTGCTCGCCGCGCGCTTCGCCTTCAAGCTCGCCCAACGTCGCGGCCGTACGGTCATCAGCTCGTCGAAATACACGATCCAGCAGGCCACCGACGGGCTCTTCGAGGAAGCGGTCGCCGACGCCGCGCGCGGTTTTGCCAAGATCAAGCACCAACGCGTGCTCTTCGACGCGCTGCTCGCCAAGCTCACGCTGCGCCCGGAGACGGTCCAGGTCGTGGTCTGCCCCAACGAGTACGGCGACTTTTTGAGCGACGCCGCGGCGGGCCTGATCGGCAGCCTCGGCCTGGCCGACAGCGCGAGCTATTCGTTCAACCCGGACGGGAGCGTCGCCCTCGCGATGTTCGATCCGGCGGGCGGCACCGCTCCGGACATCGCGGGCAAGGACGTCGCCAACCCGACGGCGGCGTTGTTCGCGCTCTGCACGATGCTCACGCATCTGGGCGAGCCGCAGCTCGGCGACAAGCTCAAGGCGGCGGTCCTCGGCTGCCTCGAGTCCGGAGAGACGACCGCTGACCTCGGCGGCTCGCTCGGCACCAAGGCGTTCACGGCGGCCGTCGTCAAAGCGTTGCAAGGCCGCTAACTCCCGGCCAGGCCGACGGCGCTACAATGAAGTCGTGGAACGATTTCATCCTCGTCGCATCCTCGCCGCGATCGACTTCTCGGAAGGCTCGCTGGCGGCTTGGCACCAGGCCGAGGAGCTCGCGCGGCGCTTCGACGCGCGGCTCGAGGCCCTGCACGTCGAGCCTTGGCAATATTCCGTCGCCGGCCTCGGCCCCATCGACCGGCCGTATCCGGCTTCCGTCGCCGAGGAGTCCCTGGAGGCCCTGCGCGAGCGGCTGGGGGAAGACGCGAACATCGTTTCCTTGCCCGGAGACCCGGCGGAGACGATCGTCTCGCACGCCGTCGACGGGCGCTTCGACTTGATCGTGATGAGCACTCACGGTCGCACCGGCCTCTCGCGTCTCGTGCTGGGCTCGATCGCCGAATCCGTCGTCCACCGCTCTCCCGTGCCGGTCCTCGTCACGCGCCGCGTCATCCGCGAGATCGACTCCGTGCTGGCGCCGGTCCACTTCTTGCCTTACTCGCAGGCCGGCCTCATCGTCGCGGCCCGTTTCGCTCTCGAGCTCGGCGCGAGCCTCAAGCTCCTGCACGTCGTCAGCCCTCCGGACGTGCCGGACTCGCAGGCCCTCGAGGGGATCGACCGGCTGCTCGGACGGATGGTCATGAGCCTTCCGGAGGACCTGCGGCGCGCGGTCCGGCCGTCGAGGCACGTCGCGTTCGGCAATCCCGCCCGCGAGATCGTGGCCGAGGCCGAGCGCCACGGCCTGGTCGTCATGGTCGCCCACGTGCGGCGTCTCTTCAAGGACGCCGTCATGGGCACGACGGCCGAGCGCGTCCTGCGCCACAGCCGAACCCCCGTCCTGACCGTCCCGAGCTCGGCGACGGCCCGTCCCTCGCGGGAAGTCTTCGAGCGCCAGGGGTTGCGGGCCCCTCGGTCCGCCGAGGGCCTCGGCTACTTCTAGTAACAATTCCGACCTTGCGGCCTTCCGGCTTCTCCTTTATACTTCAGGGGCATGGAGGCGATGTCTGTGGGACAGGCGCTGCGCGTCAGCGCGGCAATGCCCGTCCTCTTATTACTGTCCGTCCTCGTCTTGGGCCAGGCCCTCGAGCGGCTCTACGTCTTTTGGATCTCCCGCCGCTTGCCGTCGGGACTATGGCAACGGGTGCGCGAGAAGCTCGAGGAGGGCGACCCCTCGAGCGCGCTCGGGCTCTGCCGCCTGTCTTCAGGGATCATGGAGCAGGCGCTCGAGCGCCTCTTGAGCATCCCCGAGCCCAACGGCGAAAAGCTCGTCGAGGCCTTCCAGCTCTACCGCCACCGCCTGAGTAGAGATTTGTCCCGGCGGGTGGGGCTCTTCGGCACGGCGAGCTTCATCGCGCCTTTGATCGGCCTGCTCGGGACCGTGCTCGGGATCATGCGCGCCTTCCACGACCTCTCCGCGGCCGGCGCGGGCGGTCCGGCCGTCGTCGCGGCCGGCATCTCGGAAGCCTTGGTGACGACCGCCGCCGGCATCGGCGTGGCCGTCATGTCGGCCGTCTTCTACAATTACTTCACTCTGTCGGCGCGCGACCGCCTGTCGGAAGCCGATCTTTGGATCTTCGAGCTCGCGAGCCTGCTCGAGCGCAGGCCCCAGCCATGAACGCTTTCCCGAGCGAGGCCGCGCCGCGCGAGATTTCCGACGTCAACGTCGTGCCGCTGGCGGACGTCTCCCTCGTGCTGCTGATCATCCTGCTCGTCTTGTCGCCGATGATGGCGCAGTCGTCGCTGCGGGTCAAGACCGCGGCGTCCTCGGCGGCCAACGCCCGTCCACACGCCGCCGAGGACCGGCCGCTGCCGCGTCCGGAGCTTCCGCTCGCCGTTGGCCTCGATCAGAAAGGCCTGACGCTCGGCGGGAAATCTTACGATGCCCCCGGGGCTTTTATAGTCGCGCTCAGGGACGCGCTCGCGGGGCGCCAAGACCGAAAAGTATTCCTCGCGCCAGGGCCCGAGACGCCGCACGGGCTCGTCGTGCGCGCGATCGAGACGATCAAGTCATGCGGAGCCGATTCCGTCGCTTTGGTGCAAACACAAGATGAGCCGATACGCGCTGTTGAAGCTACGCGCTAGCCAAGAGCGAGCCGAGCCGGTCACCGAGGTCAACGTGATCCCGGTGATCGACATCTCGCTCGTCTTGCTCGTGATCCTTTTCGTCACGGCGCCCATGCTTTCGTATCCGAGCCTGCCGATCGAGCTGCCGAAGTCCCTCGCGCCGGCGGACCGCGAAGAATCCTTGACCGTCACCTACGCGCGCGACGGGCGCATGGCGGTGGGATCGGCCGAGCGCGGCTGGGACGGCCTCGAGGCCGCGCTGCGCGCGGAGCTCGCCCGCTCGGGCGACGGCGCCGTCGTCTTGCGCGTCGATAAGCTCGTGCCGTACCGGACCGTCGAGAAGCTCATGGCGGCCGCCAAGTGCGCGGGCGCCAAGCAAATCTCCTTAGCCACGGAGCCGTATAAATGAAATATTGGGTCATCGACGGCGGCGAAGCCAAGGGCCCGTTCGAGCCCGACGAGCTCAAGAAGCTGCCGGGCTTCGGGCCCTCGAGCATGATCGCGCCGGACGGAGCGGACCGGGCCGACGATTGGAAGCCCGCGAGCTTTTATCTGCTCAGGCCGCCGAACCCGCGCTCCGAGCCCGTCGAGCCCAAGCCCAGACCCGCGCCGGCTCCCGTGCTCGAGCCCGAGCCGCAGCCCGCGCCCGCTCCCGTCGCGGCCGCGCCTGCCGCCGCGCGCTCGCCGCTTTTGCCGCTCATCCTCGGCACCGCCGCCCTGGCCGCCATCGGCGGGGGGGCGTATTACGCGCGCAGGCAGAATCTCAAGACCGCGCCCGTCGAGCAACCTCCTGTCGCCGCGGCGCCGGCTCCGGCC
>CAZRIP010000037.1:0-29046 GCA_964600165.1 uncultured Elusimicrobia bacterium | reverse complement strand
TCGGTGCATTGCGCGGACAGGATGGTGGCGATGAGCAGCTCGAGAGGAGTCTTGAAGTCGAGCTCGCAGTGCGCGTCCGGGTAGAGCTTGCGCAGCCCGGCGAGCGTCTTCTTGGCCTGCGCGGCGCGATCGGGCTTCAGCGGAAGAGGTCGTCCGTGAGCGCCGCGAGCGCGCCGCCGATGACGGCGAGCTCGCGCTTGCCGTAGCGCCGCGGATCGACGAAGCCCGAGATGACGCAGCCGCGCGCGTTGCAGCGCGCTTCGAGGTCGATGCCGGAGGCGCGGATCGCCCAGCCGCGCGCGGGAAGGCCCGAGGCGTCGACGCGCAGGCTCAGCGAGCCGTCGGAGCCGTCCTCCTTTTTATAGGGACCGGAAAGCGAATAAGCCAGATCGCCCCAGGGGCGGACCTCGACGTTGACGCCGCCCCCCATGATCGCCACGCCGCGCAGCGAGCGCGGCGGGTCGAGCTCCCAGGCGTGCGCCTTGAGATAGCCGCTCAGCGTGAAATCGCGCCCGTCGCGGCGCACCTCGACGTCGATGCCGAGCTTGGGCTCGGAGACGACGGCGGAGAGGCCCGAGCGGTCGACCGTCATCTTGACCGGCTGCTTCTTCGGGGCCTGGGTCTGCACGGACGCCGGAAGCGGCTCCAGCTCGCGCGCCCATTGCGCGTCGCCGGCCGTCTCCTTCGAGAGGATCTGAGACCCGTTGTTGCGCGGGATCACGCTCGCCGGCGGCGCGGCGAAAGCGGCGAGCGCGGCGAAAGCGACGAGCGCCCAGGTTCGTCCCATCAGGCGAATACTAGCACAAAACGGTGGGGTCAAACCCTATTTAGAGATGGGGTAGTAATAGATCCCTAAAAAGACCGGGTTCTCGAACCAGTCCTTGACCCAGGAGCGCAGGGCGTAGACGCCCTTCGGATGGACGGTCGTGATCGCCGGGACGTCCTCGAAGCCCTGCTTCAGGATCCTCTTATAGAACGCGGCGCGCGCCGCGGGGTCGAGCTCGCGGGCGGCGCGCTCGATGAGCGTGTCCATCGTCTGGCTGGAGTAGCCTTGCGCCGAGGGATACCGCCCTTGTGAATGGTAAAACGCGTAGACGAAATTGTGCGCGTCCGGGTAGTCGGCGTACCAGCCGCGCGAGAACATCGGCATCTGCCGCCGTTGAGCCTTGTCCAGGAACGAGGCCCACTCGACTCCGCGCAGGTCGATCTTGAACTTCGGGTTGAGCGACTCGACGCCTTTCTTCAAGATCTCGCAGGCCGCCTGGCGGCCCTCGCTGCCGACGTTGTAGGTCAGCGTGAATTTGAAGCCGCGCTCCCAGAGCTTCGTGTCCCAAGCCTTGCGCAGATGTTGCTCCGCCTTTTTGAGGTCGAAGTCGTAATGCGGCTGCTTGGGGTCGTAGCCCGGCACGCCCGGCGGCACGGGGCCGAGCGCGCGGGACGCCTTGCCCTTGAACGTGTCGTGGAGGAACGCGTCATAGTCGAACGCGTAGGCGAACCCCTGACGCACGTCCGGATCCGAGAAAAAATCGGGCGGAATGCCGTCGCCGTCGAGCTTGCCCGAGCCGATGTCGGGATTGGCGAAGGCGTTGATCTTGAACGTGAAAAACAGCACCGGGTCCGTGGCCAGGCGCGGCAAGTCGTCGGCGATCGTGACGCCTTGAAGACCCTCGAGCTGCCCCAACAGAGGCCGCGGCGTCTCGATCAAGTCGGCGTCCCCGGCTTGCAGCATCAGCCGCCGGGTGGAGAACTCGGGCACGCACTTGATCAGCACGCGCTTGAGCTTGGCCGGCGCGCGCCAGTACGCGTCGTTGCGCTCTAAGAGGACATACTTCGCGGTAATGTCCCAGCGCGCGAGCTTGAACGGGCCCGTGCCGTTCATGTGCTGGTAGAAATAGGAGCGCTCCTTGGGAGGATCGTTGTAGCGCGTCCAAGACTCGCGCGCGCCGTCCCAGTCGCCGTGGTCGGCGGCCCATTTCTTGGACATCACGTACGACCAGCGCGCCATGATCGTCGGAAAAGGGGCGAACGGCCGCGGCAGGCGGATCACGAGGTCGTCGCCCTCGACGCGGACCGCCTTGGCGGCGCGGTCGAAGACGTCGGTCTTGAGCGTGCCGGAGGAGTCGCGGGTCGAGGCGATCCCCAAGATCGGCTCGAGCAGCAGAGCCGACGGGCCGCCCGCGCGGTCCTGCAGCATGAAGCGCAGCAGCGAGTAGCGCGCGTCCTCCGGCGTCAACGGCGAGCCGTCCTGGAACTTCACGTTTTTCCGGATAGGGAACCGATACGTCAGGCCGTCGGCCGAGACGAGCTTGTTCTCCCTGGACGGCACCGCCGTCGCCAGGCGCGGCTCGAGCTTGGAGAGCGACGCGCCCTGAAACGCGATCAGCGTCTCATAGACGTTGTAGATGAGGCCCTGGCTCGAGTTGTCGTACGGAAACGCGGGATCGAGGCTCGTGACCTCGCCGACCTGCGCCTCGGTGAACGTATCCGGGTTGCGCGACGGGGCCTGCGCGCTCGCTCCGAGCGCGACGGCGACGGCGATCGATAAGATCGTCACCGGAAGAGTATAGTCGCGCGCCGGGAGGCTGTAAAGAGAAGCGAAATGACGATCTTATGGGCAGGGGCGAAAATCGTCGGCGCCGGTCTTGACCATGAGCTCGCCGCCCACCTCGACGACGCGGCCGCCGCCCTTGGCGCCCGGCGCGTCGGCGAACGTGCCGCGATCGGCCGGCGAGCCCGCAGGATAGAGCGTCACGCCGCCCTTGAGATGGTCGTCCATCCAGCTCTTCAGGCAGGCGCGGCGCTTCCTGGCCTTCTGGCCTTCGCCGCGGAAGCCGTCGGTCCCGTCCTCGGCCAGGAAAAGCTCCAGGGCCTTGTCCTCGGCGGCGCTCTGGTCCTCGGGCGCGTCGCCGTACTTGGCGGGCTTAAAGGAAAGCGCGCGGCTGCCGTGCGTCTTCGCGGAGACGAACCAAGCGCTGTCCGCCGCGTCTTGCTCGCGGGAAAAACCGTTGGCGAGCAGCATCTTGCTCTGGAGAACGCGCTGGGAGCCGCCGTCGACGTCGTTGAAGACCAGGTCGTCGCCGCCGGCGTCGACGCTCTTGAGCACGGCCGGAATCTTGAGGTACTTGTCCTTGTAAACACAGACGATGTCTCCGCCGTCGGCGGCCTTCCAGTGCGCCCAGCCGCCGGGGCGCAGGCGGTTTTGCAGGCTGGCGCGGCTCATGATGCCTTTGACGGCCGGCGCGTGAAAATCGCAGTCGGCGGCTTTCGGCGGCTCTTGCGCGCGCAGGGAAACGGCAAGGAGCAAAAGGGAAAGGAGCTTCATGACTGAATGATGACGCCCCGCGTCGTTTTCGTCAAGGCCCGAAAAGATGTAAAATCGCGGCGTAACACCAAGGAGAATCGCTCATGTGCAGGCTCTGCGCGTTTTTCAACTCGTCGCTCGGCAAGAAATATCTCGTAGGCGCGGCGGGTTTCCTGCTTTCCGCGTTCGTCCTGGTCCATCTCGCTGAAAACCTGCTGATCTTCGCCGGCGAGAGGTACTTCAACGCCTACGCCACTACGCTCGAGAGCCTTCCGATCCTGCCGCTGCTCGAATGGGGCCTCTTCGCCGTCTTCTTCCTGCACATCGTCGTCTCATTGTGGGCCCGCGTCCAAAACAAGCAAGCGCGCCCCGTCGGCTACGAGGTCTACCAGGACAAGGGCGGCAGGACGATCGGCTCCAAGACGATGCTCTGGACGGCGCTCCTCGTCCTGGCTTTCCTCTTCGTCCACGTCAAGACCGTGCGCTTCGGCGACATGTCCGACGGCGTCTACAAGCTGCTGGTCGGGCTCTTCCGGAGCCCGCTCTACTTGGGCTTTTACCTCGTCGCGTTGTGGGCGCTGGCGCTGCACCTCTCTCACGGCGTACAGAGCATGTTCCAGACTTTCGGGATCAATCACCCGAAATACACCCGCGCGATCAAAGGCTTGAGCAAAGTCTTCGGCTTCGTCATCGCGTCGGGATTCTCAGCGATTGCCATTTATCTTCATATGCAGGGGGCGCGCTAACATGAAACTCGACAGCAAGGTCCCCGAAGGTCCGATCGAGCAGAAGTGGGACAAGCGCAAGTTCGAGCTCAAGCTCGTCAACCCGGCGAACAAGCGCAAGTACGAGATCTTGGTCGTCGGCACCGGCTTGGCCGGCGGGGCGGCCGCGGCGAGCTTGGCCGAGCTCGGCTACAACGTCAAGGTGTTCTGCTTCCAGGATTCCCCGCGGCGCGCGCACTCGATCGCCGCGCAGGGCGGCATCAACGCCGCCAAGAATTATCCGAACGACGGCGACTCCGTCTGGCGGCTGTTCTACGACACCGTCAAGGGCGGAGACTTCCGCGCTCGAGAGGCGAACGTCTACCGCCTGGCGCAGGTCTCCAACAACATCATCGACCAGTGCGTGGCGCAAGGCGTGCCCTTCGCGCGCGAGTACGGCGGCACCTTGTCCAACCGCAGCTTCGGCGGCGCGCAAGTCTCCCGCACGTTCTACGCGCGCGGCCAGACCGGCCAGCAGCTGCTCCTAGGCGCGTACTCGTCGCTCATGCGCCAGGTCGGCAAGGGCGCGGTCAAGATGTACTCGCGGCGCGAGATGCTCGAGCTCGTCGTGATCGACGGCCAGGCGCGCGGCGTCGTCTGCCGCAACCTGATCACGGGCGAGGTGGAAAGCTACGCCGGTCACGCCGTTCTTCTGGCCACGGGCGGCTACGGCAACGTCTTCTATCTCTCGACCAACGCCCTCGGCAGCAACGCCAGCGCCACTTGGCGCGCGCATAAGCACGGCGCGGCCTTCGCCAACCCTTGCTATACGCAGATCCATCCGACCTGCATCCCCGTCAGCGGCGATTATCAGTCCAAGCTCACGCTGATGTCGGAGTCGCTGCGCAACGACGGCCGGGTGTGGGTGCCTAAGAAGAAGGGTGACGCCCGATCTCCCGATACGATTCCGGAAGACGAGCGCGACTACTTCCTCGAGCGCAAGTATCCGAGCTTCGGCAACCTCGTGCCGCGCGACGTCGCCTCCCGCAACGCGAAGCAGATGGCCGACGAGGGCCGCGGCGTGGGCGAGACCGGC
Organism: uncultured Elusimicrobia bacterium; assembly: GCA_964600165.1. GTDB lineage: Bacteria > Elusimicrobiota > Elusimicrobia > UBA1565 > UBA9628 > CAZRIP01. The sequence goes on along the minus strand of CAZRIP010000037.1, from coordinate 23,945 downwards.
CTGGCCGTCTACCTCGACTTCGCCGACGCGATCAAGCGCCTCGGAGAAGACACGGTGCGCGAGAAGTACGGCAACCTCTTCGACATGTACCATCACATCACCGGCGAGAATCCTTATAAAGTCCCGATGCGGATCTACCCGGCGGTGCACTACACGATGGGCGGCCTGTGGGTCGACTACGACCTGCAGACGACGATCCCGGGGCTGTTCTGCCTCGGCGAGGCCAACTTCAGCGATCACGGCGCCAACCGCCTCGGCGCTTCCGCGCTGATGCAGGGCCTGGCCGACGGCTACTTCGTGATCCCTTACACGCTCGGCGGCTACCTCGCGTCGTCCAAGTTCGGCAAGGTCGGCGTCGACCACGCCGAGTTCAAGGCGATGGAGAAAGCCGTCGCCGAGCGCGCCAAGAAGCTGATGTCGATCGACGGCAAGCGCACGCCGGCGGACTTCCACCGCGCCCTCGGCAAGATCATGTGGGACAAGGTCGGCATGGGGCGCACGAAGAAGGGCCTGACCGAGGCGATCGCCGAGATCCAGGCTCTCCGCGAAGAATTCTGGAAGGACGTGAAGGTCACCGGCGGCGGCGCGGAGCTGAACCAAACCCTCGAGCGCGCCGGCCGCGTGGCCGACTTCATCGAGCTGGGCGAGCTGATGGCGCGCGACGCCCTGCATCGCGAAGAGTCCTGCGGCGGCCATTTCCGCGAGGAGCATCAGACGCCCGACGGCGAGGCCAAGCGCGACGACGCGAACTTCTCCTACGCCGCGGCCTGGGAATGGAAAGGCGAGGACCGGCCCCAGGAGCTCCACAAGGAGCCGCTGACCTTCGACAACGTCCATCTCGCGGAGAGGAACTACGCATGACCGAGAAAGCCAAGCGCAACTACACGCTGCGGGTCTGGCGCCAAGCCGGCGCGAACGCCCAGGGCCGCTTCGAGAGCTACGACGCCAAGGGCATCTCTCCCGACGCCTCCTTTCTCGAGATGCTCGACGTCGTCAACGACGGCATCATCAAGAACAACGGCGACGCCATCGCCTTCGACAGCGACTGCCGCGAGGGCATCTGCGGCATGTGCTCGCTCGTCATCAACGGGCAGCCGCACGGTCCGGAGCTCGGCACCGCCACGTGCCAGCTGCACATGCGCAAGTTCGAGGACGGCGCGACGATTGTCGTCGAGCCCTTCCGCGCGAAAGCCTTCCCGCCCGTCAAGGACTTGACCGTCGACCGCTCGGCCTTCGACCGAATCATCGCGGCCGGCGGCTTCGTCAGCGTGAATACCGGCAACGCCACGGACGGCAACACGCACTTGATCGGCCATCATACGGCCGAGAAGGCGATGGACGCGGCGGCGTGCATCGGCTGCGGCGCCTGCGTGGCCGCTTGCCCGAACGCGTCGGCCATGCTCTTCGTCGGGGCCAAGGTCTCGCAGCTCGCGCTCCTGCCGCAGGGCGAGCCGGAGCGCGCCAAGCGCGCGCTGGCGATGCGCGCGCAGATGGACGACGAGGGCTTCGGCAACTGCTCGAACGAGTACGCGTGCGAGGCGGCCTGTCCCAAAGAGATCAAGGTCACGAATATCGCGCGGCTCAACCGCGAGTACCTCAAAGCGGTCGTCTGCTCCGACGAGCATTAGGCTCGCTTGAACCTCAACGAGCGCTTCGACGTGTCGGCGGGTAAAGTCGAAGCGCTCAAGGAGCGCATCATGCGCTTGGGGATCGACGTTTCCATCATAGAAGAGGGCTTCACGCGCGGTTCGGGCAAGGGCGGGCAGAAGATCAACAAGACGTCGAACAGAGTTCAGCTCTATTATCCGCCGCTGGACGTGCGCGTCTCCTGCCAACGGGAACGGCAGCGGAGCGTGAACCGGTTCTTGGCGCTGCGCGAGCTGGTCGATCAAGTGGAAATGAAGATATCCCCCGAGACGTCCGAGCGCTTGAAAGAGATCGAGAAGCTGCGCAAGAACAAGTCGCGCCGGGCGGCGCGCTCGGCGGAGAAATACTCCGCGTGAGATATTTTTCCCGAGACGAGGCCGAGGCGCTGATCCCCGAGATCGAGAAAATCTACGGCGAGATCGCCAAGCTCGCGTCCAAGGCGATGGAAAAGGCGGAGAGGCTGAAGATCCTCGAGGAAAACCCGAAGAAGGCGGCCGATTGCGCCATCGAGCGGGCGCAGCTGCAGTTCATCACGGGCGCGGTCAACGACTGGCTGCAGAAGATCGTCGACATGGGCGCGATGCCCAAGGGCGTCGATCCGGCGCTCGTCGATTTCCCCCACCGCGCGGAAGGGCGCGAGGTGTACTTGTGCTGGCGGCTCGGCGAAAAGCGCATTACGCACTATCACGGCCTCGACGAAGGCTTCGCGGGCCGCAAGCCGCTGCCGGGCACGCACGTCGAGTAGCTTGGGGCGATCCTCGGCCTCAAGAAAAAAGGAGACATCCAGGCGGCGATCGCGGAGACGGAATGGGCGGGACTGCTCGAGGCCGCGGGACGCGGGCAAGAGGCGGCGTTGGCGCGCGCGATCACGCGAGTGCCGCGAGTACCGGTCCTCCTGATATACTGCCCGGCTCCGCAGCCTTTGCTGCGGCCAAGAAATCCTTAGCTGGCGAAAAGCGCGCGAACGCATTACACTTCTTTGAAGATTGACCATTTCTGTCGACTTACTATACTGATCAGCATACTCATACGTTATGTGGCCCGGGTGAGAGGATAAACGATGCGGAGAATTTCAGCACTCATCTTTACGCTGTCCTTTATAACGCTGCTTCGCGCAGCCTCCTCTGCATCAGACACGGTTACATACGTGAACGGCGCCCGGGAGTTCAAGCATCCAATTTCTTACAAGGATAAGGAGAGCGGAATCACTTTCTACGTTGAAAGCGACGGACGCCACGTCGCAGCCTTGGACTCATCGGGCAAGATCGTCTGGGTTCATGATCCCTTTGTTGAAGCGGGCCTTAAGCCGTATCGGAACGAAAAGCCAAGAATCATCTTTATCGGCTCCTCCAAGGGCATGAAAGGAATAAAGCCAGGCAGGTTTCTTGCTGTTGAGTTTGATTCAACCCAATTTGGCGTGATGAACTTCGAGTCCGGGAGGTTTGAGTTTCACGGACAGGATTAGAAGACGGCTGAGCAGCGGAATCGAACGGCTCATAGTCAACGTTCGCGGAGGCACAAACCGGCTTGGACGACCGCATCTTCCGCGTGGCGATCAGCGGGTTGCGGGGCTACACTTTGGAACGAGGGCCACATAACTATGCGCTTGGGCCGACCGGCATTCACTCGTGTCGCCGCCATTGGCCGTCGGCCCAGCGGATGCGTTAGAATTTTCGCGCTGGAATCGGGAGAAGAATGACCGACCAATCTCTAAGCCCAGAAAAAACCGTCGGCTTCGGTCTTCTATTCCCCGGAGCCGCGCAGGCCTATGCGGGTCGATGGGGCCTCTGCGCGCTCTTCCTGCTACTGCCTTGGATCGGAATAACCGTATGTCTGATGCTCTCGGTCCTCGTCGGCGTGGTGGGCGTTTACCTGCCCGGAGTCCGGGACCCGAGCTTGCTCTTCATCAACGCCCTCATGGCCCTGTCGAGACCCGGCTTGGTCAGCTACGGAACGCTTTGGGCGCTGTCGCTCGCCGAAGGATATCGCTCCGCTCAAGCCGCCTCGCAGCAGCCGAGCGGCCGCTCGGGCAGCTGGCTGCGGCCCGTGCTCGCGCTGCCCGTCATCATCGCCTGCGTGATCCCTCTTATATTCCTGCAGGTCTTCGTCACGAAGCTCGCGCTCAGAGCGGGCGTGGCGGCGAAGAAGACCCTGCAATCGACGGAAGGCGCGGCCGCCGCTCCCGCGCCATGAGCGACCGGGAAAAAGAAATTCTCGCAGCCTACGTCGGCGACAACAAGCCCTCTTCGGGGCCTATCGAGCTGTTCGATTACGATCCGCGGTGGCCCGAGCAATTCCACGCCGAAGCGTCGGCCGTTCGAGCCGCGCTGCGCGAGAACGTCCTGAAACTCGAGCACGTCGGCTCGACCTCCGTCCCGGGCCTTCCCGCCAAGCCCATCATCGACATGCTGCTCGTCGTGGCGGACTCCGCGGACGAGCCGGCGTATGTTCCCGCGATGGAAGCCGCCGGATACGCGCTTCGGATAAGAGAGCCGCGGTGGTACGAGCATCGGATGTTTCGCGGCCCGCGCGTCACGATCAACCTTCACGTTTTCTCGCGCGGGTGCGTAGAGATAGAGCGGATGCTCGCTTTTAGGGATTGGCTGCGCGTCAACCAAGCCGATCGCGAGTATTACGCCCGGACCAAGCGCGAGCTCGTCCAAAAGACGTGGAAGTACGTCCAGAACTACGCCGACGCCAAAACGGAGATCGTCGAGGAGATCTTGCGGCGCGCCGGCCCGTGTAAATAAGCGCTAAACTGAAAGCCGTGAACGCCGCCCGCCGCGCCCTTTGCCTCGCCCTCGCCGCCGTCATGGCGTCCGGCTGCGCGGCGACCGCGGTGATGAACCGTCCCTCGCGCCGCGACCTGAGCATCGTGCGCCCCGGCGCCTCGCGAAACTCCGTGATGTCCGAGCTGGGCACGCCGTCCTATACCAAGGATCTGGACACCGGCGAGAAGATCGACACTTTCACGTTCGACAAGGGCGTCTCGGGCGGCTGGAAGTTCAGCCGCGCGTTCTTTCACGTGGGCGCCGACGTCGTCACGCTTTTCCTGTGGGAGATCGTCGGCTGGCCGGCCGAGAAGATCGCCTCGGGCAACAACACGACGATCGAGGTCGCCTACGACGCGAGCGAGCGCGTCAAAACGGCCCAATACATCAAAGGCAAGCCTTAGTCTTTCGCGGTGACCGCCGGCAGCGTCAGCCGGAACGTCGCGCCTTGGCCGGGCCTGGAATCGAACGACAGCTCCCCGCCGTGCTTCTCGACGATGCCGCTCGAGACGTAGAGCCCGAGGCCGGTGCCTTTCCCCTCGCCCTTCGTCGTGAAGAAGGGCTCGAAGACGCGGTCCTGCGCGTCGTAGGTGATGCCGGGGCCGTTATCGACGACCTCGACGAGGACGTGGCCGTTCTCGCGGCGCGACAGAAGCTTGAGCACGGAGTTCGGCCGGCCGTCCATGGCGTGCATGGAGTTGACGATCAAGTTCAGCACGACCTGCTGGAGTTGGTTCTTGTCGCCCAAGACGCGCGGCAGGCCCTGCGGCAGGGTCGACTCGATCTTGATGCGGCGGTGGCGCAGCTCCGTATGCGCGAGGTCCAGGCTCGCCTTGGCGATCGAGGACACGTCGACGGGCTCGCGCACGGCCGAGGCCTCGCGGGCGAAGCCCAATAGATCCTTGACGATCTGCTGGATGCGCCGGACCTCGGCGTCGGTCTTGAGGCCGTAGCGCAGCGCGTCCTCCGGCATGCCGGGAAGGCGCATCATGATCTGGAGATAGCCCAAAACGGCGGTCAGCGGGTTGTTGACCTCGTGGGCCATGCTGCTCGCCAGGCGGCCCATCGCGGCCATTTTCTCCACTTGGATCATGCGGCGCGTGAGGTCGGACTCCTCTTCCTCGAACTTGAACTTGACGAAGAGCACGGCCAGCTCGCTGCCGATCGCGGAAAGATCGGATAAGTCGAGGTCGGTGAAGCCTCCGTCCTTGTTGATCAGCTCGAGGACGGCCACGGCCCGGCCGCGATAGAGCAGCGGGAACGCGAGCAGGTTGCGCGTCTTGAACTGGAATTTTTTGTCGAGCGCCTTGTCGAAGCGGTCGTCGCGATAAGGATCGTTGCAGACGACGCTTTCGCCGCTCTCGGCCGCGCTGCCGGCCAGGCCCTCCCCCACTTTGAGCGCCACCGACGCGGTCAAGCCGTGGGCGTAGCGAGAGACGAGCCGGTCCTTGCCGCGGCGCTGAAAGATCGTGACGCGTTCGCAGGCGAAGTACGCGATCAGCTCTCGGGCCATGATGGGCCAGAGCGCGCTCGGGTCCTCGAGCGCCAAGGCCTGACGGATCAAATCCCTGACCAACGCATCTCTGCGCTTCGCTCGGCTTTCGGCGGACATCAATGGAAGGTTAATCCGCACCTGTTACGTCCTCATTTCCTGACGCGCTGAAATCATTCTCAACGATCTCAGGATAGCGCTGGGACACCGGGCGGCGCCAGAAGTTCCGGGTCAGCGGACGACGGGGCGGGTCAGGCCTCGAGTTCGACGCCGGTGAGCTCTTTGATCGCGAGCGCGAAGAGCGGCCACTGCACGGGCTTGAAGAGAAGCCGGACCTTCGGCTCGTCGGGCACCATCTTCTCGGCCAAGACCGGGTCGGCGCCGGTGACGAAGAGGATCGGCAGGTCCTTGGTCTCGGGCGCTCCGCGCAGCTGCCTGTACGCGTCGGCCCCGCTCCCCCAGATCGGCATCATCAGGTCGCAGACGATGAGGAAAGGCTTGAGATCGCGCGCCTGGATGAAGGCCTGCAGCGCGTCCTCGGCGAAGGTGGCCGACAGGCCGCGCTTTTCGAGCCACTCGACGAGGATGCCGCGCACGTCGGGCTCGTCCTCGACGACCAAAACCCATTTTTTCGTCATGAAATTTCGGGGCACTCGGGGTCGAACCGAGAACCTCGCGGTCCCAAACCGCGCGCTCTGCCAATTGAGCTATGCCCCGTCGGAGAAAGTATAGCGCTCGGACGAACTCTTGTCGACAAGAGTTCGTCGCCGCTCGAAAAAACGAGAGCCCCGGTTTCTCAACCGGGGCTCCGTTTCTTCTTCATCCGCCACGTGGCGGATGAGGTTTCGTGATTAGCGGCGGAACGACTTGAGCTTCTCGAGCGCCTTCGCCTTGGCGACCTCGAAGGACGTGCCGGTCATGATCTCCCAGCCGTCCTTGACGTTGTCGACGGCGTAGATATGGAACTGGCCGGCCTTGATCGCGGCGACGACCTCGGGCTTGAGCATGAGATCGCCGACGTTCGACTTCGGGATCATGACGCCCTGCGTGCCGGTCAGGCCGCGCATCTTGCAGAGGTCGTAGAAGCCCTCGATCTTCTCGTTGACGCCGCCGATCGCCTGCACGTGGCCGAACTGGTCGGCCGAGCCGGTGACGGCCATCGTCGGCTTGATGCCGATGCCCGAGAGGGCCGACAGCACGCCGTAGATCTGCGTCGACGTCGCGGAGTCGCCGTCGATGCCGCCGTAGTTCTGCTCGGCGGAGATGGTGACCTTCGCGTGCCACGGCTTCTTCGACGGGAACGCCGAGTTGATGAAGCCGTTGATGACCTCGATGGCCTTGTTGTACGAGGGGCCGGTCGTGCCGATGTTGCGGTCGAGCGACTCCACCTGGATGCCCTCGCCGCCGGGCTGGACCTTGAAGGTCTTGCGCATCGGCGCGCCGAACGCGCCCATGACGGCCAGGCCGTTGATCTGGCCGACGATCGGCTCGCCCATGTTGTCGAGGATGAAGATGTTGTCGCGCAGGATCTCCTGATAGCTCTTGGAGTGCAGCGCGTCGCTCTGGAGGTCCAGCTCGCGGACCTTCTCGACGTCGGCGCGCGTGACGCCCTTCGGGCCGGACGCGTCGGCCTTGAGGCGGTCGGCGGCCGCCTGGCTCGCCTTGCGCATGCGGATGTCGGAGATCCCGAACTGCGCCGACAGCTTCTTGTTGCTGTCCATGTCGCGCGCCGAGGCCTCGAGGATCGCGGCGATGCCGTCGCGCTCGAAGTCCATGATCAGGCCCTTGGCCTTGCGGATCACGTTCTTCATGAAGTCGAGATAGCCCTCGATCGTATCCTTGTTGATCTCGAGCTTGCTGCCGAACTCGGCGACCGGGGCCTGAAAGCCCGCGGCGAAGTCCTCGTCGTAGTGCTCGAGCATCATCTTGATGTACGGCGAGCCGATGAAGACGATCTTGGTCTTGCCGGCGACGTGGTACTTGTCGCCGTTGGAGTAAAGGCCCATCAGGCCCTCCTCCGCGATCTCGGCCTCGCCGTTGCGCACGGCCTGCATCAGCGCGGGCCAGACGCCGGGCTCGCGCAGGACCTGCATGACGTCCAGGATCAGGAAGCCGCCGCGCGCCTCGAGGTACGAGCCGGACTCGAAGATCGGCCCGCCGGGCATCTTGGCGACCTGCGCCATGCCGTCCATCATCATGCGCTTCTTGCCGCCCTCGGCCTTGCCGAAAATGCGGGCGTAAGTCGGGTTCGACTCCCAGATGACGGGCGCGCCGGAGCCGGGCTCGTTGCTCTGCAGGACGTTGACGCGCACGAGCTCCTCGGGCTCGAAGTGCGGCTTGCCCTTGGTCGCCTCGTGGTCGTGCGGCAAGAAGGCCTGGTAGTTCACCGCCGCGAAGGTCATGAGCATGTTGAGGTACTCCATGCCCTTCTTCTCGTAAGGCGGATCGGTCTCATGAAGCTTGTCGTGCTCGGCGCCGATGGAGGCCACGAGCTTCTCGAGCTTCTCGATGAACGGCTTGGCGGCCGTGATGATCGCCTCCAAGTCGTTTTGCGTCAGGCCCTCGGCCTGCGCGTCCGCGACGGGGACCATCTTGCCGCCCTTGAGCTTGGTGATGCCGATCGCGCCTTCCGACAGAGTGTCTTGAGTGACGATAAAGCCGTACTTGCCGCCGTTCTCGGCGCTGACCTGCTGCTTGGCGACCTCGGCGTTGAAAGCCTTGATGCGCGCCTCCGCCGACTTCTGCCAGGCGTCGTGCTCGGGCGTCTCGTGGCGGCCGGGCTCGGCGATGAGCGGGATGATCTCCTGCGCCGCCTCTTGCGCGGCCATCGACGCGGCCTGGCGGTTGAGCATCTCGATCGCCATCTGGGCCTGGGCGTTGCTCACGGCGTTCTGGCCGGCCATCTTCTGGAAGTCGTCCTTGAGCTTCTTGCCCTCGGCCTGCGCGGCCGTCAGCGCGGCCTGGAACTCGGCGCGCGTCAGCTTGCCGCTCGAGATCGCGGCGTCGACCTCGGCCTTGCTCGCGAACGCCTGGAACTCCTCGCGGGAGCCCTTGCGGCGGAAGGTCGGCAGCGCGACGAGGTTGCCCTGCACTTCGATGAGCTTGACGCTCCACTCGTTGTTCTCGGAAGCGACCTCGAGCCGGATGTCGGCGATGGCGCCGTCGAGAGCGGCCTGGCGCTTCTCGATGGCCTTATCGCGCTCTGCCTCGACGGCCTTCTTCTGCTTGACGATCTCCGGAGCGTGCATCGCCTGGAGGACGGCCATGCCGAAGTTCTCGGTGAAGCCGTCGACGGCTTCCTTGAACTTTTCCGCGTTGCCGGACTTGAGCTCGAGGATGACCGGCTCGTCCGGATCCTTGAAATTAGAAGCGGCGACGAGGTCGGTCGGCGTCTCCATGCCCTTGGCCAGCGGCTCGACGATGGACTTCAGGGCGGTCTCGCGGCCGGAGCCGTTGGGGCCCGAGATGTAGAGATTGAAACGGCTGCCCTTGTGCTGCGGGTCCTCGCGCATCTCGAGGCCGAACTTGATGTTCTGCAGCGCGGTCTGCTGGCCGACGATCTCGATGGTGTCTTCCTTATGCTCGCGGGTGCTGGCGGGCAGCATCTCGACCGGCGCGGTCCAGCGGACCTGGGAAGAGGAAAGCTCGCGCGACGTGGGATCGATGGGCTTGGCGTTCGCCAAGGCGCGCTTCTGGTCGCGGCTCTTGAGATACGCGCCGACGACGGGGATCTTATTGGCGATCGCGCGGAGCGCGGACGGGGCCTCGGCGTTGGAGGCCGCGCCCTTCGCGTTGTCGAAAGCGGCCGAGAACGCGGCCGAGCCCTCTCCGCTGGACGTGCCGGCGCTGACGGCCGCGTGCGCCATCGCCGTCATCTTCTCGCGCAGCGCGGGCGAAGGGATGGACTGGGCGGCCACGATGAGCTTTTCGGCGTCGGCGCGGGTGGCCACGCCGTCGGGCAGCGCGAAACCCTTGCTGCGCAGCTCGTTGATGATCGAAAGGGCCGGGTGCTGGGCGACGGCGGCGGCCGCCGCCGCCGAAGGCATCGCCGAGAGCGTCGCGGCGGGCTGGAAGCCGAGGTCGGCGCTCGCGATCGGACTGATCACGATGTTGCCGCCCAACGCCACGGCGGGCATGGTCACGGGCGCCGGCACGGCCAGCGCGCCGACCCCCATCCCAACGCCGACGTCGGGAATGGCCGCGAGCTCGGCCGCAAAAAGCGGAGAAGGAAGCAGGAGGGCCAGAGACAACGCGGCGGCGGCGAGCTTCGTGATGGCGCGGGGGCGAGGGGTCATCTACATTCTCCTTGGCTGTTGAGAGCGGCTATCCATGGATTATAGGGCGGCGACGCAAGCGCCTGGAGGGCCGATGGGGCCTAAACCGCAAGTTAAAGGCCCCACGTCCGGTTAGGACGTAGGGCCTAAGGTAAAACGCGGGTTGACTTAGTTGGCCGAGCGGAAAACGACGGCCAGATTCGACGGATCGTTGTCGGTCGAGGCGTAGGCGTTGAGGTCGGACGACTCGATCTGGCCGCCGGCCATGAAGTAGAGGCCGCGCTGCGCGCCGGGCGTCACCTTGCCGTCCTGGATGTTGGCCTGGAAGACGAGGTTGGGCAGGCCGACGTCCTGGGGGTCGAGATCGACGGCCTTGGCGAACTCCTTTTCGGGGATGCGGCACTCGGCCACGACCGAGATTCCTTGGCCGAACATGAAATTGACGTTGGCGGTCATGGGCATGGTGCCCTTGGCCTTGCAGGTGTAAGACCACTCCTTGCCGTCGCGCTTGGTGATCTTGACGACCAGGCGGGAGTCCTTGCTCAAAACCCGGCCGGTCTCGTCGAGGCCGAAGTCGAAGTCGACGTGGTAGCCCCGCCAGCCGTAGCGGTCCGCGAACTCGACGCGCTGGCCCACGGGCGCGAAGTCCCCCTCGTCGCGCAGCGAGTATTTCTCCGCGCGGCAGAGCGCCGGCAGGAGCAACAAGACCGCGATGATCGGCAGTTTCATGAGCGATCCCCCATCTCTGAACTATACGTCCGAGACGCCCGCCGCGCCTGAGCCTTAGGGGTTGTCATCGGGGGGGCCGTAAGTCCTATCCCTGGGCTCCTTCGCAGTGTAATCCTCATCTGTTTCGTAAATATTACGAGGCCAAGCCCCGCCGCGCGGCCTCGTAAACGGCCAGGGCGGCCGCCGTCGACAAGTTCAGCGAGCGGACCTCGGGCCGGACGGGCATTCGATAGGACGGATAACGCGATAGAACTTCCGGAGGCAGCCCCGTCGACTCCCGGCCGAACAGCAGCCAGCAGCCGGCCGAATAGGGCGCCTCCCAATAAGGCGTCCCCGCGGCCGCGGCGAAGGCGAGCACCGGCGCGCCCGCCGGCAGCGCGGCTTCCCAAGCCGCGACGTCCTTATAAAGGAACAGCTTGAGATGCCGCCAGTAGTCGAGGCCCGAGCGCCGGATCTCCTTCTCCGAGAGGTCGAAGCCGAGCGGCTCGATCAAATGCAGCTCCGCGCCCGCCGCCACGCAGGTGCGCCCGATGTTGCCCGTGTTCCACGGGATCTCGGGCTGGTAAAGGACGACCTTGAGCGCCTCGCTCACCGGGCCAGTCTAGCAATTGCTAGACTGGCCCCCCATGGACCGCGAAGCGCAGCGCCGCCGCGACGCCCAGGACCTCGGCGGCTTCGGCTACGCGCAGCAGCTGCTGCGCGACATGGGCGGCTTCGCGAACTTCGCCGTGGCGTTCACGGTCATCTCGGTCCTGACCGGGGCGATCACGCTCTACGGGCAGGGCCTCGCGGCCGCGGGCCCGGCGGTCAACGGTATCGGCTGGCCGATCGTGACGCTGATGACCCTCGCCGTCGCGGCCTCGATGTCCGAGATCGCCTCGAAGATCCCCACGGCCGGAGCGATGTATCACTGGTCGTCGCTGTTGGGCGGGCCGGGCTGGGGCTGGTTTACCGCGTGGTTCAACTTCGTCGGCCAGGTCGCGACGACGGCCGGCATCGACTTCGGCATCGCCCAGTTCTCCTGCGACCTGATGGGCTGGCACGGCGCCGCGCCGCTGTTGATCCTCTACGCGGCGCTGCTCGTCACGCACGGCCTGATCAACCACTACGGCATCCATCTCGTCGCGCTGATCAACGACGTGAGCGTCTGGTACCACGTGGCCGTGACCGTCGCCGTGATCGTCGCGTTCCGCGTCTTCGCCCCCCACCAGCCGCTCTCTTACGCCTTCACGACGCGCTATTCCACGCTCGGCTATCCGTATTGGTGGGCCTTCATGCTCGGGCTTCTGCAGGCGCAGTGGACGCTGACGGGCTACGACGCCTCCGCGCACGTGACCGAGGAGACGCTCGACCCGCGCCGCAACGCGCCCTGGGGGCTTTTCAACGCCGTCTGGATTTCCGGCGTCGTCGGCTACGCGCTGCTGCTCGCCGTCACGCTCGGCATTCAGGACCTGCCGACGGCCGCGGGCGCGGCCAATCCCTTCATCGCCGTCGCCGAACGCGCGCTGGGCGCGGGCTTCGGGCGCGGGCTCACCTGGGCGATCCTGCCCGCGATGTGGTTCTGCGGCCTCTCGTCGGTGACGACCAACGCGCGCATGATCTACGCCTTCTCGCGCGACGGCGGGCTGCCGGGCTCCGGCGTCTGGAGGAGGGTCGACGCGCGCCGCCGCACGCCGGTCCAGGCGATCTGGCTCGCCGTCGGCCTGGCGTTCTTGATCGGGCTCTACACCAAGGCTTTCACGGTGATCGTGACGCTTTCGACGATCGGGCTCTACGTCTCGTACGTGATCCCCGTCGCGCTCGTTTTGCGGGAGCGTGCGCGCGGCCGATGGAAGAACCTCGGGCCTTGGAACATGGGAAGCTGGGGCGGGCTCGTCAACGCGATCGCCGTCTTGTGGACCGCGTTCATCACGGTCCTATTCGTCGCGCCGCCCAACCAGCTGACCGGCTACACCTTCGCGGGCCTGCTGGCCTTCCTGCTGGTCTATTATTTCGGCTTCGCGCGAAAAAATTTCGAGGGGCCGAAACTCAAGGCGATCTAGCTCGTCATCCGCCACGTGGCGGATGATGTCAGCGGATGAGGTTGTAGCCCGCGATCAGCGCGCTCGCCAAGACGATCGCCGCGAGAAGAACGGCGAAAGGCAAGCCGCGAAACGAGGCATCCGGCGTCGCCATGGGCGTCCGCGCGACCAAGCCCAAAGCCGGGCCCGGCGCGACGCTCGGCGGCTCGGCGCGCTCGAGCGCGGCGAGCGCCTGGCGCTGCGCGGGGCGCAGCGCGTCGAGGAGCTTGGCCTCGAGCTCCGCGGGCATCCAGACGACGATGTGATTGAGGTGCGTGTCGTCGCCGTGGAAATCGGCGCCGTTGCCGACGATGAGATTGAGCTCGCCGGCCCAGCGGACGTACTTCGCGGTCCGCTCCGCGGCGCGGCGCTTGCCGTCCGGGCTCGTCGCGTTGCTCGGGCGGTAAGCCTCGACGCCGTCGAAGCCCTTCTTGAGGATGGCGTAGGCCTTGCGATCCCTGTCCGCGTCGTCGCGGCCGCGCACCGTGTACGGATGGTTCAAGAACGCCTTGCCGCCCGCGGCGTGCACGACGTCCAAGACTTCTTCGACGGTCGGATCCGGCGGGACGTCCTTGAGAGGCGGCAGCGTCTTGAAGAACGTGTCGAACGCGTCGTCGACGTTGGCGATGAGGCCGGCGCGCAGCAGCGCCCGCGCGACGTGCGGCATCTCGATGGTCCCGCCCTCGTCGTACTTCGACTCGGCGGCGATCTGCTCGACGGTGATCCGCCCCCCGCGAGAGCGGAACTCGCGCAGCGCCTCGAGCGACTTCACGGCGCGCGAGTCGCGCCCGAGCTTCTCGAGGTCGCTCTCGACTTGGTCGCCGTTGAGATAATCCGACATCCCCTCCGCGTGCTTGTGGCGCGCCGCGCGCACGCGGTCGAGCAGGGCTGTCAGCTTCGGGTTGAAGATGTCCATGTCGACGGCGCCGACGTGGACGCCGCCGCGCGCCGTCAATTCCGCCGCGGGGTGAAAATCGACTCCGAGCTCCTTGGCCTTCAGCCAGGCGCGCCGCACGCCGGCGACGGAGTCGTGGTCCGAGAGCGCCATTTTCCTGACGCCCTCGCGCTGCGCGCGCTCGACGACGGCCTCGGGAGTCATCGTGCCGTCTGAAAAATAACTGTGCGCGTGGAGAGAGGTTTCTTTGGTAAAGCCCTCGCCCGGGCTCCGCTCCTCGACGGCGGGGCCTTGCTCTCCTCGCGTGGCGAGAAAGCCCGCGGACGCGTTGGCGAAGGGACGCTCGGCCTCTCCGTCGAAGGCGGCGTCCAAGGCTGATTGAGCCGCGGCGAGCGGAGGCGAGCCGCCCTCGTCGGCCTTAGCAATGGCGTTGCCGACGAGGGCCAGCGTCTGCGCCGAGGCCGGCTGCGCGGCCGAAGCTGCGGCGAGCGGCTGCGCGAGCGAAGAGGCGGCGAGCGGCGGCGAGCCGCCCTCGGCGGCGTCAGGAATGGCGTTGCCGACGATGGGGGCGATCGCCGAAGCCGGAAGCGACTCGGGAGCGGCGAGCGGAGCCGGCGTCGGCGCCGCGGGAAGGTCCAGCGGGATGTCGAGCTCGGCCCCCCGCGCGCACGTCGCCAACAACAGAGCGGCCAAGACGCGGTGGATCGGCATGCGGACATTATAAAAGGAACGCCGCGCGCGCGAGTGGGCCTTCGGGGCATCACGCCGGCGGATTAGGGCCCAGAGCGAATCTGATACAATCTCGCCGATGCTCGCTGGAGCCCTCCTCCTCGTCGGCGCGACATTCGCGCGCTGCGAGCCCGCCGACCTGATCCTGCGGCACGGCAAGGTCTTCCTCGGGTCCGGGCGCTACGCCGAGTCCCTGGCCGTCGCCGGCGACCGCGTCGCCGCGGTCGGGACGGACGCCGACGTCATGACCCTCCAAGGTCCGCGGACCAGGATCATAGAGCTCGGCGGCCGCGCGGTCACGCCCGGATTCCACGACGCCAACGCGCGCTTCTTCAAGGGCGCGGAGCTCTTCGAGCAGCTGGATCTCGGCGGCTCGGGTTCGCTCGAGGACGTCCAGGCCCGGGTCTCCTCCTACGCGGCGAGCCATCCGGACGATCCCTGGATCATCGGCCGAGGCTGGGACGCCGCGCGGCTGCAAGACGGCAAGCTCCCGACGCGCGCGGATCTCGACGCCGCGGTCTCCACGCGGCCCGTCATCCTCTCCGACGCGAGCGGCGGCCGCGCGTGGCTCAACTCGCTCGCGCTCGAGCGGGCGGGGATCACGGCCCGCTCCCCAAATTTCAATGGAGGAGAAATCGTCCGGGACTCCGCCGGACGACCGACCGGGATCCTCGCGGGAGAATCCGTCGGCATGGCCACGCGAGCGATCCCCCCGACGGCGCAAAGCCGCCGGCTCGCGGCCCTGCGCGGCGCCCTCGCCGAGGCGAGCAGGCTCGGCGTCACGTCCTTCGACTCGATGCCCGGCGCCGGCGAGCCGCGGCTCGAGGATCGGATCGCGCTCTGGAAAGCCTTCGTCTCGTCGGGCGGCGCCTGCGCGCGCTTGTTCCTCTATGGCGACATCGAGGATCCTTCCGGCGCGCTCAAACAGCGTTCGGCGGCGCGCGCGCTCGCGCGCGTCAAGGTCTCGGTGGTGGGCGTCGGCGGCGACGTGGACGGCGACCTGCGCGACCGCTCCGCCGCCTTGCTCGAGCCCTACTTCGACGAGTCCGGCCGCGGCCAGCCGCGCTATCTCGCGCTGCGGCTCGATCTTCTCGTGCGGGCCGCGCATAAGCAGGGGCTTCAGGTCGCCTTGCAGACCGCCGGCGACCGCGCCGCGCGCCTGGCGCTCGACGCCTGCGAAAAGTCGGGCCGCCGCGCGCGCGAGGATGAGCGCGTGCTGCCGGAATTTCCGTGCCGGCTCGAAAGGCTAGAGGTCCTGTCGCCTCAGGACCTGCCGCGGCTCAAAACTCTCTCGGCCGCGGCCGAGCTGCAGTTCGACCGGCTCGTCTTCGACGACGCCGAAAGCAACTTCTTTCCCAATCGCCTCGGCGATCGCGCGCGCTGGACGCTGCCCGCGAAAAGCCTCGAGGACGCGGGCGTGACCGTCGCCTTCGGCAGCGGCTGGCCGGACGCGCGGCTCGATCCGCGCCGGGCGCTCTTCGCGGCGACGTCGCGTCAAAGTCTGGACGGCAAGCCCGCTCAAGGGTGGTTCTCCCAAGAGCGCGTCTCGCTCGAGTCCGCGGTCGAGCACTACACGCTCGATCCCGCGCGCCTCATCGGGCTCGAGGACGAGCTCGGCTCGATCCGGCCCGGCAAGCTCGCGGACCTCGTCGTCTTCTCGGACGATCTCTTCGCGCGCTCCGGCGCCGCCCTCCTCGAAGCCGGCGTCGATTTGACGATCTTCGACGGAAAGATCGTCTTCGCGAAGTAGTCCCTTCGACCCACGCGCGGATAGACCCATTGCGTACGCTTCACGCGGCCGATGGACCTATGGCTGAAAAATCACCGGACGCTATAATCAAAATCGTGAAAATGACACCACGATCGACGCTTCTCGCCCTCGTCCTCGTCCCGTTTTTCGCCGCGCGCGCGCGTAGCGCCGAGATCTTAGAAGGACGTCCCGTCGAAGGTCCGGCGGCTCCCGCCGCCGCGCTCCCGCAAAGCCTCGCGTCGCCGCTGGATCGGGGCCAGCTCACGATCACTTCGGACCTTTCCGTCTCGGCCCCGGGCCAAGCCGCGCTCGCCCTCCCCGCCTCCGTCCCCGCGGCCGCGGCGCAAGCGGCTCAAGCCGTTTCCGCCGCGGCGAGCGCGCCCGCGACCGCGTCGGCGGCCGCCTCCGCCCCGCAGGCTTCCGTGACGCGCGCGTCTCCCGGGATGTTCCCCAAGGTCATCAACGATCCTCGGCCACTCGTCGCCGACGCCGACGTGCGCGGCAAGACGCTGCTGCTCGTCGGCACGCGCGGGTCGAGACCGTTCATTATCGAGGAAGCCGTACGCGTCGCGCGCGAGCTGGGCTTGAACCTCGTCCTGCTCGACAAGGAAGAAAGCCGCGGCAACTCGGCCGACCTCGTGCCCGACGAGAATTTCGTCGCCGCGCCGATCGACAAGCGCGACGACAAGACGGTGAAGTCCATCGTCGAGCAAGTCGCCGCGCTGAAGGCTTCGCGGCCGATCGACTACGTCATGAGCTTCCGCAGCCACCACGCCAAGCTCGTCGGCAAGATCGTCGACGGCACCGGCATCAAGGGCGTGTCCGGCAAGGTCGCGTTGACGGCCGAGGACAAGGTCAAGACGCGCAAGGCGCTCAACGTCGATCCCGCGCAGCGCGTGGCCTATCGCGAGGTCAAATCGGAGGACGAGGTCCGCGCGTTCTGGCGCGAAAACGTTCCCCAAAGCTTCATGCCCGGTTTCGGCCCCGAGGACGGGGCCTATCGGCCCAAGTTCGTGATGAAGTCCAAGCTCGGCGAGAACAGCCGCTTCGTCGAGCTCGACATCGACACCGAGGAGAAAATGGTCGCGGCTTTCCAAAAGATGAACGCCGCGCTGCGCGCCGAGGCGAAGAAGAAGGAATCGAGCGACACGATCTTCAACCGCTTCCCCGGCATCATGGTTGAGCGCATGCTGGAGAAAGCCCCCGGCACCTTCGAGGCCTCCGTCGAGATGGTCGTGCAAGACGGCAAGGTCAAGTTCGCCATGGTCTCCGACACGCACGGCATAGGCAAGAACGGCGAGCTGGCCGGCGGAAGCTTGACGTTCTCCTCGCAGATGACGCCGCAGGTCCAGGAGGCGCTCATCGAGGCCTCGGCCCGCGCGCTCGAGATCGTCGGCCTGAGAGATGGCAACGCACGCACCGACATCATGATGACGCCCGAGGGGCCGAAGATCATCGAGATCAACCCGTTCTTGGGCGGCGCGGCGATCTTTACGGCGGTCAAGATCGTCAGCGGCGTCAGCCTCGTCGAATGGGGCATCCGCGCGATGCTCGGCTTGGCCCTGCCCGAGATGCCGCCGTTCACGAAGGTCGTCGATTACCGCTTCGCGGCCTCGCATTACAACGGCGAGGTCGCGGGAATCTCCGGCGTCGCTGAAGCCAAGGCCGTGCCCGGCGTCGCCCACGTGCAGATCCTGGAAGGCCCCGGAACCACGGTCGCCGCGCCGATCGAGAACGGCTTCGAGGAATGGGCCGAGGTGATGGGCACCGGCCCGACCTTCGGGGAGGCCCGGCGCGCCAGCATCGAGGCGCTCAAGCGGATCAAGGCCAAGGTCGTGGTCGAGCAGACGGCCGACCACCTGCAGCCCAAGCCGTAAGCGCGTCGCTTTCGCACGTCGCGATGCGGGGTCTCCAGACGCCGGGGCGGAGCGAGTCGGCGAAGCTATTTCGCCTGGCGCGCGAGGGACTTCGACAGCCAGAGGTAGGCGGCCGCCGTGAGCGTGCAGTAGATCCCGAGGCCCCAGAAGGCGGCGGCGCCGAAGACCTGGAACAGCACGCCCCAGAGCATGAAGTTGAAGACGTACGAGAGGTTCGTCAGCGTGCGGTCGGCGCCGACGACGTAGGCTTTCGTGCGGCGCGGCATCTTGTCCGACATCAGGGTATCGAGCTGCGTCAGCACGAGCTGGCCGGCCAGGCCGATCAAGATCAGCGCCGGCGAGAGCGCGAAGAGCGGCCAGACGAGCGTCGAGGCGACTTGGGCCTTGAAGAGCAGCGCCCCGCCGCCGGCCAGCGCCAACGCGGCCCATTTGGCGAGCGCGAACGCCGTCTCCTTCGTCGCGAGGCGTCCCGCGCGGGCCGCCTTGGCGGCCGTCACCAGCGCGCCCGCCAGGCCCGCGCCGAGCGCGAAGGGCGCGAAGAGCAGGACGGGCCCCGCCAGCGTGCCGAAAGCCTTGTTCGAAAGGAAAAACCAGCCGCCGAGCATGGCGAGCGCGGCCCACTTCATGCCGCGCGAGACGCCCAAGGTCATCAGGCGCGACTGCTCGGCTCCGCGCTCGGATTCAGGCAGGGACTCCGTCTGCTTCTCGATGCTCCGCGAGACGGCGGCGTTGCCGAGAGCGGCGGCGTTGGCGCCCATGCCGAGCAGGCCGATCAAGACGGAAGCCGCCATGGCGGACTTGCCGGGGTCGCCGTGCGCGAAGAAGACGCCGAAAGCCGTCGCCGTGACGTAGTAGAGCAGGTAGACGAAGTTGTTGATCAGCAGGCGGCTCAAGTAGATCGTGCGCAGGGCCGGGCTGAAGAGGCGTTTGAAGCCGGCGAAGAGCGGCACTTTGCGGCCGGTCTGGGAGATCCTTTGCGGCAGGCTGCGCAGGGCCGTCGCCAAGAGCGCCGCCATGCCGAAGAGGGCCGGCACGGTGTAGATGACCGCGCCGAAGCCGAAGGCGGCGATGATCAGGCCCGTGCCCATCGTGGTGAAGACCGTGCCGTACTCGATGAAGTCGCGCAGGGTGCCGAAGCGATTGGAGTCCACCGGCGAGTCCTTGAACCACTCGGACTGCAGCGTGCGCTCCGCGACGCGGCCGATCGAGTGGACGAGATAATCGCCGCTGAAGAAGCCGATCAAGATCGGGATCGGCACCGAGCCGCCGTGGGCGTGGAAAACGTAGGCGACCGCGCCCCAAAGCACGGTGCGCAGGGCGAGCACGGATCGATAGACGCGCGCCAAGCCGAGCTTCTGCACGAGGCGCCCGCCGATGAAGCTGCCCGTGGAGTAGGCCAGATAGCTCGTCGAGGCGAGGCCGGCCAAAGCGATGAAGCCGTTCTTGAGCGGGTCCGTCATCTGCGGCACGGTCAGCGCCAGCGACTCGACGGCGAGCTGCAGCAGCAGGAAGTTGGAGAGGAACCCCAGCACGCGGCCGGACATGGCGGTGAGCTTCTCGGAAGCCTTCGGGACCGGCGGCGACTTCGCCTCGGGGGCCGGCGCGGCCGAGGGCTTGGGCAACGGCGAGACGGGGCCGCCTTCGTTTTCCCACGCGGCGAGCGCGGCCTCGTGCTCGAAGCCGCGCGCCTCGGCGTGCGCCCACACGCGCTGGGAGAGCTCGCCGCCTCGCTGGCCTGCGAGAGCGCCGAACTCGCCCCGTGAAGACGAAGAAGACGCGGGCTTTGACGCGGCGGCGGCGCGCGGCGAGGCGTCCGCGCGCGCTTGCGCCGTCTGGGCCTGTTGCGCGGCTTGGGCCGCCGACGTCGCCGTAGGCAGCGCGCCTTGCGGCAGCTCCGTCGGCAGCGTCAGCGCCGATCCTTCCGTAAGCGCGGGCACGGCGAGGCCGTCGAGGCGCGGCGCGTCGAGCGAGGGCAGAACGGGCAGCGCGGCCGGGACGACGGGCGCGCCGCGCGGTCCCACTTGCGGAGCGGACGCCGGCGTCTCGAGCCCGGCCGCCAGCGCGGGCTCGGCCGCGAGGGCGGCCGCCAAGACGGAGGCGAGGACGCGTCGCAGGAGCGTCGGCACGATCTTATTGTATCGCGCGCGGCGGCCGCGCCCCAGAGGCAAAAGGCCTAACTCGCGGTGGTCATTCGTCCTACGCGCCGTTGTTTCTTGCGGCCCGCGCGCGGTCGGCGTTACAATGAGGCAAGCCCCCAGCAGGAGCATCCATGCCCAGCGACAGGACGGGCGAGCTCGAGCGCTCGCTTGCCGAGACCGACAGGCTCATGTCGGCGTGCGCCCACGACCTGCAGGAGCCTTTGCGCAAGATCGTCTCGTTCGGCGAGCTTCTGGAGCGCCGGGCCGCGGAGAAGCTCGATCCGACGTCGCTTCGGTTCCTGGGGCGCATGATCGAAGGCTCCCGCCGGATGTCCCGCCTCATCGACGACCTGCAGCGCTACTCCAAGCTCGGCGACGGCTCGCGACAAATCGAAAAAGTCGAGTTGTCGGAGACCGCGCGCGACGTCCTCGAGACCCTTCACTCCGCGGTCGTGGCCAACGCCGCCGACGTGGAGCTCGGGCCGCTGCCGGCGGTCAGGGCCGACGCCGCGCAAGCTCGGCTGCTCCTGCTCCAAATCATCTCCAACGCGCTCAAGTTCCGCTCCGCGGCGCGGCCGCCGCGAGTCAAGATCTGGGCGGTCGAGCGCGCCGACGGGTTCGCCGCGATCTCCGTCTCTGACAACGGCATCGGCTTCGACGCGCGCGACGCGGCCGGTCTCTTCGAGCCTTTTCGGCGGCTCAACCCGCGCTCCGACTATGACGGCAGCGCCCTGGGCCTCGCCTGCTGCCGGAAGATCGCGCGCCTCCACGGCGGCGACGTCTGGGTCCGGTCGTCGCCGGACGTGGGCTCGACTTTCACCGCGACGCTCCCGCTCTGGGGGCCCTCATGAACCGCGCGATCTCGCTGCTGATCATCGAGGACGACATCGAGTACGTCGACATCATCCGGATCTGCCTCGAGGAGCCGGACTCGATGAACCTGAAGTTCGAGATCGAGCGCGCCGATCGCCTTTCTCTCGGCCTCAAGCTCCTCGACGCCGCGCGCTTCGACGCCGTGCTGCTCGACTTGACGCTGCCCGACAGCCGCGGCCTCGACACGATCAAGCGCCTGCTCGACCGCGGCTACGACGCGCCGGTTATCGTCATGACCAACCTCGGCGACGAGTCGGCGGCATTCGAGGCCATGGGCCTCGGAGCGCAGGATTACCTGATCAAGTCGACCTCGGACTCGCGTCTTCTCAAGCGCGCGATCTGGTACGCGATCGAGCGCCACAAGCTGCGCAGCCAGGCGGAGAATCTCATCAAGAAGGCGGCCGAGGGCATGATCGTCGTCGACGCCGCCGGCAAGATGCGCTTCGTCAACGCCTCCGCCGAGCAGATCTTCGGGCGCGCGAAAGAAGAGCTGCTCGACAAGCCGTTCCCCGAGCCTCTGTCGCCTTCCCTCAAGCGGCAGGCGCGCGTGGTCTGCCCGAAGGGGCTGGAAAAGACGGTCGACCTCCGAGTCACGGAGATCGAATGGCGCGGGAAGCCCGCGCTGCTCGTCTCCCTGACCGACATCACCGAGGTCCAGCGCGTCGAGCAGCTCAAGGCCGAGGTGCGCGAGCGGCGGCGGCTCGATCAGCTCAAAGACGACCTCATCGGCACCGTTTCGCACGAGCTCAGGACGCCGCTGACGATCGTCAAGGGCGCCATCGACAACCTCAAGGAAGGCATCGTCGGCCCGCTGCAGCCCAAGCAGCGCGAGGTCGTCGGCCTGGCGGACCGCAACCTATTCCGGCTCACGAAGATGATCAACAACCTGCTGGACCTCTCGCGCCTGGAGTCCGGGCAGGCGGCCGCGCACAAGAAGGCCTGCAAGCCGAAAGCTCTCGTCGACGACGTCGTGGCGGATTTTCGCGCCGCCGGACGCGCGGCCAAGAAGCAGCTGACGTCCAACATCGAGCCCGACCTCCCCGAGGTCGACGCCGACCCGGAGCTCATCGCCGAGGTGCTCCTCAACCTCGTCGACAACGCCGTGCGCTTCGCCAAGAGCCGCGCCGAGGTCAAGGCGAGCGACGTCGGCTCGCGCGGCGTGCTCTTCGAGGTGATCGACGACGGCCCGGGCATCCCGCCCGAACGGATGGGCGGGCTCTTCAACAAATTCGTTCAAGTCAACCGGCCGAAAGGCGGCGAGGGCTACAAAGGGACCGGGCTGGGCCTGGCGATCTGCAAGGAGATCATGGCGCTCCACGGCGCGACGATCCGCGTGGAATGCCCTGAAAGCAAAGGCTGCCGCTTCTCGTTCGCCTTGCCGCGCTACGGCGCGCCGCGCCAGCCGTCCAAGCCGCGTTCCGCGGAGGGCGCCAAACCGTGAGCGCCAAGAAAAAAGTCCTGATCGTCGACGACGAGAAGGACCTCGTCGAGATGCTCGCCATCCGCCTCGAGGCCGACGGGCGCTACGAGATCGGCACGGCGTTCGACGGCGAAGAGGCGCTCGCCAAGGCCTCCGAGCTCGATCCCGACGTCGTCGTGCTCGACACGGTCATGCCCGGGCTCGACGGCTGGCAAGTCGCGCGCCGCCTGCGCGACGACGAGCGGACCAAGGACGCCGCGGTCGTCATCATGACCGCGGGAGCGGCGGCCGAGTCCAAGCGCAAGGCCCAAGAAGTCGGCGCGGTCAAGCTCGTGCTCAAGCCCTACGACCAGAAGGAGCTTCTGAGCGTGATCCGGGAAGTGGGACGGCGGCCATGACCAAAGCGGCCCCCAGGACGCCGCGCGTGGTGCTCGTCGACGACGAGACCGATTTCCTCGCCTTGGCCAGGCAATGGCTGTCGCCGCGTTTCGAACTGGCGACGTTCGCGTCGGGCGAGAGCCTCGCCACGCGGCTCTCCGCGCTCGACGCCGACCTCTTGATCCTCGACGTCCGGCTTCCGGGAGCGAGCGGCTTCGAGCTCTGCCGCAAGGTCCGCTCGCACAAGCGCCTCGCCGCGCTGCCGATCTTATTTTTGACCGCGTCGCACAACGACGTCGATTTCTTCCGGAATATCGAGGTCGGAGGCACGGCCTTCATGACCAAGCCCGTGACGCGGCAGGAGCTTCTGGCCAAGATCGACGAGCTGCTCGCGGGCAAGCTTTAGCGCTGCTGCTTCTGGTCTTGCTCGCGCTTCTTCTTGCGGCGCTCCTCGCGCTGCTGGGCCATCCGCTTCTGGCGCTCCTCGACGACCTGCTTGCGCCGCTCTTCCTGGCGGCGCTGGCGCTCGGCGCGCATTTGTTCAAAGCGCTCTTCTTTGACCTTGTCGCGCGCCTGATCCTCTCGCCGCTGCTGCTCATGCTGCCGCTGCCTTTGCTCCATCGCCTGGCGGTGCTGCTCCGCCTTCTGCCGCCGCAGCTCTTGAATCCGCTTCTGCCGCCGCTCTTGCTGCTGCCGGAGCTGCTGGACGCGCTGGCGTATCTGCTGCCGCCGCTGCTGCTGCCGGGCGTAGCGGCGGCGCGCGATGTCGGCGCGGACGTTTCGAAGCTGGTCCGCGCGCACGCTCCGGCGCTGCGCCAGCGCGCGGCGCAGCGCCTGCCTCTGCTCGAGCGCGCGCGGCCGCCAATTTAGACGCATGAACGCCTGGCGGCGGCGCAGTGCCTGCATGCGCTC
>CAZRIP010000036.1:0-29138 GCA_964600165.1 uncultured Elusimicrobia bacterium | reverse complement strand
CGCAGGCGACGTCGACGTGATCTCGACGAAGCGGTACTGCGTGATCAAGCCCTTGCTGACGGCGTCCCAGAGGAGCAGCATGCGCGTTTCCACGCCCGGCGCGCCGTTCGGGATCTTAGAGAAATCCTTCTTGCCGAGCTCCTTGCCGGCCTTGCCGCCCTTGACCTTCATGCAGAACGAGCAATGGTCGGTGGAGACGACTTGGAGATCGTTGCGCACGAGGCCCTTCCAGAGGCGCTCCTCGTTGCCCTTCGGCCGCAGCGGCGGCGACATCACGAACTTCGCGCCCTCGAAGCCCGGTCGCTCGTAGTCGTCGTAGGAGAGGTAAAGATACTGCGGGCAGGTCTCGGCGAAGACGGGCTGGCCGCGCTCGCGCGCGCGCCGGACCTCGTCCATCGCGTCGCCGGCGGAAAGGTGAACGAAGTAAATCGGGACGCCGGCCATTTCCGCGAGCGCGATCGCGCGCCGCGTGGCTTCGGCCTCGGCGGACATGGGACGGGTGAGCGCGTGGTACTTCGGCTCGATCTTTCCCTCCGCGAGCGCCTTCTGGACGAGCACGTCGATGACGCCTCCGTTCTCGGCGTGCATGCAGATCATCCCGCCGTTTTCCTTGGTGCGCGAGAGCGCGCGGAAGATCGTCGCGTCGTCCGACATGAAGATGCCGGGGTAGGCCATGAAGAGCTTGAAGGACGAGACGCCCTCGTCGACCATCTTGTCCATCTCTTTGACCTGCTTTTCCGGCAGATCGGTCACGATCATGTGGAACGCGTAGTCGACGGCGGACTTGCCCTCGGCCTTTTCGCGCCACGTGTCGAAGGCCTGGCGCAGGGCCTCGCCTTTTTTCTGAATGGCGAAATCGATCACGGACGTCGTGCCCCCGAAGACGGCGGCCGTCGAGCCGGTGGTGAAATCGTCGGCCGTCGTGGCGCCCATGAACGGCATGTCGAAGTGCGTGTGCACGTCGATGCCGCCGGGGATCACGATCTGCCCGCGCGCGTCGACGACCTTCGCGTCGCCGGCCGCGACTTGGCCGACCGCGGCGACCTTGCCCTTGGAGACGGCGACGTCGGCGACGAAAGTGTCGGCGGCCGTGACGACGGTGCCGCCCTTAACGACCAGATCGTAGCTCATGGGTTGTGCGCTCCAGGTTTGGGGTTCTTCTCCGGCTCGGGGTTCCAGTCGTTGAGGCCGAAGCGGTTGAGCGCGCGCCGCAGTTCGAGGTCGCGCATGTCGGCCTTGTAGGTCTTCGGCTGCTTGGCCTTCTCCGTCCAGACGAGATAAGATTCGACGTCCTTGCCGCGCCGGTACTCGAAGAGAGCTTGATTGCCGTCGGAGGACAGGGCCAGGGCCTGGATCGACTCGCCCGGCGCGGACGGCGCCTCATAAACGGCCTTGCCGGCGACGTCGAATACTCCGCAAAAGCGCGCGAGGGACGCGCTCTTCTCGATGTACTCGACGATCTCCTCTGGATCGGTGCAGATCAAGAAACGGGAGGCGTTGCGCTCGGGCGCGGCGGGTCTCTCGATCTTCTCGCCGAAGCGCACGGTCTTGACCGGCTGAAGCTCCGGCAACACCAGCAGCATGCCGTTTTCCGCGAGCGGTCCGAACGCGCTGCGGCCGCCGACGGTGACCATCGCGTCCGGCGGCAAGATGAAGAACTGCGCCTCGTGGCTGTAGACGGCCGCGACCTTATTTCCGACGGCGAAGACCCGCTCGGCCGGCTTGGCCCGCGCCGCGCTGGCGAGCAGGACGCCCAAGGCGAGCGCGATCACGCCTTCTCTCCGCTCATCGCGATGAAGTATACCGCAAACGAGATCGCGAAGCTCACGAACCAGGCGTAGGAGTAGAGCGTGATCCAGAACGGCGCCACGCTCGCCGCGCCGATCGTGCCGAGGAAGCCGGGCACGAGCGGCGCGATGCCGAGGACGAGCGCGACGAGAGCTTTGGGGTTGAAGCCGCCCGCGTACCAATACTTGCCCTTGCCCGCGTAGAGCGCGTGGACGTCGAGCTTCGTGCCGCGGATCACGAAATAATCGCAGATCAGGATCCCGCCGATCGAGCCGAGCAGGGACGAGTAGGCGACGAGCCACTTGAAGATGTAGCCGGTCGGATCGGCGACGAGCTTCCACGGCTGGATCAGGATGCCGATCACGCCGGTGATGTAGCCGCCTTCGCGAAAGCCGATCTTCTTGGGCCAGACGTGCGCGAAGTCGTTGGCGGGGCTGACGACGTTCGCGGCGATGTTCGTCGCCAGGGTGGCGATGCACAAGGACACGAGCGCGACGGCGAGCACGATGGGGTTGCGGAACTTCGTGATCAAGACGACCGGGTCCCAGATGCTCTCCTTGTAGATCACGACGGTGGCCGAGGTGACGGCCACGCCGATGAACGAGAAGAGCCCCATCGTCGTCGGCAGGCCGAGGGCTTGGCCCCAGATCTGATCGCGCTGAGACTTGGCGTAGCGGGTGAAATCCGGGATGTTCAAGGACAGCGTCGCCCAGAAGCCGATCATGCCCGTCAGCGCCGGGAAGAAGAACTTCCAGAAAGCCGCTCCGTGCAGCTTGCCCGGATCGGCGAGCATGGCGCCGAACCCCCCGGCCGCGACGTACGCCCAGGCGAGCAGCGCGAGGCCGAGCGCGATCAAGAGCGGCGCCTTGATGTTCAATAGAAAGCGGATCGACTCGACACCCTTGTAGATCACGAACATGTTGATCGCCCAGAAGAACAGGAAGCAGCCGAGCTGCGGCAGCGTGATGCCGGCGATCGCCACCGGCGCCTGCTCGAGCGCGGGAAAGTAGATCGCGAGCAGCTTGAAGATCGCCCACCCGCCGATCCACGACTGGATGCCGAACCAGCCGCAGGCGACGAGCGCGCGCAAAAGCGCCGGCACGTTCGCGCCGAGCACGCCGAACGACGAGCGGCAATAGACCGGGAACGGGATGCCGTATTTCGTGCCCGCGTGCGCGTTCATGACCATCGGGATCAGCACGATGCAGTTGCCGAGGAAGATCGTCACGACGGCCTGCCACCAGTTCATGCCCTCGGCGATCAAGGACGACGCGAGCATGTACGTCGGCACGCAGGCGCACATGCTGATCCACAGGACCATGATGTCCTTCATGGCCCACGTGCGCTCTTTCTTGCCGGTCGCGGCGATGTCCGCGTTCCAATGAGCGGACTCGGAATGATCGCCGAGATGCTCGACGATTTCCGAATCCAGCAGCGCGCCGATCATGAGGGTCTCCGACGAGCGATGGAACTTTTTCGGGGGGTCATTCGTAGTTCGTAGTGCCCCGGTAGCTCAACGGATAGAGCACTACGCTGGCTACGAAGAAGATCCGGGTTCGAATCCCGGCCGGGGCAGTCGTACCCTTGACGCGTCCGCGATCGAGGCATATACTGAGAGTGCGTGGTGCTCCAGGAGCTGCCTGGGGAATCCTCGTAGCCCGAGCGGCGCTCGAATGTCGAGCGCCGCTCGTCATTTGTATCCGCCGCGCGGCGGATAACGCTCTCCCCCGTCACGGCAGCTGCTGGACGAGCTCCTGGTACGTGTCGGGCCGGCGGTCGCGGAAGAACTGCCAGGTCTTGCGGACCTCGAGGATCTGGTCGAAGTCGAGGTCGGCGACGACGAGGGCGTCCTTGTCTCGGGGGCCGACGGCCTTCATCTGGCCGCGCGGGTCGCAGAAGTAGCTCTGGCCGTAGAACTCGCCCATGTTCCAGGGCTTCTCCGTGCCGACGCGGTTGATGGCGCCGATGAAGTACTGGTTCGCCACGCAGTGCGCGGGCTGCTCCAGCTTCCAGAGATACTCCGACAAGCCGGCGACGGTCGCCGACGGGTTGAAGACGATCTCCGCCCCGTTGAGGCCGAGAATCCGCGCGCCGTCCGGGAAGTGGCGGTCGTAGCAGATGTAGACGCCCACCTTGCCGTATTTCGTCTGGAACACGGGATAGCCGAGGTTGCCGGGCTTGAAGTAGAACTTCTCCCAGAAGCCGGGCGCGCAATGCGGGATGTGGTTCTTGCGGTAGATCCCCAGCAGCTGCCCGTCGGCGTCGATCACGGCCGCCGTGTTGTAATAGGTGCCGACCGCCGGCGTCTCGTAGATCGGGACGACGATGACCATCTTGTATTTCTTCGCGAGCTTCTGCATCAGCTGCGTCGTCGGGCCGGGGATCGGCTCGGCCGTGTCGTACCACTTGTCGTCTTGCTCGGCGCAGAAGTACGGGCCGTAGAAGATCTCCTGCATGCACAGCATCTGCACGCCTTTCTTGCCGGCCTGCTCGATGATCGGCACGTGCTTGTCGATCATCTTCTTCTTGATCTCTTTGAGCGAGTACTTCGGGGTGGACCAATCGCAGGACGTCTGGATCAGGCCGCAGCGGACGATGCGGGACATTTTGGAGGGACCTCCGGAGCAGTAGTTGGTCATTTGGCGAGCTTGCCGTTGAGCTGGCCCAGCCGCTCGATGACCGTGGGCACGTTGTAGAACTTCTTCTCCCACGACAAGATGTTCGAGTCGTCGATGGGAAGGCGCAGCTGATATTTGTTGTCCTCGGCGTTGTGCTCGAACTGCGTGCCGTAGACCTGGGGATAGCCGACCGACATCAAGAAGCGGTCGAGCGTCGAGGCCATCAGCCAGCGCGACGGGCGGTGGCCGTTGATCGCGGCCATGGAGGACAAGCGGTGCGCGGCGAGAAAATCCTTGGGCTCGGCGCCGTGCAGGAAGATCACGGCGGCGTGATAGAGGTCGTTGGGCGTGTTGACCTCGCCGCGCGAGATCATCTCGACGAGCAGGCTCTTGCGCATCCCGTCGCGCAGCTGGAGCTCCTTGACGGCCTCCGCGGAGTCGTAGACCTTGCCGCGGTCGGATTGATCCGCCTGATAGAGCTCCTGCAGCTTGAGATTGTCGGTTTCGGGAGGCATCAGCCGTGCATCCGCTTGTAGACTTCTTTATAGCCCGTGAAGCCGTTCTTGGTGTACTGCTCCCAGGTCAGGGGCTTGTGGCCCGTCTTGACCTCGGTCATCGTGATGCAGCCGTCGACGGGGCAGACCAGGGAGCAGAGGTTGCAGCCGACGCAGTCTTCCTCGATGACGACGGGCTTGCGCCCGTTCTTCTTCTTGTCGATGACGATGCACTGGTGCGCCGTGTCGTTGCAGGCGACGTAGCAGAGGTCGCAGCCGATGCACTTGGCGTGGTCGATCTTGGCGACCGTCTTGTGATGGAGGTTGAGCGTCTTCCAGTCGACGATGTCCCCCGCCGACTTGCCGATGAAGTCGTCGAGCTTCGTAAAGCCCTGCTCGTCCATCCAGTCCTCGAGGCCGGCGGTGAGCTCCTCGATGATGCGAAAGCCGTAGTGCATGACCGCCGTGCAAAGCTGGACCGAGGACGAGCCGAGCAGCATGAACTCCACGGCGTCGGACCACGTGGAGATGCCGCCGATGCCGGAGATCGGAAGGCCCTTGGTCTCGGCGTCCGTCGCGATCTGGCTGACCATGTTGAGCGCGATGGGCTTGACCGCCGGGCCGCAGTAGCCGCCGTGGGACACCTTGCCGCCGACGGCGAACTTGGGCTTGAGGGTCTTGAGGTCCACGCCCATGATGGAGTTGATCGTGTTGATGAGCGCGACGCCGTCCGCTCCCCCCGCCTTCGCCGCGCGCGCGGGGAACCGGACGTCGGCGACGTTCGGCGTGAGCTTGACGAGCACGGGCACCGAGGACTTCTCCTTGACGAACTCAGTGACCATCTTCACGTACTCGGGCACCTGGCCGACGGCCGAGCCCATGCCGCGCTCGCTCATGCCGTGCGGGCAGCCGAAATTGAGCTCGATGCCGTCGGAGCCCGCGTCGCAGACCTTCTTGACGATGTCGTGCCAGGCCTTGCGCTCGCAGGGCACCATCAAGGACGCGACGACGGCGTGCTTCGCGAAACGCTTTTTCACCTGATAGATTTCCTTCAGGTTGTCCTCGAGCGGCCGGTCGGTGATCAGCTCGATGTTGTTGAAGCCGGCGATCTTCTGGCCGCCGAGGTCGATCGAGCCGTAGCGCGACGTGACGTTGATGACGGGCGGGTCCTGCCCCATCGTCTTCCACACGGCGCCGCCCCAGCCGTACTCGAAGGCGCGCATGACCTGCTCGCCGGAGTTCGACGGCGGAGCGGACGCGAGCCAAAACGGGTTCGGGGACTTGATGCCGGCGCAGTTCGTCGAGAGATCAGCCATGTCTTTCCGGGATCGGAGCGACCTTGCGCCCGTCGATGGTGGAGATCCAATAGTCGTTGCCCGGAGGCGGCGGCTTCCCGGGCTGCAATCTCCGATGGATGCCCCAGGCCGCGCGCTTGCCGTCGGCCGCGGCGTTGACGACTTCCTTGCCGCCGTTGATCGCGTCGCCGCCCGCGAAGACGCCGGCGGCGGAGGTCTGCAGCGTGTCCGGGTCGACTTGGATGCGCCCGTCCTTCTCGAGGGCGAGGCCGAGCGTTTTCGCGAGCGTCAACTGCTTGGTCTGGCCGATGGCTTTGATCACGCGGTCGCAGGCCACGGTGAAATTGGATTTCGGCGCGGGCTGCAGCTTGCCCGCGACGGTCTTCGTGCGCTGGAACTCCACGCCCTCGACTTTCGTCTTGCCGAGGACGCGCACCGGCGCGGCGTTCCAGAGGAACTCGGCGCCGTCGGATTTGGCGAGCGCGTACTCGAAGCCGTAGGCGCCCATCTCCTCCTCGCCGCGGCGATAGGCCATGATCACGCGCGCCGCGCCGGCGCGTTTGGATTGGGTCACGGCGTCGATCGACGTGTTGCCGGCGCCGATGACGATCGTGCAGGCGCTCTTGCCGAGCGGCTTCAGGTCGCGCTCCTTGACGCACCGGATAAAGGAGAGAGCGTCCCAGACTCCCTTGAGATCCTCGCCCGGCACGCGGAGATTATTCGTGTCGCCCAGGCCGATGCCGACGAAGAGCGCGTCGTACTCCGAGCGCAGCTTATCAACCGAGAGGTCCTTGCCGATCTCCACTCCGAGCTCGAGCTTGATGCCGAGCTTGAGGGCTCGCTCGATCTCATCGAGCGAGACCTTGGCGGTCATCTTATATTCGGCGATGCCGAACGTGTTGAGGCCGCCGGGCGTCTTGTCGCGATCGTAGATCGTCACGCCGTAGCCGAGGCGGCGAAGATAGGTCGCGCAGGCGACGCCGGCCGGCCCCGCGCCGACGACGGCCACCTGGCGCCCGTTGTCCGGCCCGGGCTTGAAGGGCTGGCGGCCGGACTCATTGAGCGCGTCGGTGGCGCGGCGCTGCAGCGCCGCGATCGAGATCGGGCGTTCCTGCCACTCGTGATAGACGCACGCCCCTTCGCAAAGGACCTCCACGGGGCAGGCGCGCGCGCAGGAGTGGCCGAGCGCGTTGGCCTCGAGGATCGTCTTGGCGGACCCGAGCAGATTATCGGAGCTGATTTGCTTGATGAAGCGGGGAACGTCGATGTGCGTCGGGCAGGCCGTGACGCAAGGCGCGTCGTAGCAATAAAGGCAGCGGTGGGCCTCGACGGCGGCTTCCTAGGGCTCGAGCGCCGGGTGGAGCTCCTTGAAACGCTCGTCGAAGACCTTGCGGGTCGCGGCGTCCATTCCGTCGAATTTTAGCTTATTTACCTCAGAATTTGGACGCGGGAAAGCGAGGGCTGGGGCACCAAGGCCTTCGACAGCGAGCTGACGCCCTCGCCGACGTAGAGCGCGGCGATGATGACCACGGCCGAAAGCAGGACGCCGACGGCCATGTTGCCCTTTTGCAGCTCCTGGCCGGCCCGGAAGCGCCGCGTCAATTTTCCGAAGAGGCGCAAGGTGATCGAGATCGTCAAGAGCGCCAGCACGAGCGACATCATGAGATGGCCGAGCGTCATGAGCCCGAGCTGCCAGAGCGCGAACCCGCCTTCGGCGGGCGCGCTCATCTGCAGCCTGAACATGCTGACGACCGACGACAGCCCGCGCTGCAAGATCAGGGAGGCCGAGAACAGGATCGCCCCCATGAGGACGCCGACGGCCGTGTTGCCCTTGCCGATCTCGGCCTCCATGTCGAAGTCCGGGTTCGCGGAGATGAAAACGCGATAGGTCAGGCCGATCGTCAGGCCCGACATGACGACGGAGAGCGTGAACTCGAAGATGCTGATGACGACGCGGGTGACGAACATGGATGTCTCCTATTTCAGAAAAACGGGTCGATCCGGAAGCCGTCCGAGGCGGCCATGAGCTCTTGGCTGTGCTCCGAGATCATGCCGGGCGGCAGCCACGCCGGTCCGGCCGGCTCGATGAGCACGTATTGAAGGCCTTCGTGCTCGACGAAAGCCTCGTCCTTGCCCGGGATGCGCAGGACGGCCATCAGATAGTGCCCCGGGACGGCGACGCCCACCATCCGCATGCTGGGCCAATTCGCGAGCACGGAGGCGAGCAAGGCGGTCTTCGTCTGGCAATCGCCCCAGCCCTGCACGAGGGTCGTCACCGGAGGCACGAAGCCGACGGTGTGGACGTCGCCGACGATGTCCGGCGGCACCTTGTAGACGAGCGCCGTCTGGACGAGCGAGGCGACGGCGCCGATGACGCTTTCCTGGTCGTACTGCTTCTGCTGCGCGACTTGGTCGAGCGCCCCGGCGATCGACTTGAGCAAAGGGGCGTTGCGGCGCACGACAAGCGGCACATCGACCTCGACGACGTTTTGAGGGTAGACGTGACAGGCTTTCGACTGCATGTACTCCGCGACTTTTTGGTCGTACTGGGCCTTGATGTTGGCGAGGGCGGCGTCGAGCTGGGACTGGCTCTTGTGCGACTTGACGGCCAGGCGATAGATGCCCTGCCGCGCGTTCTCCTGCCATTGGCTGAGCTCGGCCAGGTCCTTCTTCGAGTAGCCGTATTCGGCGTTGTACGGTCCCAAGGCCGACTTCCGGCTTTGAAAGCGCACGGAGAGCTCATCGTGGTTGAAGTTCAGGAAGCGGTAGTCGGCGACGTAGGAATCGGCGGTCTGGCGCAGGCGCTGGGAGGCCTGCCCCGCGCTGCCTGGTTGGGGATCGCTGTCTTGAGCGAAGAGGCGGTCCGCGCCTTCAGGAACGCCCGGGAAAAGCCTGCGCTCGACGCTCGCGCCCGTCAGTCCCGAGACGCAAAGCGAGGCCAGGAGCAGCGGCCAGGCGAGGGCCTGGGGCAGAGCCGTGCGCATCGCTTGAGGCTACCAAATTTCGCCAATCGGGGCTATACTTTCCGCGCATGGCCGAACGCAGGATGCTGGCCGCCATCATGTTCACCGACATCGAGGGCTACACGCGCCTGATGCACGAGCGCGAGAGCTTGGCGCTCGACAGCCTCAAGGCGCATAACAAGGTCTTCGACGAGCTCGCGTTCAAGTACTCCGGCCTGGTCGTCAAATCGATCGGCGATTCCTATCTCATCGAGTTCCCGAGCGCCGTCAACGCCGTCCAATGCGCGCTCGAGGCGCAGGATGAGTTCGCCAAGCGAAATGCCGACTTGCCGGGCCCCTATCAGCTCAAGGTCCGCGTCTCGATCCACGTCGGCGACGTCGTCGTCGACGACGATGACGTCTACGGCGACTGGGTCAACATCGCCTCGCGCCTGCAGAGCGTCACGCCTGGCGGCGCGATCTGTCTTTCCCGCGAGGCCTACGCGCAAGTCAAGGCGCGGCTGGGCAAGCGCTTCTCGAGCATCGGCGAAGTGGAGCTGAAGGGCTTGGACGAGCCGCTCGAGGTCTTCCTCAACAGCGAGGCCGCGCCCGACCGCGGCGAGGCTCGCGCCCTCCGGACCTCGATCCATATCGTGATCCCGGAGCCGCTCCCGCAGGAGCCGCGCGAGCCCGAGCCTGCGCCCCCGCCGCCCGCGGCCGAGCCCGAACCCGAGCCGCTTCGCGCGCCTGAGCCCGCCGCGGTTTCGCCGGTGAGGACCGAGGCTCCTTCGCCGCCCCCTCCCCCCGCGCCGGCGATCGGCCCGTCCAGTCCGACGGTCTTCACGGGGCTGCTTTTCGCGGCTCTCTTCGCGCTGTTTTTCGGCAAGCCCTGGCTCTCCGTCGTTCACGCCGATTGGCTCGGCGGCGGCTGGGCCGCCGCGCTCGCGGCCGTCGCGTTGATGCGATCCTGCGGCCGCTCCTGGGTGGCGAGGGCGGCCGGCATGGCTTTGATCGTCGGCGTGGTCTTCTCGCTCTACGAGCTCGCTCCGGGAGCTCCGGCGCTTTCCTTCGAGATCGCGCTCGTCGGGGGTCTGGGCTTGGCGGTCGCCGCGCTCGCCTCGTATGTGGGTTTTCTTCAGGCTTATCCCGATCGCGAGGTCGCGGGGCCGCTGCTGCTGTCGGCCGCGGCTCTGCTGACGGCCGCCGGGTGCGCGCGCGCGCTGCCCGCGGGAGCGTCCTGGGCGGCCGGCTTGCCCGAATTCCTGCGCGCTCAATCGGCCGCGCTGGGCGCGAGCGGCGGCGCGTGGCGCTGGACCGGCCTGATCGCGGCCTACGCCGCGTGGCGCCTGATGAAGATGTCCTCGTTCGACCCCGCGGACTGGAGCCGCTAGGGGCTGCCCCCGCCGTTACGGCAAGTACTGCGCCGAGGCTTGGATGCTGGCGACGAGGGGCTCGGGATAGATCCCGAACAAGATCACTCCCGCGACGGCGACGGCCAGGCCGCCGTAGAGATAGGGCCCGATCTCGACGGGAGCTTGATCCTTCGCCGGCTTGAAGAACATGTGGTAGGCGATCTTCATGTAGTAGTAGACCGACACCACGCTGTTGATCACGCCGACGGTCGCCAGACCGTAGTGATGGGACTGGACCGCCGCCGAGAAGATGTAGAACTTGCCGATGAAGCCCGCCAGCGGCGGGATGCCCGCGAGCGAGAGCAGGAAAAAAGACATCGCGAGCGCGAGCCCGAAGGAGCGGCGCGCGAGCCCGTCGAAGGAGGAGAGGTCGTAGTTCCCCCGCCCGTGGTCGCAGACGGCCTGCGCCACCGCGAACGCGCCGATGTTCATCGACACGTAGACGAAAGAATAGAGCAGGACGCCCTCGATGCCGAGCGTGTTCCCGGCGACGATCGCGATCATGATGTAGCCGGCCTGGGCGATCGACGAGTAGGCGAGCAGGCGCTTGACGTCGGTCTGGAAGAACGCGGTGAAGTTGCCGATCGTCATCGTCAGCCCCGCCAGCAGCGCGAGCACGGTCGTCAGATCCAGTATGGAAGCAGGAAGGAGGACGTTAAACACGCGGACCATCGCCGCCAGCGTGGCGATCTTGGGCGCGATCGAAAGATAGGCGGTCACGGGCGTCGGAGCGCCCTCGTAAGCGTCCGGCACCCAGAAGTGCATCGGCGCCACGGACGCCTTGAAGCAGAATCCGAGCAGCACCAGCAAGACGCCCAAGATGAGCAGCGGCCCGCCGGTCTCCTTGAGGCCCACGAGCTGGGTCGTCCCCGTCGCGCCGTAGAACAGGGAGATGCCGAAGGCCATCACCGCCGATGAGAACGCGCCGAACAGGAAGTACTTGACCGCGCCTTCGTTGGAGCGGACGTTGCCGCGCTCGAAGCCGGCGAGGACGAACGAGGTCAACGAGATCAACTCCAGCGAGACGAAGGTCATGAGAAGATCGATTGAAGACACGAGGAACATCATGCCCGTCGTCGCGAGCAGAAGCAGGCAGACGAAGACGCCCGCGTGCCGCGGCGGCAGCTGCTTGTACTCGAGCCCGAGCAGCAGCGCGAGGACGGTCGTCAGCAAGACCAGCATCTTGAAGAACTGGCTGAGCGGATCGACCGCCCAGAGCTGACCCACGCCCTGCAGATGCGACGAGTCGCTGATGGTGAACCCCACGAGGCACAGCGTCACGACCGAGACGAGCCAGCCCAGGTGGTAGAGCAGCCGGCCGTGCCGGGCGGCCACGAACAGATCGGCCACCATGAGGCCCAGAGCCATCGCGCCGAGCGCGATCTCGGGGTAGATCAAGTGCAGGTTGTTCACTTAAAAAGCCCCGCCATGTGGATCAGCGTGGTGTTCATGAAGTCGAGGGCGAGGTTCGGCCACACGCCGAGCGCGATCGTCGCCGCCGCCAAGGGCAGAATGGAGGCCAGCTCGCGCGCGCTGATGTCCTGCAGGCCCTGCCACTTCGCGTTGAACGGCCCGAGGAACACCTTCTCCATCATGCGCAGGAAGAAGGCGGCCGTGCACAGGACTCCGAGGACCGAGACCGCGGTGTAGACCTTCCAGCGGCTGAAGGCGCCGAGGAAGCAGAAGAACTCGCCGATGAAGCCGGAAAGGCCGGGCAGGCCCAGCGAGGCGAAGCAGGCCAGGAACATCAGGCCCGCGTAGACCGGCACGCGCGCCGCGAGGCCGCCGAAGGCGGAGATGTCGCGGGTATGGGCCCTGTCATAAATAACGCCGACGAGAAGGAACAGCGCTCCCGTGATGACGCCGTGGTTGATCATTTGGAGCGCGGCGCCCGTGAAGCCCGTCGCCGTCATGCCCGCGATGCCGAGCAAGCAATAACCCATGTGGTTGACCGACGAGTAGGCCACCATCTTCTTCATGTCGGTCTGCGCCATCGCGCACAGCGCGCCGTAGACGATGTTGATCGTGGCGATCGCGATGAGCATCGGCAAGAACCACGTAAAGCCCAGCGGCAGCATCCCGTAAGAGATGCGCATGAGGCCGTAGACTCCCATCTTGAGCAGCACCGCCGCCAGGATGACCGATACCGCCGTCGCGGCCTCGACGTGCGCGAGCGGCAGCCACGTGTGGAACGGGAAGGCCGGGATCTTGATCGCGAAGCCGAAGTAGAAGCCCAGGAAAACGAGGATCTGGAACTTGGCGCTCCAGCCCACGTGCGCGTTCATCAGCGTCATCAGGTCGAAGGTGTGCGGCGTCGTGTTGAAATACACCGCCAAGATGGCCAGCAGCATGAAGACGGACCCGGACAGCGTGTACAAGAAGAACTTGATGGCCGCGAACTCCTTCTTCGGGCCGCCCCAGATGCCGATCAAGAAATACATCGGCACGAGCGTGATCTCCCAGAACACGTAGAAGAGCACGAGATCTAAAGACTCAAACACCCCGAGCATTCCCGTTTCCAGCACGAGGAACCAGAAGAAGTACTCCTTGATCCGTTCCTTGATGCCGAGCGAGCCGATCAGCGCGAGGAAGGTCATGAACGTCGTCAGCAGGATCAGCGGGAAGGAAAGGCCGTCGACGCCGAGGACGTAGTGGATGTCCATCGACGGGATCCAGCTGAAGCGCTCGATGAACTGCATGTTGGGCGTCGTCTTGTCGAAGAGCGCGATCATCGCCAGCGAGACCGCCAGCGAGAGGCCGGCCGCGATCAGCGCGACGGCTTGGATCGCCCGCTCCTTTTCTTTCGGAACCGCGAGGATGAGCAGGGCTCCGAGGAGAGGGAGGAAGGTGACGAGGCTGAGCATCATGTTATGTTTCTCCTAGCGCGATAGAATCAAAGTGGTGAAGAGGCTGACGGCGATCGCGATATACATCAGGTACTCTTGGACTTGGCCGTTGGCGACGAGCGAGCGCAAGCCGACGCCGAGGTCCACGCTCAAGCCCCCGAAGCCGTCGACGGTGCGGTCGACGACGAGCAAGTCCAGCGCGTTGCTGACCTGCGCGGCGATCTGCGCGACGAGGCCCCAGAGGTCGACGAAGAACTGGTCGATGACCGAGGAATCGAACCAAAAGGCGACTTTCGCCAAGCGGTCGGCCGCGGCCACCAAGCCCAAGAAGAGCGCGTCGAAGCCGTAGCGGTTCTCGAGCACGTTGAAGACGAGCGAGAGCTTGCTCTTGCAGGACTCGGCGAGCTTGAAGTCCCCCCGCCCGTAGAAGAGCCACGAGAGCGCGATCGAGCACAGCACCAGCGCCGTCACGACCAGGCCGAGATGCGCCGGCACCTCGGCGTGCGCGACTTCCGGCATCGGGAAACTCACCAGGCGCTCGAAAAAGCCCCCGCTGGCCAGGAGCATGCCGCTGAAGATGGAGAGGAGGGCGAGCAGCATGAGCGGGCCCGTCATGAGCAGCGGCGACTCGTGCGCGTGATGGTACTTCTCGTGGTCGCGATTGTCCCCGAGGAAGGTCAGGAACACGAGGCGGAACATGTAGAAGGAGGTCAGCAGCGCGGCGAAGATCAGCAGGCCGCACATGAGCGGGCTGTACTCCCACACTTTTTCGATGATGAGGTCCTTCGAGTAGTAGCCCGAGAGCGGCGGGACGCCGGAGATCGCGAAGGTCGCGATCGTCATCGTCACGAACGTGACCGGCATCTTCTTCGAAAGACCGCCCATCTGGCGCATGTCGTTGGTGTGGACGCTGTGAATGACGGAGCCCGCTCCGAGGAACAGCAGCGCCTTGAAGAAGGCGTGCGTCGTCAGGTGGAAGAGGCCGGCCGTGTAGCCGCCGGCGCCGAGCGCGCACATCATGAAGCCGAGCTGCGAGACCGTCGAGAAGGCGAGCACGCGCTTGATGTCGTAGGCGACGAGAGCCATCGAGGCGGCGAGGAGCGCGGTGATCAGGCCGATCCAGGCCACGGCGCCCATCGCGATCGGGCTCGCCGCGTAGATGAAATAGGTCTTGCCGACGAGATAGATCCCCGCCGCGACCATCGTGGCGGCGTGGATGAGGGCGGAGACGGGCGTCGGGCCTTCCATCGCGTCCGGAAGCCAGATGAAAAGAGGCCACTGCGCGGACTTGCCGACCGCGCCGCAGAGAAGCCCGAGGCCGATCGCCGTCGCCGCCGCGCCCCCGAGGTAGCCGCGCGAGACCGCGTCCTGGATCTGCGGGATCTGGAAGCTGCCGACCTTGACGAAGATGAAGAGCAAAGCCAGATACAGGCCGCAGTCGCCGAGCTTCGTGGTGATGAACGCCTTCTTCGACGCGTAGGCGGGACCCGGCTTCTCGAACCAGAAGCCGATCAGCAGGTACGAGGAGACGCCGACCAGCTCCCAGCACATGAACGTCACGAGCAGGTTGCTGGAGACGACGAGGCCGAGCATGGAGGCCGTGAAGAAAGAGAGAAACGCGTAATAGCGCTTGAACCGCGGGTCGCCGTGCATGTAGGCCAGCGAGTAGAGCTGCACGAGCGTGCTGACGAGCGTGACCACGACGAGCATCACGGCGGCCGGTCCGTCGATCAAGACGCCGAT
Source organism: uncultured Elusimicrobia bacterium (assembly GCA_964600165.1). Classification (GTDB taxonomy): domain Bacteria; phylum Elusimicrobiota; class Elusimicrobia; order UBA1565; family UBA9628; genus CAZRIP01. The sequence goes on along the minus strand of CAZRIP010000036.1, from coordinate 14,000 downwards.
CGGCATCGTGTAGCTGAAGGCCTTCGCGCCGACCTCGATCGGCAGCGAGAACCACGGCATCGAGGCTTCGTAGGGAAGATGAACGACGCCGACCGCGACCTGGTAGAAGATCGCGCAGGACTGGATGAGGCACCAGCCCATCGCCGCGATGCCGAGGTACGGCGCCGGGGAGTGCTCGCTCTCCTTGAAGGCGAGCAGAATGACGAGCGAGGTCAGCAGCGGGATGATCGGGATCAGGTAGACGTGCTCGAGCATGATCAGCCTTTTAAGAGGTTGAATTCTTCGACGTAGACGGTGTCGACGTTGCGATAGATGGACAAGACGAGCGCGAGGCCGACGACGACCTCGGCCGCCGCGATCGTGATGATGAAAAGCGCCACCGCCTGGCCCGCTACGCCGGACGGATGCACGAAGCGGTTGAACGCGGCGAGGTTGATGTTGGCGGCGTTGAACATAAGCTCGATGCTCATCAGGATGCCGATGATGTTTCTCCGCGTCAACGCGCCGAAGATGCCGACGAGAAACAAGAAAAAGCTCAGCGCCAGATAGTGCGAGAGGGTGATCACTTGGCCGCCTCCCGTTCCAGGTGCGAGAAGTAGATCGCGCCGAGCAGCGCTCCGGTCAAGACGAGGGAGACGACCTCGAAGGGGACCGCGTAGTCGGACATCAACAGAAGGCCGAGCGGCTTGGTGGTCGGCGCGAGCGTCGAGGGATTCCCCGTCAACGGGAACGCCTTGACGATCCGCCAAAGGCCGACGGCGGAGATCGCGCAGATCAAGAGGGCCGCCGCCCATTGGTTGTTGACCTGGCGCAGATGGAGGTCCGAGGCGCGGCCGAGCAGCATCACGACGAACATGATCAAGACGGCGACGCCGCCGACGTAGACGAGGATCTGCCCGGCGAAAAGAAAATCGGCGCCGAGCGTCGCGAAGAGCCCGGCCACCCCCATCAAGCAGACGCCGAGAGACAGCGCGGAATGCACCGTGTTGCGCATCGTGACGACGCCGAGGGCGGAGACGGCGGTCAGCGCGGCCAGCGACCAGAAGATGAATTGAGCGATCATGGATTCCTTTACCTGCGCGCCTGCACGGTCTGGATCTGGACCTGGCCGGGCGGGTCCTTGAACTCCTTGGCGCCGCGATCCCAGAACTTGCCGACGAAGCCGATCCCGGCTTTCCAGCAGCGGACCATTTCGTCCCTGGAAAAAAACACGACCTCGTAGTCGAGGCTGTGCCAGACGCTCTTGGGCTTGGTCGGGCAGGCTTCCTCGCAGAGGCGGCAGAAGTTGCACTTACCGTAGTCGATCACGTACCAGTCGACCTTGGCGACCTTCTTCCTGAGCTCCGGGTTCTTGGGGTCCGGGACCGTCGCGTTCTCGAGCGCGATGCAGGTCGACGGGCAGGCCTTCACGCACAGGTTGCAGGAGATGCAGACGTCGGCGTCGAAGAGCAGCGCGCCCCGGAACTTCTCGAAGGGCACGAGCTTCTCCGTCGGGTAGTGGACCGTGATCGACGGCTTGAACATGTACTTGAGCGTGATCCACATGCCTTGCAGCGTGGCTTTCGTGACGGAGAAGATCTTCCCGAAGTAGTCGATCATGTTTTTAGGGGAGCATGAGCAGGTAGACGCCCGCCACGGCGATGTTGACGAAGCTCCACGGCAGCAGGAACTTCCAGTTGAAATCCATGAGCTGGTCGGCGCGGAAGCGCGGGAACGTCCAGCGGATCCAGAGGAACACGAACATCATGAGCATCGCCTTGGCGAGCATCCAGATCCAGCTCGGGATCAGGTGATCGAAGAAGAACGGCGAGGCGCCGCCGCCGAGGAAGAACGTCGCCAAGAGGAACGACGCCAGCAGCACGTAGCCGTACTCCGCGAGGAAGAAGATCGACCACTTCATGCCCGAGTACTCCGTGTGGAAGCCGCTGACGAGCTCGGACTCGGCTTCCGGGATGTCGAAGGGCGTGCGGTTGGTCTCGGCGACGGACGCGATGAGGAAGATCACGAACGCGATCTGGCCCATCACCGGATAGAAAACGAACCATTTCGGCATGAAGCCCCACTTGTAGCCCGCCTGCATGTGCGCGATCTGCGCGAGGTTGAGCGAGCCCGCGAACATCACGACGGGCACGACCGAAAAGCCGCGCGGCAGCTCGTAGCTGACGAGCTGCGCCGTCGCGCGCAGGCCGCCGAGCAGCGAGTACTTGTTGCCCGACGCCCAGCCGGCCATGACGATGCCGATGACCGAGATGCCCGCGAAGGCGAAGATGTAGAGCACGCCGATGTCGATGTTGGCGGCCGTGAGCTCGCGGCCGAAGAGGACCGGCGCGAACGCGATCACGACGGGCGCCACGACGATGGCGGGGCCCAGCGCGTGCACGACGCCGTCGGCGGCGGCGGGGGTGATGTCTTCCTTTAATAGGAGCTTGATGCCGTCGAAGATCGTCTGAGCCCAGCCGTGAAAGCCGCCCGCGTAGGTGGGCCCCACGCGCGACTGGATGTGCGCGCTGATCTTGCGCTCCCACCAGATGGCCCAGAGGCCGTTGATCAAGATCACGTGCAGCACGATGAGCGCCTTGATCGCCACCCAAACGGCGTCGGTCGTGATCGGAGGAAGATGTTTCTTGGCCACGAGCGTGCCGATCAAGGCGTAGAGCTTGTCTCCCCACACGGAAAGCTCGCCGATCGCGGCGCCCAATCCGAGGATGCCGATGAGGATGCCGCCCAGCATCAATGCACCATTTCTATAGGAAGGGCTGGACCACGGGTTGGCCCACAACTCCGTCGGCCAATAGCGCGTGTTGTGCAGCAGCTTGCCGTTGGCGTCGTTAAAGACGGGATCGGGGATGACGACCTTGGGTTTTGGCGCGGGCTTAGGCGCGACGGCGGCGGCCGGAGCGGGCGCCGGTTTGGGAGCTTCTTTCTCTTCGTCAGCCATTAGCGGTCCACCTCGCCCAAGACGATGTCGGTCGAGCCGAGGATGGCGATCACGTCGGAGACCTTGTGGCCTACGAGCATCTCTTGAAGGATCGCGAGATTGATGAAGGACGGGGCCTTGGTGTGCATGCGAAACGGGCTCGCCTGCCCGTCGCTGACGAGGAAGATGCCTAAGTCGCCGCGCGCGCCCTCGACGTGAGCGTAGGCCTCGCCGGGCTGCGGCTTCGGGACCTTGGCGACGCCCGTCGCCATGAACGGGCCGGCGGGGAGCTTCTCGATCGCCTGCTCGACGATGCGCACCGACTGCCTCATTTCGCTGACGCGGCAGAAGTAACGGTCCCAGCACGAGCCTGTTTTGCCGAGCGGGATGTCGAACTGGTACTGGTCGTAGCCCGAGTAAGGATCGGCCTTGCGGACGTCGTAGTTGACGCCGGAGCCGCGCAGGTTCGGGCCGGAGAGGCCCCAGTTGACCGCGACCTCTTTAGAGATCAGGCCGACTTTTTCCGTGCGCGCCATGAAGATCGGGTTGTAGGACAAGAGCGTGTCGTACTCGTCGAGGCGGGGCTTGAAGTAATCGAGAAACTCCTTGGACTTCTTGAGCCATTCGTCCGAGACGTCCACCATGACGCCGCCCAGGCGGATGTAGTTGTACGTCAGGCGCGCGCCGCAGAGCATCTCGAAGAGGTCCAGGACCATCTCGCGCTCGCGAAACGCGTAGAGGAACGGCGTGAACGCGCCGATGTCGATCCCGTACGTCCCGAAGAACAGCAAGTGGGAGGCGATGCGGTTCATCTCGCACATGATCACGCGCAGGGCGTCGGCGCGCGGCGGGACCTTGACGCCCATGAGCTTCTCGGCCGCGAGGCAGAACACGAGGTTGTTCGGCATCGCCGAGACGTAGTCCCAGCGATCGGTCAGCACCACGCAATGATGGTAGCCTCGGACTTCCGCCAGTTTCGACGTGCCGCGGTGCAGATAGCCGACGTCGGGGACGGCCTTGGTGATGACCTCGCCGTCGATCGTCAGGCCGACGCGCAGCACGCCGTGCGTCGACGGGTGCTGGGGCCCGAGGTTGATGAACATCGAGTCCGTCTTGATCGGCTTCTCGCGGGTGGCGGGCGTTTCTCCTTCCATAAAAAGCTCGCTGGCGCTACTCATCGAAGCGGTCCTTGACGTGGACGTAGTCTTTGCGCAGAGGATGGCCGACGAGGAAATCGGGCGTGAGGATCTTCGTCAAGTTCGGGTGGCCGTCGAAGCGGATGCCGAGCAGGTCGAACACTTCCCGTTCCTGCCAATCGGCCGCCTTGAAAAGGCCGGTCAAGCTGGGGACCGAGGGATTGTCGCGCTTCACCTCGAGCTTGAGGAAGACGCGCGCGCGGTCGGAGATGCTGGCCAAGCACCAGATGAGGTCGAAGACCGGCCGATACGGGAAGCCCGGCGTCGCCGTCGGGATCGACTGCGGCGTCGCGCCTTCAGGCAGGAAGACGATCGGGTTCGGGTTGCGGATGTAACCTTCGGGCTTGACGGCGCCGAGCCAGTCGGTCGCCGAGATCATCTCCAGATAGTCGTAGCCCATGTCCTTGAGGGCCTTGGCGGCGGGCAGCAGCTCGTCGCGCGACTTCATGCGCATCGTCAGATAATCCTTGACCTGGGTCGGGGCCTTCTCCAGGTTCGGGATCTTCGCGGCGAGCTTGGTCAGGAGGTCTTCTTGGGTCATAAAAATCAGCCGATCTCGATCTTCGGCCCGATCTCGGGCTTGGGGAGGTCCGGCTCGTTGATCTCGCCGAGGATGTCGCGGCTGCCGCGCTGCTGCTGGAGCGTGGCGCCCGCGCCTTTCTCGATCGTGCGCATCTTCATGATCTTCTCTTGAAGCTTGACCACGGCGAATTGCAGGGCCTCGGGCCGAGGCGGGCAGCCCGGGATGTAGACGTCGACGGGCACGATGCGGTCGACGCCCTTGAGGACGGAGTACGAGTCGTAATACGGGCCGCCGCAGTTCGCGCACGAGCCCATCGAGATGACGAAGCGCGGCTCCGGCATCTGATGATAGATCTCGAGGATCGGCTCGGCCATCTTCTTGCAAACGGTCCCGGCGACGATCATGACGTCGGCCTGGCGAGGAGAAGCGCGCGGGATGACGCCCATGCGGTCGAAGTCGAAGCGCGAGGCGTAGGAGCCCATCATCTCGATCGCGCAGCAGGCGAGGCCGAAGGTCATCGGCCACATGGACATCTTGCGGCCGAGATCGATGAAGTAATCAGCCGTCGTCAGCAGCAGCTCGCCGCCGGGAAGGCCTTTGGTGATGCCCGGCAGTTTCTCGATGACTATTCCCACTGCAAGGCCCCCTTGGCCCAGGCGTAGGCCAGGCCGACGAACAAGATTGCGAGAAACACGCCCATCTCCGCGATCGCGACCGGCCCGATGCCGCGGGCGGTCACCGCCCACGGATAGACGAAGAGCGTCTCGACGTCGAAGAGCACGAAGAGCAGCGCGAAGACGTAGAAGCGGATGTTGAGCTTGACTTCCGTGGTGCCCACGGCGGGCATGCCGCACTCGTAGGTCGTCAGCTTGCGCGCGTACTCCACGCGCGGGCGCAGGAGCTTGGCGGCGAGCAGCGTGACGGCGGCGAAGGCGATCGCGAGCAGGACGATGAAATAGATCGTGGCGTAGGCGCTCAGCATGGAGTCGGCTCCGGGTTCTTGCGTTGGATCAGCACCTTGAAGACTTCCCCCATGCCGTCGGGATGGATCAGCGTCTTGACCTTGGCCCGCGAGCGATACGACTCGACCGACTCGTCGCCGGAGGCGAGCCAGTCGGCGATGCCCCCTTCTATGAGGAAACGGCCGAGGGTCGTAAACGAGACGAGCTCGAGCCCTTCTTGCTTCCCCCCGTCGATGAGCGCGTCGAAGTCCACCGACGCCGTGAGGTCCTTGGAGCCCGCGCGCTCCGTGAGGCCCTCGTCGTCGACGCGATGGCGCTCGAAGGAGCGCGGCGGATTCGGGGCGCCGGCCATCCGCCGGCCGTAATCGATGGTGATGAGATAGCCCGCCGTGAGCTTAGCGCGGGCGAGCGCCAGCCAGCGCCGCGCTTCCAGGTTGACGGAGTGGCGCTCGCCGTCTTGCAGCGAGGACGCTGCGGACTCGGCGAAGGGCCGCAGCTCGTCGGTCGACAGGTCCGAAAGGAGTGTGCGTCCGGATTCCTCGACGTAGACCTCGAAGACGCGCCCGTCGCGCTTCTCGAGCAGATGCACCGGAAAGGCGTCGACGAGCTCATTGGACAGGAAGACGCCCGCGCAGGGAAGCACTTCCTCGAGGCGCGAGTACCCGATCACGCGCTCGAAGTCGGCCGACAACGAGACGACGCTGTCGAGCAAGGCCTGGCGGGCGCGCTCGACGAGGACGTAGCGCGTCGTGGACGCCCATGCCGGGGCCGAGGCGCGCAGCGCCGTCAAGATCGCGCGCGCGAGCCGTCCTTCGCCCGAGCCCATCTCGACGATCGAATAGGGCCCCGGGACGCCGGCTTCCTTTAAAACGTCGAAGCGCCGCGCGATCTCTCGGGCGAGCACGGAGCCGAACGCGGGATGGAGCTCCGGGGCGGTGTAGAAGTCCTGCGTCGGCGAGCGCTTCTGATAAAATCCACGTTCAGGGTCGTAGAGAGCTTCCTCCATGAAGTCCCTGAACGTTCGCATCTACGTGGGTTTAAAGGTCCTCGGCGCCGAGCGTCTTCTTCTTGCCGTCGGCCTTGACCTTCTCGATCGAGGCGTTGATGATGGCGCCGATCTTGCCCGACAGGCCGTCGATGTAATCGCCGCCGGTGCGAAAGCCGGCGTCCTTGACGAGCTTCTTGATCTTGCTGACGACGACGAGTGTCTCTCCCATGGCATTCCCTCCAAGAAATCGCGTCTGACGGCGGACTAATCCTATTTCTTTTTCCGGTGCGAAGTCAAACAAGCGTCAAATCGCGAATAAAAAACCCGCCCTTCGCACTGCATGCAAAGGACGGGTAAATTTGGCGCCGGGAGGAATCGAACCTCCGACCTAACGCTTATGAAACGTCCGCTCTAACCCCTGAGCTACGGCGCCGCGAGGTTATTCTAGCACATCGCTCGTGTCGGCTCAAGAAATCGGCGCTTGCCAACGCGCTCGCGTATTTTTGTATAGTACGTGCGACGGGCAGTCGACGATTTTGTCGGGAGGAGCATTGGCCAAGAAGAAGATCACCGTCGTCATCGCGGACGATCAGACGCTTTTTCGCGAGGGCATCAAGGACCTTCTAGAGAACGAGAAGGCCATCCAGGTCATCGGCGAGGCCGCCGACGGACAGGAAGCGCTGCGCCTCGTCAAGAAGCTGCGCCCGAACGTGATCCTGCTCGACATCAAGCTCCCTCACATGGACGGCATCGAGGCGACGCGCCAGATCCACAAGGACTGCCCGAACACGAACGTGCTGATCCTCTCTTCGTTCGAGGACGAGTCGCACGTGATGGAGGCGATCCAAGCGGGCGCCAACGGGTATCTGTCGAAGATGCTTCCGGCTTCCGAGCTCGTCAACGCGCTCAAGGCCTTCGCCAACGAAGGCGTCATGATCCCCCAACCCGTCATGAGCAAGCTCATCGACGGCCTGCGCCAGATGGGCAACGCCTCGAGCGAAGCCTCGCTCGTCGCGCTCACGAAGACGGAGATCAAGGTCCTCGCCCTGCTCGGCCGCGGCAACTCGAACAAGGAGATCGCGGGCTCGCTCCAGTGCTCGGTCAAGACCGTCAAGAACCATCTCAACAGCATGTTCCAGAAGCTCTCCGTCAGCAACCGCACCGAGGCCGTGGTCAAGGGCATCGACATCGGCCTGATTTCCGCCGAGCGCTCGGACTGAAAGCGCAGTAATCCACGGCGTTTTTCCTGAAATAATCCCGCCATCTTTTGGGCGGCCCGCCCGTCTATACTTCCTTAAGAGATGCGCGCTCCCGCCCTTCTTGCCGCCCTTTTATTCGCGCTCGTTTCCGCCGCGCGCGCGGCCTCCAAGCTCGACGGCCGATTGCTCGTCGCCAAGAACGCCGTGGCGTCGGTGCCGAGGCTGCAAGGGGTCGCGGCCCCCGACCCGATCGTGCGCTTCCTCGTCAAGCTCGCTCCCGGCGCGCGCAAGGAGGCTCTCGCCGCGCGGCACGGCCGACTGCGCGTCGGCAGCCAGGTCGGCGCCGTCGTCACGGGGAGCGCGCCGGTGTCGGTGCTCGACGAGCTCGAGGCCGACGGAGACGTCCTTTCGATCGAGGCCGACCGCAAGGCGCATCCCACCAACGACGTCATCCGCTCCGCCGCGACCAACGGCGCGCTGATCCTGGGCGCGCTCAAAAACGGAGTCTCGGACCTCGGCACGCTCGACGGCACGGGCGTCATCATCGGCGTCGTCGACACCGGCATCGACTGGACGCACGCGGATTTCATCAGCGGAGGACAGTCGCGCATCCTCGCGATCTGGGATCAGAACGACGGCGTCGGCCCGAATCCGTCGGGCTTCTCCTACGGCTCCGAGTATCTGCAGGCCACGCTCAACGCCAATCTCGGAAACGCGAGCTGCACGGCGGTCGGCGGCTCGGGCTGCCCCGTGCGCCAGCTCGACACCGACGGCCACGGGACTCACGTCGCGGGCACGGCGGGCGGCAACGGGTTGTCGAGCGGCGGCGGCACTTACTCCAGCCTCGCGCCGAAGGTGCAGTATCTCATCGTCAACACGGACTTTTCCAACCAGGGCATCGTCGACGCGATCTCATACATCCAGACGAAGGCGGGCGCGACGCCTTTCATCATCAACCTGAGCTTGGGCGAAAACTCCGGGCCCCACGACGGCACCGACTCCTTCGAGTCGGCGATCGACGCCGTCGCGGCGAGCCATCCGGTCGTCGTCGCGATGGGCAACGACGAGGAGGGCAATCCTCACGCGGACACGACGTTTAGCGCGGGCGGCAGCGGCTCCTTCGGCATCACCGACGTCGGCTTGCCGGTCGATCCCTTCGGCGCCTCGAAGACCAAGCAGCCTTGCTTGAACGCGGAGTTCTGGCATCCGTCGGGCGATCATTACGACGTCACCGTCTCCGTCAGCTGCTCCGGCTCGTGCCCCACTCCGCTCGGGCCCGTCTCGACCGGGAACTCGAATCAAGTCACGACCAACGGCGTGACGCTCACGATCCTCAACGACCAGGCGACCAACGGCAACGGCGACAGCCAGGTCTTCGTGCAGGTCGAGGACAACGGCGACCTGAACTGCAACGCCACCGGCTCTCAGATCGTGACGAACTTCGCCGTCGCGTTCACCAACACGCAGCTCGTATCCTCGAGCCACAAGATAGACGGCTACACCGATCCGGCCCTCTCGGGCACGAAATTCAACACCCACATAGACGCCAACGGGACGCTGACCGAGCCCGCCAGCGCCAACAACGTGTTCTCCATCGCGGCTTACACCTCGAGAAACAGCTGGCCCGTGTCGGGCGGGCCGAGCCCCTTCACCGACAGCGGCGTCTCCCCCGGCGCGATCACGGGCTTCAGCGACCACGGCCCGACGCGCGACAACCGGCAAAAGCCCGACATCTCCGCGCCCGGGGAGTACGTCGCCTCGACGAAGTCGAAAGACTACAGCCCCCCCTATCCGAACATCCTGTCCGACGGTCTGCACACCATCTTCCACGGCACGAGCCAGGCCACGCCGGCCGTCGCGAGCGCCTTGGCGCTGCGCCTGCAGGCCTCGCCGTCGGCGACCGTCGCGCAGTTGCGGACCTCGCTCCAATCCGACGGCCGCTCCGACGCCGACACGGGAGGCGTGGGCAACGGCAACTACACTTGGGGCTACGGCAAGTTGCTCGCCCCGCCGCTCGTCCAGAGCGCGCCGGGCTCTCTCGCGATCACGGGCGTGGGCGTCTCGTCGGTCGCTTACTCCTGGTCGCTGGTCAACGACGCGACTTCATATAGCGTGTTTTACGCGAGCGCGGCGACCAAGCTCGCCGGAAGCGTCGTCTCCCCGCTCTCGATCTCCTTGCCGCTCGCGCCGAACACGCTGAGCCAAGTTCAAGTTTGCGGCGTCAACGGCACGGGCGAGGGGCCGTGCTCGGTCTCGGCGAGCACCGTCACGCTGCCGTCGGCGATCCCCGGCCTGCCGGCTTACAAGGTCGCCGTCTCGACGATCGCCGTCGACTACTCGGCCTGCGTCGCGGGCCAATGCTCCGGCTACATCTTCCAGGCCTCGACCGACCCTGATTTCCTCGGCCCCGCCGTGTATTCCTCGGCGACGACGAACACCGCGCTGCTGCACCTGGAGTTCCCCTCGGGGACGCTCACGGCGAACACGCGCTATTACCTGCGCGTCGGCACGCTCAACAGCGTGCTGACCTCGAGCATGACGGCTCTGGGATCCACGACGACCGCCACGAACATCGTCGCGCCCGGCGTCGCGGCGCAAGGCGCGATCGCGGCGGGCGCGATCACTTACAACTGGTCGAGCGGCGGCAACCCGGCCGGCACGACCTACACCGCGGACCTCTCGCCGGTCTCGGACTTCTCATCGGGAGTCGCGACGAAGAGCGGCGTCGACATCTTCACCGCGGTCTACACGGGGCTTCTCGCGGACACGAGCTATTATTTCCGCGTCGCCGCCGCTCTGGGGCCGTACCTGAGCTCCGGGCCGGTCTCCACCTTGGCGCTGCCTCCGGCGGCGCTCGCTTCGACGTTCTCGAACCTGACGCAGAGCGCGCTGAGAGTATCCTGGTCGGCGGGCTCCGATCCGGCGGGAGCGCTGTATCAGGCGCAGATCTCCGTCTCGCCGACGCTCGCGCCCGTCCTGGCGTCCTCGATCACGCACAATACATACGTCGATTTCTCGGGGCTGAGCCCCAACACGACTTATTACGCGCAGGCTCAGGCGATCGCCAACGGCGGGACGGCGACGGCCTTCGCGGTCTTGGGCGCCACGTCGACGCTCGCCCAGCCGCTGGCGCCCGCGGCCGTCTCGTTTTCCGCCGCGTTCAGCACGGGCTTTACCGCCAACTTCGTCAACGCCAGCGACCCGCCGGGGACGCTGTTCCTCGCGCAGGTCTCGACGTCCGTCGACTTCGGCGTCGTGGCCGCTTCCTCGCAGACCTACAACACCTTCGCGACCTTCGCGGGCTTGATCCCGAATCAGACTTACTACCTTTCCGCGGCGGCCCTCAACAACAACGGAGTCCTCAGCAGCACGGCCGCCTTCTTCAACCCGGCCGCGATCTCGACGGTGGCGCTGCCCTCGGCGCCGGCCGTCGTCTCGCCCGTCGGCTCGACGCAGACGACGACCGGGTTCTTCGTCCATTGGGGCGCCGGCGGCAACGCGCGCCCGAGCGCCTTCACGGCCGAGGCGGCGAGCAACCTTCTGTTCACGGGCGCGGTGAGCTCGACGACGCGCAACCTGTTCGCGGGCTTCACGGGACTGACGACCAACACGAGCTATTACATCCGCGTCAAGACGGTCAATAACGACTCGAACGGGCCGCCCTCGCCGTCCACGCTGGACGGCTTCGCGTCGACGCTGCCCGCGCCGCCCGGCGTTCCCGGACAGCCGATCGTCTCCGTGACGTTCGACAGCGTGACGGTGGATTGGAACGGCTTGCCCGCGCTCCCTCCGATCTCCACGTGCGAGGGCTATCGCGTGCAGGCGTCGCTCGATCCCGGCTTCGGGACGCTCGCCGCGACGGCCGACTTCCCGTACGGCGCGACGCAAGGCGGCGTCAGCGGGCTTGCCTCGTTCACGGATTACTTCCTGCGAGTCGGCTCGATCGGTTTCGACGGCGCGGCGAACTTCGCCTCGCTCGGCTCGACGAGGACTCTCCACGTCGCCATCGCCAGCGCGACGGTGACCGGCTCGGGCGCGCAGCTCTCCATCGTCCCCGGCGGCTCGACGCTCCAGCAGATCCAAGTGCTCGTGCCGCCGGGGGTCTTCCCGGCGGGCACCGTCGTGAGCTTGAGCCCGAACGTCGCCGCGCTTCCCCCGCCGGGCTCGAACCAAGCGAACATGACGGCGATAGGCACGGCCGTGGCGTTCGATCTCTCGGCGGGCGGCGCGCAGCCCAACGGGATCGTCAACGTCCTCTTGAGCTACGATCCGGCGCGCCTTCCGTTGGGCGTCGACGAGAAGACGATCCAGCTCGCGCGCTACGATCCGTCGTCCGGCCAGTGGACCCTTCAGTCCTCTTACGTCGACGCCGCCGACCACGCGGTGGTCGGCCAAGTCGGGCATTTTTCCCTCTTCCAGCCCTTCGCGGTCGCTCCCGCGCCGGATCTGGGCAACGTCAACATCTTCCCGATCCCTTGGGAGCCGACGTCGGACAACGCGAATTTCAACGGCCCCTTCGTCACGATGTCGAACCTTCCCGCGAATTCTCGCGTGAGGATCTTCACGATCAGCGGCGAGCAGGTCTGGGAGAATACCGCGGCGGCGTCCGGCGTCATCACCTGGGCCGGCAACAACAATTGGGGCCGCTTCGTCGGCTCCGGGACGTACTTGGTCGTCATAGACGGCGGCGGCCAGCGCGTGACCAAGAGAGTGGTGATCGCGCGATGAGAAGGCTACTCGCGCTCGTCGTCCTCTTGTCCGCCTCGGCGCCGGCGCGGGCGTTCCAGGACAAGACGGGCGCCAACGCGAGCGAGTTCCTGCGGATCGGAGCCGGCGCGCGCTCTCTCGGGATGGGCGAGGCTTATGGTCCGGTCGCCGAGGGCGCCGAGGCGATCTATTGGAACCCGGCCGGGATGGCCCGGCTCAACGGTCCGCAGCTGACGTACTCCCGGCAGGAGTTCGCGACCTATTTCCATCACGATTTCGCGGCGTACGCGCAGCCGGTGCGTTTTCTCGGCGGCGCGATCGGAGCCTCCTACACTCGCCTGTCCCAAGACGGCCTCCCCTTGGTCACCAACACCAATCAGACGGTCGGCTCCTTCGCTCCGCATAGCGACTCCGTCGCGCTCGGCTACGCTCATTCGTTCGACTCCAGCGACCCGGAGCGCGCCGACCGCGACTATTTTTCGGACTCATGGGGCGTCCCCGGCGCTTATCATCCCCTCGCCCGCGAGCGCGAGGTCTGGACGGGCTCGCTCATGGCCGGCTTCGCGGTCAAGGGAGTCTACGAGGCGATCTACGACAACAACGCCTTCGCCTTCGCGCTCGACGCGGGCGCGCTTTTCAAGCCGGCCGCCCTTCCGGATATGACCGTTTCGGGCGCGATCCGTAACTTGGGAGGCAAGATGCAGTTCGTGACGGAGAGCGAGGCCTTGCCCACCGAGGCCGATATAGGAATGTCCTACGATGTTCGTACGTGGAGCGCGCGCTTCCTGCCCGCCCTCGAGGTCGCGCTGCCGTACTACGGCAATCCTTACGCCAAGCTCGGCGCGGAGTACGAATGGCCGATCGGCGATTTCACGCGGGTGGCGGTCCGCGCCGGCTACAAGACGCAGACCGTCTCGGACCTGGGCTTCGTGTCCGGCATCACGTTCGGGCTCGGGACGCAGTACAAGAAGTTCTCCGCCGACTTCGGCTTCCAGCCGATGGCCGAGCTGGGCGAGGCCTTCCGCATGACGATCGGATTACGCTGGTAGCTACTTTTTGCGGGGCTCGATGCCGTAGCGGATTCTGGCCGCGGCTTCCTCGGCGTAGACGCGCACGCGGGAGTTCGCGTCCTTCTTGGCCCGATCGAGGACCGGCAGCGCCCTCTCGTCCTCGAGGCCGCCCAACAAGCTGATCACGAGCAGGTTGATCCGCTCATCTTGGTCGTCGGCTGACTCGCAGAGAAGGGGCACGACTCCGTCGTCGACGGCCGCGTAATCGGATAGCGAGCGCAGCGCCGCGGCGCGCCTGCCGTACGAGAAGGGCGGGCGGCTTTGCTTGCGGAGAAGCTCGATCGTCCCGCGCCCGCGCAGCGCCGAAAGCCCCGAGAGCGCGGCGGAGGCGATCACGTCGCGATAGGACTTCTTGCCCAGGTTCGCGCGCAGCAGCCCCGAGTGCCGCACGCTGCGCAGCGCGCCGAGCGCCCGATTGGCCTCGGCTTCCACGAGGAT
>CAZRIP010000035.1:12195-29297 GCA_964600165.1 uncultured Elusimicrobia bacterium | reverse complement strand
GCGGCGTGGCCGCTCTCGAAGACGTTGACGCCGACGATCTTGCGGCGCTTGGCGCCGAGGTCGACCTCGAAGCGGTACGCGGTCTCCGCGATCTCGCGGTGGAAGAAGCCGGTCTCGAGCGCCGGCACGACGCCGCCGAGCTCCTTGATCTTCGTCATCAGGGCCGTAGCGCGCTTCTCGACGTCGGCCGTGAGGCTCTCAAGATAATATGAACCGCCAAAAGGATCGAGAGTGTCGGTGACGCCCGTTTCATTGGCGATGATCTGCTGCGTGCGCAGCGCGAGCATCGCGGCCTCGTCGGTCGGCAGCGCCAGCGCCTCGTCGAAGGAGTTCGTATGAAGGGATTGAGTGCCCCCGAGGACCGCGGCCATCGCTTGATACGCCACACGCGCGAGGTTGTTGAGCGGCTGCTGCGCGGTGAGAGACACCCCCGCCGTCTGGCAGTGCATGGGCAGCATCCACGAGATCTCTTTTTTCGCGCCGAACTCGTGCTTCATGAGCTTGGCCCAGATCGAGCGCGCGGCGCGCAGCTTGGCGATCTCCTCGAAAAAGCAGTTGTGCACGTCGAAGAAGAACGAGAGCTGCGGCGCGAACTTGTCGACGTCGAGGCCGCGCTTGACGAGCCGCTCCACGTAGTCGCGCCCGTCGCCGAGCGTGAACGCCAGCTCCTGCACGGCGTCCGCTCCCGCTTCCCGGATGTGATAGCCCGAGATCGAGATCGGGTAGAAGCGGGGGACCTCGTTGACGCAGAACTCGATCGTGTCGAGCACCAGGCGCATCGACGGCTCCGGCGGGTACATGTACTCGTTCTGCGCGATGTACTCCTTGAGGATGTCGGTCTGACAAGTTCCTTTTATTTGGGAAAAGGGGACTTTCTGCTTTTTGGCGACCGCCAGGAACATCGCCAGGATGATCGGCGCGGGGAGGTTGATCGTCATCGAGGTGGAGACCTTCGCCAGGTCGATGCCCGAGAACAAGGCCTCCATGTCGGCCAGGGAGTCGACGGCCACGCCCTCGCGGCCGACCTCCCCGAGCGACTTGGGGTCGTCGGAGTCCAGGCCCATGAGCGTGGGAAGATCGAAAGCGGTGGAGAGGCCCGTCTCGCCGTGAGCAAGGAGGTACTTGAAGCGCTCGTTGGTGTCCTTGGCGGTCTTATGGCCCGCGAACTGGCGCATCGTCCAATGGCGCGAGCGCGGGTCGACGTCCGGCTTCATGCCGCGCGCGTAGGGCAGGCCGCGCGTGAACGGATATTTGCCCGGCTCGCCGATTCCGTCCGCCGGGCGATCCCCGTGGCCGTACTCCAGCTTGACCGGGATGTCGGAGAGCGTGCGCGGCGCGGCCTCCGCCTCCGGCTTGGCGCGCGCTTTTTCGGAGATCATTGGCCGCCGCGCTCCCGCTTGATGCGCTCGCGGAATTTCTCCATCTTATCCCGCTCGTCCTTCGCGCGCTTGCCGTCCTTGCGCTTGCCCGCGCGCCCCTTGAGATTCTGCAGGCGCTCCAGACGGCGCGCGCGCATCTTCTCGAGGATCTGCTTGCGGCGCGCCAGACGAGCGCCCGGCGGCAGCCTCTTCCACCCCTTACGGAGCACGGCGAGCCGGCGCCGGAAGCCGCGCACCGCCGCGCGGTGGCGAGCGAAGCGCTGCAGCTGATAAGGCTGCGCGGGTTTCCCGTCGGAGGCGACGCGCGTCTCCTGGTTGCCGATCAAGTTTTCGACGCCGCCGCTGCCCTTGACCTCGACTTTGCCTTCGTCGAACACCCCGACGTGGCTCTCTTCGGGAGAGGGGACCTCGACGCCGAACTCCGTGCCGCGGACGGCGGCGACGGCCGTCGGCGTGCGCACCTGCATCGACTGCGAGGCCAGCAGCTTCTTGATCTTCGCGAGGAAGGTGCCGGCGGAGAGACCGAACAAAGTCTCCGAGCGGTGCATGTTCTCGAGCTTGAAGTCGGCATTGGGGCCGAGCTGGATCACGCTCTCGCCGTCGAGCGCGAGCTCGGCCGAGCTGTCCGCGCCCGTGCGGATCCGGTCGCCTTCCTGGAGCGGCGTCCCGGCGGCGGCCGGCGTCCCCTCGGCGTCGCCGCCGAGCTCGATGAGCGTCACGGAGCCGGAGACCGCGGTCAAGCGGCCGTCCCAATCCTGCGCCGGCTCGTCCTGGGCGCGCGCCGCGGGCGAGCACGCGAGGAGAGCGCCGAGCAGGATGAGCCTCGTCACCCGAGGCTCACCTTCACGAACTGATGCTTGCCGATCTGAAGGACGAAGGCGCTCGGCGAGCTCACGGGCTCGTCGGCGGCGGCCTTCTTGCCGTCGATCTTGACGCCGCCCTGCTGGATCAGCCGGCGGGCCTCGTTGCGCGACTTCGACGCGTCGCACTGCGTGATCAAGGCGGACAGGAGCAGGCCCGGGGAGGCCTTGATCTCGCGCACGTCGGTGGGGAGTTCCTTCTTGGAGAAGGTGTCCTCGAAGAACTTGCGCGCGGCCTTCCCGGCCTCGGCGCCGTGAAAACGCGCGGTCAGAATCTCCGCGAGGCGCTTCTTGGCCTCCATCGGGTGCAGCGCCTTGACCGCGGCCAGATCATCCGTCGTCAGCAGCTCATAGTACGAGAGCATGAGCTCGTCGGAGACGCGCATCGACTTGCCGAACAGGTCGTTGGGCAAGTCGTTGAAAGCGATGTAGTTCCCGTAGGACTTCGACATCTTCTTGACGCCGTCGAGGCCGACGAGCAGCGGCATCGTCAGCGCCACCTGCGGCTCCATACCGGCGTCCTTGAGCATCTTGCGCCCCATCAGCAGGTTGGTCAACTGGTCGTTGCCGCCGAGCTCGACGTCGGCCTTGATCGCGACGGAGTCGTAGCCTTGGAGCAGCGGATAAAACGTCTCGAGGATCGTCAGCGGAGAGTTCTCTTTAATGCGTTTCTTGAAGTCTTCTCTCTCGAGGATCTGCTGTACGGTGTGGCGCTTGAGCGTGTCGAGCAGCTTGGTCGACATGAAGTCGTGCAGCCACTCGGAGTTGAAGCGCAGCTCCGTCTTCGAGGGATCGAGGATCTTGAACGCCTGGGCCTGATAGGTCTCGGCGTTTTTCTTGACGTCGTCGGCCGTGAGCGTGGGACGCGTCGAGTCGCGTCCGGACGGATCGCCGACCATCGCCGTGAAATCGCCGATGATGAGCACGGCCGTGTGCCCGAGGTCCTGGAACGTCCGGAGCTTCGTGAGGACGACGCTGTGGCCGAGATGGAGGTCCGCGGAGGTCGGATCGACGCCCAGCTTGACGCGCAGCTTGCGGCCGGACTCGAGTTTTTTCTTGAGGTCCTCGTCGTTGACCAGCGAAAGGGAGCCGCGCTTGGCCAACGCGAGCTGCTCGTCGATCTTCACCTTCGACAGCCTATCAAATTCGTCGCCCGGCGTCAGGGGAATGGAACTTTTTCGGGGGGTCGATCGTATCCGCTATATGGACGACAATGACAAACTCTTGTCGACAAGAGTTGTGCAGGTCCACGATCTGACCGCTTGGGTCTCCGAATTAACGGACGGGCAGCTCCGCGATAGGCTCCGGCGCTTGGCAGCTCTTGGACGTCAGACCACGGCCGCGCTGGTCGCTCACCTTTGCGAGCTGGACAACAGGAGACTCTATGCGGAGTTCGGATTCGAATCTCTGTTCTCTTACTGCGTGCGCGAACTCGGGTTCTCGGATGCCGCCGCCTACCGCCGGATTTCCGCGGCACGTCTGGCCGCCGCGCTGCCCGGCGTCATCCAACTTCTGGCGGACGGCCGAATCCATCTCGAGGCGTTGACTCTCGTCAGGCCGCACTTAACCGCCGAGAATTCCGCGCGGGTGCTCGCTTCAATCGAGCACAAGTCGCGCAAAGAGGTAGAGAAGATCGTTGCCGAGCTCGCGCCGAAAGCAGACCGGCCGGACCGCGTCCGGTCCTTGTCGCCCGAACGAACGTCGTTCTCCTTCACCGTATCGGCCGCTGTCGCGGCCAGGATTGAAGAGGCGATGGACCTCATCAAGGCGACGCGCCTCGAGGAAGTCATCGAGGCGGCCGTCGATGCCCTCTTGAATGCGAAGCGGCCCAAGGTCCGGACCCGTGCCATGCCTCGCGGCGTAACGCGAAGAAGACGGATCCCAAGGCGCGTTCGGTCCATCGTGTGGTTTCGCGACGGAGGGCGCTGCACCTTCGTCGGCAAGGACGGCGAGGGGTGCCAGGCGGCTCGTTACTTGGAGTTTGACCACATCAGGCCCTGGGCGCTCGGCGGCAGATCGGATGATCCTGAAAACATCCGCCTTCTTTGCCGGACTCACAATCAACTCGCCGCGCGCAAGATCTTTGGCGAAGCGGCGGTTGGCCCGCGTAACGCCGGAGTCGGCGGGCAAACTCTTGTCGACAAGAGTTCGTCGCCCGATAGGGCTTAGAAGAAATCGTACGGATCGACGTGCAGCTTGAGCTTGACGGCCGACGGCGTCTCCAGCGCGCGGCAGGCGGCCACGGCCTTTTCGAAGGCGCCGGACGAGCACTTGATCAGCAGATGATAGCGCCAGTTCTTGCGGACCTGCTTCAAGACGCAAGGCGCGGGGCCGACGATCTCGACTCCTTCCGCCGGCCCGCCGCGCAGCGACTCCGCGTTGTCGTGCGCGACGCGCGCGACGGCCGTCTCGTCGGCGCCGGCCCACACCAGGCGCAGCAGCTCCGAGTGGGGAGGATAGCCGAGCTCCCCGCGCGCCGCGAGCTCTCCGTCGGCAAACGCGGTGTAGTTGCCCTCGACCGTCTTGGCGATCGCGGCGTGGTCGGGATTGAGAGTCTGGAGCAGCACCTCGCCGCGCTTGCCCGCGCGGCCCGACCGGCCCGCGACCTGCGCGAGCAGCTGCATGGTGCGTTCCGAAGACCGGAAGTCGGGCATGTGCAGCATCGTGTCGGCGTCGACGACGCCCACGAGCGTCACATCCGGGAAATGGAAGCTCTTGGCGACGAGCTTGGTCCCGACCAGGACGTCGGCTTCGCGGTCCAGGAAGCGCGCGTACAATTTCTGGTCGGACTTCTTCTCCTTCGAGACCGTGTCGCCGTCCATGCGCAGGGCGCGCACGCCGGGCAGCGAGCGCTTGAGCTCGGAGACGACCTTCTGCGTCCCGGTGCCGGACACGCGCAGCGCGGGCTGGCCGCAGCGCCCGCACTTCTCGGTCAGCGGCCACTGCCTCTGGCAGTGATGGCAGCGCAGCACCCAGCCGCCAGCGGCGCCCTCGTGCTGGATCTTGGCCACGCCGCAGTCCTCGCAGCGGTCGACCCAGCCGCATTTCGAGCACATCAGCAAAGTGGCGAAGCCCCGGCGATTGACGAGCAAGATCACCTGCTCGCGCTTCTGCAGGCGGTCCTTGATCTTGGCGACGAGCTCGTCGGAGATGCACTGGCCGTACATGGGCGTCGGCATCACGTCGACGAGCGGCGGCGGGACCGACGAGACTCGGTCCGGCATGCGGACGAACTCGATCTCGCCGCGCTTGGCCATGGCCCAAGCCTCGATCGACGGCGTGGCCGAGCCGAGCACGCAGAGCGCGCCGTGCGCCCTCGCGCGATGAAGCGCCACGTCGCGCGCGTGATATGAAGGAGAGGGCTCGTCCTGCTTGAACGACTCGTCTTGCTCCTCGTCGAGCATGATCGCCCGCAGGTCCCGATAAGGAAGCAGCGACGCCGAGCGCGCGCCCACGACGACCTTCACCTCGCCGCGGCGGATGCCGAGCCAGGCCAGCCGCCGCTCGCGCGGCGTCAGCTTGCTGTGCCAGAGCACGACCGGCACGTCGAGCGAGGCCGTGAACTCCCGGAAGAACGGCTGAGTCAGCGAGATCTCGGGGACGAGGAAGAGCGCCTGTCCGCCGTTGGCGACGGCGCGGCGGATGAGCCGCAGGTAGACTTCGGTCTTGCCGGAGGCGGGCACGCCGTAGAGCAGCACCGCGGAAAACGCGCGCGCGTCGAGCTTGGCCGTGAGCGTGGCGACGGCCTGCTCTTGCCCGGGCGTGAGCGTGAACGCTGGCGGCTGCGCCGTCGGCACGGACTTGGGCCACGGCGGCGCCGGCTCGATCCCCTTTATGAAGGAAGGAAGCAACGCCTTCACGCAATCCCCGACGGCGGCGCTGTAGCGCTTGGCCATCCAGCGCGCGCAGTCGAGCAGCTCTCTGGGCAGGATCGGCTCGGCGTCGAGCGCGCCGTAGAGGGTCTTGAGCTTCATGTGCGGCTCGCCCTCGAAGACGCTCGTCACGACGCCGACCAGGCTGCGCGGCCCGAACGGCGCGCGCGCGCGCATGCCGGGCTCCAGGCGCAAGCCCTCCGGCACAAGATAATGGAACCCCTTGTGCACCGGGACGGGCATGGCGATCTCGGCGATGCGCGCCATCCCGGCCTCCGCTTACTTGAACGCCGTGAACACGAAGTGCGGCGGGATGTTCCGGATCTCGAACTCGGACTTGACCCGCTTGAAGTAGTCCTTGAGCAGCGGGATCAAGTGCGTCGTGACCTGGTAGGCGACGAAGCGTCCGTTGGGCTTGAGCCGCTCGGAGATCTTGAGCAGCAGCTCATGGCGGCCGCGTCCGCTCAAGAACGCGAACGGGATGCCCGAGAAGATCACGTCCGGCGCCTCGTCGACGCCGACTTCCTTCATGATCTTGTCGAACTCACGCACGTCGCCGTGATACGTCTTGAGACGGGGGTCCTTGATCTGCGAGAGCTTGGCGAAAAGCTCGTCGTTGAGCTCGATCGCGACGAGCACGCTGTCTGACGTGATCTTATTGAGCAGCTTCTTGGTGATGACGCCGTCGGCCGCGCCGAACTCGACGATCACCTTGCGGCCGGAGGAGGGGTTCATCGCCTTGAGCACGCGGCCGATGAGGTATTTGCTGCTCGGCGTGACGGAGGCGACGCCCTTGTCGTCCATGAACATCTTGAAATATGAGAACAGCTTGTCGTCGGACTCCTTGTCGTCCTTGAAGATCTCCTCGATCTTGCCGACGCCCTTCTTCCACCTTTCCTCGATGAAATCGCCGAGCTCCTTGAGCAGCTTCTTGTCGTCGTCCGATTTGGTTTGCTTGCGTGTCATGACTCGAGCTCCTTCTTGAGATTTTTCATGTCCGTCCATACGTCGCGCTTCAAATCGGGGTTGCGCAGCAGGGCCGCCGGATGATACGTCGGCAGCAGCTTGATCGTCTTGCCCGCGGCGGGGGAATACTCGCGCCATTGGCCGCGGATCGCGGTGATCGACACGCCCGGAGCGACGAGGACCTTGGCCGGCGTGGCGCCGAGGGTGACGATCACCTTCGGGGCGATCACCTCGATCTGCCGGTCGAGGTACGGCTTGCACGCCGCGATCTCGTCGGGCGTGGGCGGACGGTCGTTGCCGCGCAGCTCGGGATCGTTCTCCTTCATCGGGTGGCACTTCACGATGTTGGCGATGTAGACGGTCTGGCGCGACAGGCCGATCGACTCCAGGATCTTGTCGAGGAGCTGGCCGGATTTCCCGACGAAAGGCTCGCCGCGGTGGTCTTCCTCGTAGCCCGGGCCCTCGCCGATGAACATCACCTGGGCGTCCGGCGAGCCGACGCCGAAGACCGCCTTGAGCCGGTGCTTGCCGAGCGGGCACTTTTGGCACGCGGCGACCTCGTCGGCGAGTTTCTGAAAGATCTGCCGCTTCAAATCTCGACTTACCCCGGGGTGAGTCGAGATCGCGCGCGAGGCGGTCTCCGCTTCGGGAAGCTCGACTCTCCTCGAGGAGAGTCGAGCTTTCGCGGGCGCGGAGGCATTGAAGGCGTCGGGGTCTTCGACGACTCGGCGCCTGAGCTCGCGGACGAGGTCGAGCAGCTCGCCGCTCACGCGAGGTCCTCGACGGCGCCGAGGATCGCCGCCGCGAGCGCGTCCTTCGACGCGGTGGAAAGGTCGCGCTTCCAGCCGCCGCGCAAGAGCAGCGTCGCCGCGCCGCGGTCCGAGCCCAGCGCGGCCGGGCCGTTGGCGACGATCAGATCGAGATCCTTGGCTTTCATCTTGGCGGAGGCGTGCGCCAGCCGGTCGTGAGTCTCGAGCGCGAACCCGACGATGACCTGCCCGGGACGGCGGCGGCGAGCGACGGCCTTGATGATATCGGGATTGGGCTTCAAAGTCAAACGCAGGCTCGACGACGAGCGCTTGATCTTTTTCTTCGCGGGCGAGGCCGCGCGCCAATCGGAGACCGCCGCCGCGGCGATGATCACGTCGGCGCTCTTCGCCGCCTTGAGCGCGGCTCGCAGCATCTCGAGGCCCGTGACGACCTGGACGACGGAGGCGTTCTTCGGGAGCTCGGCCTCGCAAGGGCCGCTGACGACCGTCACGCGCGCGCCGCGCTTCAAGGCCGCGCGCGCGAGCGCCGCGCCCATGCGCCCGCTCGACGCGTTGGTCAAGAATCGGATCGGATCGAGGTATTCGCGCGTCGGGCCCGACGTGATGAGGACGCGCTTGCCGCGCAGTCCCATCGTCAGGCCTTGCCCAGCGCCTGCCGGACGACGTCCTCGGGCTCGCGCAGGCGGCCCCAGCCGGTCTTGCCGCTGGCGAGCTCGCCTTTCTCCGGGCCCCAGACCTCGTAGCCGAGGTCCTTGATCCGCTTGACGTTGTCTTGCGTCGCGCGGTGCTCCCACATTTCGGCGTCGCACGCCGGGCAGACGGCGACCTTGGCCTTCGTGGAGAGGATCAGCGCGTCGAGCACGCCCTCGGCGCGGCCCTGAGCCAGACGCGCGATGAAGTCGACCGTCGCCGGGACGACGAGCACGAGATCGGCCCAGCTCGCCAGGTCCAAGTGCGCCATCTTCCAGAGCGAGGGATCGTGCAGGTTCTGCGCGACCGGATTTCTCGAGAGCGCGGCGAGCGTGAGCGGCGTGACGAACTGCGCGCCGTTGGGAGTGAGCACGCAGCGCACTTCACAGCCGGACTTGACCAGAAGGCGCACGACCTCCGCCGCCTTGTACGCGGCGATGCTGCCGGTCACCCCGACGACGACGCGGCGCGGCCGCGGCATGGGCCTGGTTACTTGCTCTTGGACTTCTCTTCGGAGGAGCCGTTGAGCAGGCTGATCGGCTCGGGCGGAGCGGCGGCCATGGCCTTCTTGACTTCCTTCCAACCCACTTCGCCCGCGAGGACGTCGCGCAGGGCTTGCTCCAGGATCTCGTTGGAGGTCAGATGGCGGTGCTCCTCGCGCCGGCGCAGGACTTTCGCCCACAGCGCCGCGAGCGGGATCGCGGAGTATTTGCCCTCCGGGTAGTCGAGGATCATCTGCTCGAGGCTCTTCGCCTTCTCCGGCTGGGCTTTCTCGCCCTTCTCGCTCTGCTTCTTCGTCATCTTTTTCTCCAATGCTATGCGGGCGTCAACGCCGGCGCCTCTTGGCGGCCGACCTTGAGGCTCTCCGCGGTCAGGATGGCTTCGATCTGCTCGACGGCCTTCTCGAGGTCGTCGTTTACGACGATGTAATCGTAGTGCTTCGCGGCCGACAGCTCGTCTTTCGAGTTGGCCAGGCGCTTGGCCACCGACTCCGAGGAGTCGCGCCGCGCCGCGAGGCGCTCGCGCAGGGACTCCAGCGACGGCGGCGTCACGAACACGAGGACGGCGTCCGGCATCTTGCGGCGGATCGCGGCCGCGCCCTGGACGTCGATGGCGAGCATGATGCTCGAGCCGCCCTGCAGCGTCTCCTCGATGTATTTGCGGGGCGTGCCGTAATACTCGTCATGGACGACGGCCCACTCGAGGAACTCGCTGCGGCGGATCTTGCGCTTGAACTCGTCGCGCGTGAGAAAGAAATAGTGCTTCCCGTCTTTTTCTCCGGGCCGAGGCTGACGGGTCGTGCAGGAGATCGAATAGCGCAGGTCCTTTCTCTTCTGCAGGAGCTTGCGGCAGATCGTCGACTTGCCGGTCCCGGAGGGCGCCGAGAGAATGACGAGGGTGCCTTTGGGCATCAGTCATGAAATAATAGCAAAAAATGTTAGACTCGCGCCATGAACGATATAAAGAAACCGGAGCCGCTGCGCGTAGAAATCGATGAGAGCACGGCGCGCGGCTCGTACACGAACCTGGCCTTGATCAGCCACAGCGAGACGGAGTTCATCCTCGATTTTCTCTTCATCCAGCCGCAGACGCCGAGAACGAAGGTCGTTTCCCGGATCGTCTCGTCGCCCGTGCACGCCAAGCGCTTCCTTTGGGCTCTCAAGGACAACATCGAGAAATACGAGTCGCAGCACGGCCCGATCAGCGCCGGCGCGCAGCCCGGCGACCAGCCCGCCGGCGTCTACCAGCAATAGATGGGGAAAGCCGGACGGCCCGCGCGCCTAGAGCTCCTCTGCGTCGGCAGCGAGCTTCTCGTGGGGCAATTGAACACCCACGAGGCGCGGCTGGGCCTCGAGCTCAGGCGCGCCGGGCTCAATCTTTGCCGCGCCTCGACTTTCCCGGACGACGGAAAGGCGCTCGCCGCGGAGATGAAGGCGGCGCTCGCCCGCAGCGACGCGCTGATCGTCTGCGGGGGCCTCGGTCCGACGTTCGACGACGTCACGCGCGAGGCCGCGTCGGCGGCGCTCGGCCGCAAGCTGACCTACAAGCCGGCCCTTTACGCGGCCATCGAGCGCAAGTACCTCGCGCACCGCTTGACCATCCCCGAGGAGAACAAGCGCCAGGCCTTCGCGCTCGACGGCGCCGAGGTCCTCGAGAACCGCTGGGGCTCGGCGCCCGGCCAGTTCGTGACCCTGCGCCGCGGGAGCGCGGCGCCCAAAGCGCTCGCGCTTCTTCCGGGACCGACCTCCGAGATGGCCCCGATCTTCGCCGAGCACGTCCTGCCGCGCCTCGTGAGGCTCTACGCGAAAGGCGTCGCGGCCGCGCATCTCTCCGTCCACGTCGCCGGGCTTTCCGAGTCCGAGGCCGACGAGAAGCTGCAGCCCCTCATCAAGGAAGCCGGCCCGGAGATGTCGTTTACGATCTTGTCGTCCGGCGGCCAGGTCGATTTTCACGTTTCCGCCATGGCCTCGAAAAAGGCCGCGGCCGAGAAGCTCATCGCCGCGGCGCGCGCGCGCATCGACGCCGCCCTCGGCGCCCACGTTTTCGGCGAGGGGAGCGACACCCTCGAATCCGTGCTCGGCCGGGAGCTCAAGCGGCGCGGCCTGACCCTCGCCGTGGCCGAGTCCTGCACGGGCGGGCTCGTCGGCGCCCGGATCACGGCGGTCCCAGGCTCGTCGGACTATTTCCTCGGCGGAGTGCTCGCTTACGCGAACGCGGCCAAGACGGCGCTGCTCTCGGTTTCCGAGAAGACGCTCGCGGCGCGCGGCGCGGTCTCCGCCGAATGCGCGCGCGAGATGGCCGAGGGCGCGCGCCGCGCGCTCGGCGCCGACGTCGGTCTCTCGATCACTGGAGTCGCGGGACCCTCGGGCGGGACCGCCGAAAAGCCGGTCGGGCTCGTCTACGTCTGCGCCGCGCTCCGGGGCCGCGAGATCACCCGCGAGCTGCGGCTTTCGGGAGGACGGGATCTGGTCCGCGCGCGCGCGGCGACCGCCGCCCTTCACGCCGCGCTGCGCCTCGTCGCATTCCGTCAACAAGATTGAAAAATAATATTGTAGAATTCCGCCCGTGAAAAAGCGGCCCGTCCGCCGCGCCTCCTCGCGACCGAAGGCGGCGCGTACGCCGTCGAAGTCATCGGCCAAGCCTTCCCTGCGCCTGCTCTTCGACGCCAACCCCCAGCCGATGTACATGTTCGAGCGGGAGTCTTTCACGCTCATCGAGGTCAACGAAGCCGCCGTCGAAAAGTACGGCTACAGCCGCGAGGAGTTCAAAAGGCTCAAGATCACCCATCTGCGCGCCGCCGACCAGCGGGCCGAGGCCGCGGAGCTCGCCGCCAACCTCAAGCAAGGCTTGACGCACGTCGGCCCCGCGCGCCACCAGCTCAAGGACGGCCGGGTCATCGACGTCGAGATCACGGTCCATCCGCTGCTCTGGGAAGGCAGGGACGCCGTCCTCGTCGTGGCGGAGGACGTCACCGAGCGCGTCAGCGAGCACAAGCTCGCCGAGCGGCTCCTGCATCAGCAGGCCGCGGCCACCAAGGCGTCGCTCGACGGCATGGCGATCCTCGACGAGTCCGGCCGCTTCATCTACCTCAACGAGGCGCACGCGCGCCTTTACGGCTACGCGAGCCCGGCGGACCTGATCGGCAAGACCTGGAAAAGCCTCTACGAAGGCGCCGAGCTCGAGCGCTTCGAGAAGGACATCATGCCCGTCTTTTGGAAGGCCGGCCAATGGCACGGCGAGGCCGTCGGCCGCCGCCAAGACGGGACGACGTTCCCTCAAGAAGTCTCTTTGACGGCGATCGAGGACGGCGGCCTCGTCTGCGTCGTGCGCGACATCACCCAGCGGAGGCAAGCCGAGACCGAGCACCACCGCTTGTTCGCCCTCGAGAAGCAGGCCCGCGCCGAGGCCGAGGCCGTCAGCCGCGCCAAGGACGAGTTCCTGGCGGTCGTCTCTCATGAGCTTCGCACTCCGATGACCGCCATCCTCGGCTGGACCTGGCTGCTGCGCTCCGGAGACCTCTCGTCCGCGGACCTCGCGCGCGCGCTCGACGTCATCGAGCGCAACATGAAGCTGCAGGCCCAGATCATCGAGGATCTTCTCGACGTCTCGAGCATCGTCACGGGCAAGCTGCACCTGGACACGCGCCAGCTCGACATCGGCAAGATCCTGCGCGCGGCGGCGGACACGGTCCGCACGGCCGCCGACGGCAAGGGCGTCAAAGTCGAGATCACGGCCTCGGAGCCCGCCGCGGTCTTCGGGGACCCGTATCGACTCCAGCAGGTGTTCTGGAATTTACTTTCGAACGCGATCAAGTACAACCGCGAGGGCGGGCACGTTTGGGCCTCGCTGCGCATCCAAGGCGGCTGCGCGATGGTCACGGTCAAAGACGACGGCTCGGGCATCGCGCCGGACTTTCTCCCGGAAGTTTTCGAGCCGTTCCGTCAGGGGGAGAACTCGCTGACGCGCAAGCACCGCGGGCTCGGCATCGGCCTGGCGATCGTGCGGCATTTGGTCGAGCTCCATGGGGGCTCGGTCAGCGTCATGAGCCCGGGCGTCGACAAAGGCAGCGAATTCACCGTCGTGCTGCCGCTCGACACCGGCGCCAAGGTCAAGGAGACGCCGGCCCTGCCGGGCGGCGCGGGCCTCAATCGCGCCGACCGGCTGCCGCACACGCTCGACAATCTCAAGGTCCTCATCGTCGACGACGAGCTCGACACCGTCGAGCTGATCGCCGAGCTTCTGCGCCACTGCGGCGCCGAGGTCCTGACCTCGCTGTCCGCTCCGGCGGCGCTCGAGGCGTTCCTCAAAAGCCGGCCGGACCTGCTCGTCTGCGACATCGCGATGCCCCAGGAAGACGGCTACAGCCTCATCCGCAAGATCCGCGCGCTCGGCCCCGAGCGCGGCGGCGACGCTCCGGCCCTCGCGCTGACCGCGCGCGCCAAGGAAGAGGACAAAGACGAAGCGCTGCGCGCGGGCTTCCAGCTCTACCTCTCCAAGCCCGTCGAGCCCGAAGACCTCGTCAGCGCCCTGCGCGAGCTCGCCGGCCAACCGAAGCTGGCCCAATAGGGACACCAGCGCCTGGCGCTTCTTTCACTTTGTTTGACTCGATTGCGCGATACTTCCTATAATATCCGCAATCATGATAACGAAAGAAAACAAGAACGAAACCGTCAAGAAGCACGCCAAGCACGGCGGGGACACGGGCAGCGCCCAGGTCCAGATCGCGCTCATCACCGAGCGCATCAAGCATTTGTCCGGCCATCTGAAGGGCCATAAGAAGGACTACTCCACGCAGCTCGGCCTTCTGAAGCTCGTCGGGCAGCGCCGCCGTCTTCTCGCCTACCTCAAGAAGACCGACCTCGAAGCCTACGGCAGCATCCTCAAGCAGCTCGACCTGAGGAAATAACCCAGATGTTCCAACAGAAGATTTCCCTACAGGAAACTGTAGGCGGAAAGACCATTACCCTTCAGACCGGCACGATCGCCAAGCAGGCGGGCGGCTCGGTCACGACGCATCTCGGCGACACGATCACGTTCTCGGCCGCGACCGCCAACCCGTCGCCCAAGGAAGTCAGCTTCGTCCCGCTGACCAGCGACTACCGCGAGCGCACCTACGCGGCCGGCCGCATCCCGGGCGGCTTCTTCAAGCGCGAGGCTCGTCCCCGCGACAAGGAGACGCTGACCTCCCGCCTCGTCGATCGCCCGATCCGCCCGCTCTTCCCCGAGGGGTGGAACTTCGAGACGATGGTGCAGACCATCGTCATCTCGTCGGACCTGCAGAACGACTCCGACGTGCTGGCGATCAACGGCGCGTCGACGGCGCTGCTGCTCTCCGACATCCCGTGGAACGGCCCCGTCGCCGCGGTCCGCATCGGCCGCGCCAACGGCGCCTTCGTGCTCTTCCCGACGTTCGAGGAGCGCGAGACCATGGAGCTCGAGCTCGTCGTCGCCGGCAAGAAAGGCGCGCTGCTCATGGTCGAAGGCTCGGCCAACGAGGTCACGGAGGACGTTTTCGCCGAAGCCCTCGAGATCGCGTCCCAGGCCATCGACAAGCTCTGCGACCTGCAGCTCAAGGTCGTCGCCGAGTCCGAGAAGGCCGGCCGCAAGATCGTCAAGCGCGAGCTGCCGAAGGTCGAGCGCCCCGAGGAAATCGTCAAGTTCGTCCACGACAAGGCGCTCGAGCCCATCAAGGCCGGGCTGCGCAAGAAGCTCGACAAGAAGGGCCTCGACGCCGTCATCAAGGAAGTCAAGACTTCCATCAAGGAAGAGGTCGCCAAGAAGGGCGAAACCGACGAGAAGTGGGCCGGGTACCTGGCGCACGTCTCGCCGATCATCGAGGACATCCTTTATAAAGAGAGCCGCGAGCTGACCCTCTCGGCCAAGCAGCGTCCCGACGGACGCGGCTTCGAGGAGATTCGCCCGATCGACATCCAGGTCGGCGTCTACCCGCGCATCCACGGCTCCGTGCTGTTCACGCGCGGCCAGACGCAGGCGCTCTGCACGTCCACGCTCGGCACGCCGGGCGACATGCAGATCATGGACGTGCTCGAGGGCGAGTACAAGGAGCGCTTCCTGCTCCACTACAACTTCCCGGCCTTCTCGGTCGGCGAAGTGCGCCCGGAGCGCGGCCCCGGCCGGCGCGAGATCGGCCACGGCGCGCTCGCGCGCCGGTCGCTCGCCGTCCTGCTGCCCGATGAGGAGCAGTTCCCGTACACGCTGCGCGTCGTCTCCGAGATCATGGAGTCCAACGGCAGCTCGTCGATGGCCTCCGTCTGCGGCGGCACGCTCGCCCTGCTCGACGCCGGCGTGCCGATGAAGGCCGCCTGCGCGGGCATCGCGATGGGCCTCGTGCTGGAGGGCGACCGCTACGCGGTGCTCACCGACATCGCCGGCATCGAGGACCACAACGGCGACATGGACTTCAAGGTGGCCGGCACCCGCAAGGGCATCACCGGCTTCCAGATGGACATGAAGATCGAGGGCCTCTCGATCAAGATCATGAAGGAAGCGTTGATGCAGGCGCAGCGCGGCCGGCTGTTCATCCTCGACAAGATGGACGCCGTCCTGCCCGAGCCCCGCAAGGAGCTCTCGCAGCACGCGCCCCGCTTGTACCGCATCATGATCCCCGTCGACAAGATCGGCGCGTTGATCGGCCCCGGCGGCAAGAACATCCGCCGCCTCATCGAGACCTACGGCGTGCAGGTCGACGTCGAGGACGACGGCTCCGTCTACATCGCGGGCGTCGATCCGCTCGGCTGCGACCAGGCTCGCGCCGAGGTGGAAGCGCTCACGCTGGAAGCGGAGGTCGGCAAGATCTACAAGGGGCACGTCGTCTCCATCAAGGAGTTCGGCGCGTTCGTGGAGATCTTCCCGGGCAAGGAAGGCCTGCTCCACATCTCGCAGATCGACGTCAAGCGCGTCAACCGCGTCGAGGACGTCCTCAAGGAAGGCGACGAGGTCGAGGTCAAGTGCCTCGAAGTCGACAGCGACGGCAAGATCCGGTTGTCCCGGAAAGCCGTCCTTTCGCCGGGCTCCGAGGGCACCGACGCCGGCCGTCCTCCGCGCCGCGAAGGCGGCGGCGGCGATCGCAACGGCGGCGGACGGCACCACGGCCGCGGCGGCGGCGGAGGCCGCCGGTAGGCCATGGCCGCGAAGACCACCAAGGCGAAGACGCCTTCGTCCTCCAACGGGGACAAGGACGTGCTCTCGAAGCTCAAGGGTCTTTACGAGTTCATGACGCAAAACAATCTCGAGACCATCGAGATCGACGAGGCCGACCTGCACCTGCGCATGGTGCGCCGCAAGGCGCAGCAGCCGATGCAAGTACCGGTCCCGGTGATGATGCAGGCCGGAGCGGCGCAAGCCGCTCCGGCCGCGTCGTCGGCCCCGGCCGCCGCTCCGGTTCCCGCGGGCCAGACCATCAAGGCGCCGATGATGGGGATCTTTTACCGCGCGCCGTCGCCGTCGTCGCCACCCTTCGTCAAGGACGGAGAGCAGGTCAAGCCCGGCCATCTCATCTGCATGATCGAGGCGATGAAGGTGTTCAACGAGATCAAGGCCGAGTATCCGTTCAAGCTCGTCAAGGTCCTCATCGAGAACGGCAAGCCGGTCAAAGCCCAGCAAGACTTGTTCATCATCGAGCGCGGCTGATCATCGCGCGCTCGCGCCGAAAATCTCAACTTACCCCAAGGTAAGTTGAGATTTTTTTTGCTTCCTTAAACTTGTACAATCTGTCGTCTCAATGTTCAACAAAAAGCGCAATCAATTGAAGGCCCGCGCCGGAAAGGGATCGAAGAGCAAGGGCAACGACGTCCTCCTTTCCGCCGTGCGCTGGGTCGTGGGCTTCGCGGGCACGCTTTATCTGTCCTGGCTGCTGCTGTTCCCGTCGCTGTCGGGCCGCATCGGCCAAGCCGCCGCCGTCGCCCTCGCGGCCGGGCTCGGCGTGTCGCGCTACCTGCTCCCGCTTTTCCTGATACACGGCTTGGTCCGCTATCTCCGCCAGGTCAAAGGCGGCTGGATCACGCTGCTTCTCGGCTACGTCTTCTCGCTCGTCACCGGCTCGGC
>CAZRIP010000035.1:0-12185 GCA_964600165.1 uncultured Elusimicrobia bacterium | reverse complement strand
TCGGCCCTCGCGCAGATCCTCGTCGATCAAGCGGGGGGAGCGTGGGGCGCCTCGGTCGCGGGCACGCTCGTCGCGGGCCTGGGCACGGCCGGCGCGTTCTTGTTCTGCCTCGCGGGGCTGCTGTTCTCGCTGCAAGTCTCGCTCGGAGTGCGCTGGGGGACCGTCGCCGCGGAGCTCGCGCGCGTCGTCGGCGAGGATTTCCGCGCCTGGCAGCGCTCGCGCCAGGAGCTCGCGCTCCAAGTCTCGCAGGCGAAGGGCGCGCCGCCGAAGCCCGAGGCGACCGTCAAGCCGGAGCCCGCGAAGGCCGTCGCCGCCGAGCCGCCCGCGCGCGAAGAAAAGATTGTTCCGAAGCGCATAGAGCCCCCTGCGCCTAAAGCCCTTCCCAAAGGCGCGGGGGACGGCGGGCGTCCGCCCGCCGCCCCCGTCGGCGATTCGCCCTATAAGAATTACGTCCCGCCGCCGATCGACCTGCTCAAGGCCCCGCCGCCCGACCGCGATCGCGGCAAGCCCAGCGACCTCGAGATACGCGATTCGATCGCCAAGCTCGAGAGCACGCTCAAGAGCTTCGAGATCGAGGCGCGCGTGACCGGTTACGCGCCGGGCCCGGTCATCACGCGTTACGAGCTCGCGCCCGCGCCGGGCGTGAAAGTCAGCTCCATCGTCGCGCTCGAAAACGACATCGCGCTGGCGATGAAGGCGAAAGGCATCCGCATCATCGCGCCCATCCCGGGCAAGGCCGCCGTCGGCATCGAGATCCCGAACGCCAAGCCGGCGCTCGTCGTGCTGCGCGAGCTCCTCGAGAGCTCGGCGATCACCCTCGATGCGCCGCTCCTGACCTTCGGCCTCGGCCTCTCGGCCGACGGTCTGCCCAAGTCCGCCGACATCCAGAAGATGCCTCACGTGCTCGTCGCCGGGGCGACGAACTCCGGCAAGTCGGTGGCCATCCACTCGATGATCTTGTCGATCCTCTACCGCGCGCGGCCCGACGAGGTCAAGTTCCTGATGATCGACCCGAAGCGCCTCGAGCTCACGTTCTACGACGGGATTCCGCACCTCTTCGACCCCACGCAGACCGCCGACAAGGTCTCCGTCGTCACGAGCCCGAAGGACGCCTCGAAGTCGCTCAACGCGCTCGTGCGGCTCATGGAGAAGCGCTACGAGAAGTTCCAGCTTTACGGAGTGCGGAACATCGACTCTTACAACGCCGAGGCCGACAAGCGCGGGCAGCCGCGCGAGTTCTTCATCGTCGTCGTCATCGACGAGCTCGCGGACCTCATGCTCGTCGCCGCGGACTCCGTCGAGGACTCGATCCAGCGCCTGACGCAGATGGCGCGCGCCGTCGGCATCCATCTCGTGCTCGCCACGCAGCGCCCGTCGGTCGACGTCATCACGGGCGTCATCAAGGCCAACCTGCCGTGCCGCATCGGCCTGCAGGTGATATCCAAGATCGACTCGAAGGTCATCCTGGACTGCACCGGCGCCGAGGCGCTGCAGGGCCGCGGCGATCTGCTCTATCTCGCCGCCGGCGCGCAGAAGCCCGAGAGATGCCAAGGCGCTTTCGTGTCCGAGGACGAGATCAACGCCGTCGTCAAGCACCTGCGCGCGCAGGGCAAGCCGGAGTACGCCCCGCTCGAAACGATGGCGGCCAAGGGCGGCGCGGCCGAGGACCTGGCCTCGCTCGGCGTCGAGCCGCTCGAGTTCTCGCAGGCCCTCAAGCTCGTGCTCGAGCGCCGCCGCGTCTCTCAAGACCTCTTGAAATCGCAGTTCGGCAGCTCGGCGCGGGCGACGAACCTTCTCTCGGCCCTCGAGGTCAAAGAGCTGATCCACAAGCCCGAAGGCACGAACCGCTGGGAGATCCACTTCGATCAGATCGAGGACTACCTGCGGCAGAATTTCCCGCAGGTGCCGATCGACGACAAGCGATGATCATCGCCAGCCTCGTCCTCCTTCCGTCGCTCGTCGCCGCGGCCCCCGCCAAGAAAAAGTCGACGCCGCGGCCTCTCGTCGCGAAGGACACCGAGACCTATTCGCTCCCTCTCTACCCGCCGACGACGGCGCCGATCACGGTGCCCCTCGTCATCGAGCGCTTCACCGAGTTCGACGGGAAGCTCAAGTCCATGACCTGCGAGTTTTCCCAAGCCGTGCGCTGGGAACAATCCGGCGTCGCGCAAAACGTCGAGGGCTCGCTCGAGTATCGCAAGCCCGAGCTGATCCACATCGAGCAGAAGCAGCCCGAGCCGCAGACGATGGTCTCGGACGGCGCGTGGCTCTGGATCTGGCGAAAATCGACCAACCAGGTGATCCAGACCAAGCTCGAGGACTGGAAGCGCTCGGAGCCGCTGGCGCAAGGGCTGCTCGACTTCGGCAACTACGCCGACATGCTGCGCAAGTACGACGTCTCGATCTCGACGATCGGAGCTCCCGACGCGGGCGGCTACCGCGAGCTCGAGCTCGCGCTGCGGCCGAAGGAGCGCTCGAAATCCGGCGAGTTCGTGCTCAGGCTCAGGCTCACGACCAAGGACTTTTTTCCTGACGAGACGAACCTGGAAGCCGGGCAAGTGGTGGTCCGCTCGTCGTTCAAGAATATCCGCTACAACCCGCCGATCAAGGACGAGCGCTTTCAATTCACGCCGCCCGCGGGCGCCGACGTGTTCGAGAATTTCAAGCCGCCCAAGCCGGAGTGACACCATGCCAGGATCAACCCACGACCCGCTGAGAAAAATCCAAGCCCAGCAGCCGCCCG
The DNA here is from genome assembly GCA_964600165.1 of uncultured Elusimicrobia bacterium. Lineage (GTDB taxonomy): Bacteria > Elusimicrobiota > Elusimicrobia > UBA1565 > UBA9628 > CAZRIP01. The sequence goes on along the minus strand of CAZRIP010000035.1, from coordinate 9,442 downwards.
ACAGCAAGGCCGACATCGGCTCCGCGCTCAAGGCCGCGCGGCAAAAGCGCGGCCACACCGTCGAGGCCGTGGTCTCCCACACGCGCATCCCGAAGAAGTTCATCGAGGCCCTCGAAAGCAATCATTTCGACGAGTTCCCGGCGCTGGCTTACTTGCGCGGCTTTCTAAAGACTTATTGTGATTATTTAGAGATCGATTTCGACGCGCTGTGGAAGCAGCTGCAGCCTCCGGCGCCGCAAGAGGCCGACGCGGCGCTGCCCTCCGCTCACGGCGACTCGGCTCGAAAGCCCGCCAAGGCGCCCGCCCGGACCGGGGCCGCGTCGTCCCACGGCGAGGGCGTGTCGGGGGGCGCGCTCGCCGCGATGGCGGCCGCGGTCGTCTTGGCCTTGATCGTCGCGCTGAGCCTGCGCCAGCGCGAGAAGCCGAAGGCCGAGGAGCCCGCCCCGACGCCGGCGGCGCTCGAGCCCATGCGAGGCGCCTCCGAGGCGACGGTCGCGCTCGAGTTCCTCGACAGCGCCTGGGTCAGCGTCCAAGACGACGGCCGGACCGTCTTCGAGGGCTTCGTCCCGAAGAACTCTCGTCAAGAGTGGAAGAGCCGCAAGTCCCTCGCGTTCCGCACGAACCTGCCGGCAGCCCTGCGCATGAGCGTCAACGGCGCCAAGCGGCCGCTTCCGGCCCCCGACGCATCCGGGCTGCGCCGCGTCGAAGTCCCCTGAGCCCGGCCGATGAACCTGGCCAACCAGCTGACGATGCTGCGCATCGCGCTGGCGCTGGCCATGTTCGGCGCCCTGGCCGCGCGCTCGCCGGCTTCGCACCTCGCCGCCTTCGCGCTTTTTTTGGCCGCGATCGTGACCGATTGGGTCGACGGCTACGTCGCGCGCACGATGCGCACCATCAGCGCGTTCGGTAAAGTCGCCGATCCGATCGCCGACAAGATCCTCATCATCGGAGCCCTCATCGCGCTGACGCGCGAGCGCCTCGGCGTGCCGCTGTGGGCGGTCTTTCTCATCATCGCGCGCGAGCTCGTCATCGGCGGCATGAGGATACTGACGACCGCCCAGGGCAAAGTCCCGATGGCCGAGAGCTGGGGGAAATGGAAAATGGGCATACAAAGCACCTCCGTGCTCGCCATGGTCGCCCTCCTTCCGCTGCGCGACCGCCTCGGAACCCTGCCTCCCTGGCTCGCGCGCCTGCCTTACTGGCTGACGATCGCCTGCGTGCTCGTGGCCTGGAACTCCGCCTACCTGTATTACCTCCAGTCCAAGAAAGTCCTCCAGAAATCATGGGAGTGAGCGTCGCGCTTGCGACGGGACTCTATTTAAGCTATATTCCTGCGACCTTAATGTCGTCCTTTCGTCACACGAGAAAGGACGGCGGCGCGCCGGTCAAATGGACGGGCGCGGGCTTCGTCGGGACGCTGGAAGGGCTGGCCTTGGTCTCGTTCCTTCCGACGGCGCCGGCGGCGCTGGCGATCTTTCTGACGGCCGCGATCCTGGCCGCGTGCCTGATCTGCGGCCGCGCCGAGCGCGAGCTCGGCGTTCACGACGACCCGAGGATCGTGCTCGACGAGGTCGTCGGCTACTGGACGGCGATCGCTTTTTTGCCGCGGGCCCGGCCGATTTGGCTCGTCGGGTTCGTGTTGTTCAGACTGCTGGATTCGGTCAAGCTGCCGCCGTACCGATGGCTGGAGCGTCTGCCGGGAGGGTGGGGGATCGTTTTTGACGACGTCGGAGCGGGGGTCTGCGTCAACGTCTTGATTCGGCTCGCGATGATCTTTCATCCAACTTGGCTGGCCGCCGCATGACGCGCCTATTCCTGGCGGCCGCGCTCACGCTTCTCGCCGCTCCCGCGTTCTCTCAGTTCGGGGGCCCGTCGACGGGCACGGCGTTGCCCGGCTTCCAGAGCCAGCCGGCTCCGGCGCCCAACCCGTTTACTCCGCCCGCCGTCTCGACGTCTCCCGCTCCGATCCCGGCCGCCTATCAGGCGACGCTCGGCAACCCGCTGCCCATCGATCACGGCCCGTGGGTGCTCGGAGAAGTCCTGTTTTTCTCGAGCGGCCGCGCCGTCAACGACACGACGTGGCGCGACCGCGTGCGCGGAAGCCGAGGCGCGCTCTATACGCAAGCCGACATCATGTCGGACGTCGACAGCCTGATGGCGCTCGGCAAGTTCGACAAGATCGAGCCGTCGGTCTTCGATATCCAAGGACAGCCCGTCCCGCCCGACTTCGCCACCATCGCCGTCTCGACCGACGAGGTCCGCCTCGTCTTCAACGTCACGGAGAAAGCGTCGGTCTCCGGCTCCTCGACGACCGTCAAGCGCCCCCTGCCGCCGGCTTCGATCTCCGGCGTGATCTTGACGCCCACCGCCTATCGCGGCGCCGGCCGCTACACCACGCCAGGCCTGGGCTTGGACATCAACGCCGTCTACATCATCGGCCGCCTCTACGGGAAAAACAACTTCCCGAACGCGCCGGCCCACACCAACTATCTCGATCGCGTCGGCGTCTGGCTGATGCAGGCCGACGGAAAGATGCAGGTCCAGTCCGAGACCAGCTTGCGCCCGGCGGCCGCGGCCGGCTTCCAGGGGACGTTCATGTTCCGCGACTCGCCGCAGCCCGACATCAACGACCCCAATCCCACGGTCAACGTCAACGCCTCGCAGAAAACGACGCAGCTCCTCGGAGACGGCTATTTCGTCTTCAGCAAGAAGATCGGCCCGGCGCGCACGAGCGTCGGCATGATGGTCGGCAACGAGGGCGACGCCATCGGGCAGTTCTCGGAGTTCCTGACGCCTGACGCCCTGCGCTTCTTCGCCAATAAGCCCGGCGAGATCTTCGTGACCCGCAACCAGCCCTTCGGCAGCATCATGCTGCTGCCCAAGCCCCAATACCCGCTCGCCGTCGAGTTCATCAAGCTCAACGGCGCCCCGCTCAACCCCTGGCTGATGGATTTCAAGGTCGGCTACTTCCTGCACTTGAACTTCGACCTCGGACTGCTCAAGTTCCAAGGAGGTTATGACCTGCTCGGCCTCCTGCAGTTCCGCTTCAACCAATTCCCGCGCTACTGATCGTTGACGCTGGTCAAGTCGCGTCCGCCGGCCGATTTCCTATAATCGCGCCGGCATGAAAAAGAAAGAAGGGGCGCCGAAAGCCGCCTCCAAGCCCCGCAAGAAAGCCGCGACGACGACTTCCGGCGCGCCTCGAAAGCGCGCGCCTCGCGCCAAGAAGGCCTCGTCCGCGATCCCCGCGCCGCGCATCGACTACCCGCAGGAAGCCGAGCGCATCAGCTCGTCCGGCTACACGCTGCGCATCGACGCGCCGCAAAACGGCCTGGTCGCCGAAGTCTCCATCGACGACGGCGCCTGGCAGGCCTGCCGCGCCTCCGTCGGCTTCTGGTGGTTCGATTGGTTCGGGTTCGGGTCCGGAGAGCACGTCGTCAGGGTGAGGCTCGTCTCGGACGAAGGCCCGCTGAGCGAGTCTCCCGCCCGGCGCTGCGTCGTCGAGCTCTAACGCTTTCGCGCGCGCAGCGCGGCCAGATAATGCCGCGCCTGCTGATTCGACGGGTCGAGCGCGACCGCCAGCTCCAGCTCCTGCTCGGCCGCCGGCCAGTCGCGATTCCAGGCGAGCACGGCGAGGTCGTAATGCGCCTGCGCGAGCGGAAAACGCTCGAGCGCGGCGCGGTAGGCTTTTTGCGCGTCGTCGCGCCGTCCGAGGCGCTCGAGCGCGACGCCGAGCTGCACGCGGTTCTCGGCCGCCTGCCGCCTGATCGCGTCTTGGACCGGAGCCAGCGCGCGATAATCGGCCGCCAGCGCCGAGAGGCGGTCCGACAGCTCGGCGGCCCAGCCGTAATCGGCTTGGGCGGCGTCGAGGTCTCCCTTCATGAACGCGGCGTAGCCGAGCAGCGCCGCGGGCTCGGGGAAGAGCCAATGCATCGCCCACGCCGCCTCGTGGAGGCCCGAGCGAAGCGCGGCTTGCGCGAACTCGTCGATCACGTCCGAGGCGAAAAAATCGGGCTGCGCCTCGTAGCGATAGTCGCCCCGGCGCGCCGACACCGTCCATAGCGCCGCGGACTCCGCGGGAGACGCGTCCCAGGCCGTCAGCAACCCGCGCGGGCGGACGGCCCCCGCCAGCTCTCCCGGGATCTCGGCGTCGGGCGTGGCCGCGAAGTCCGGCGAGGCCGCCTTGAGCGCGTCCCACCCTCGCGCGTCCCGCAGCTCCGTCACCGCGAAGCCGCGGCGGCGCCAATCGGCCTGATACCACGCGGCGCCGGCCAAGCCCTGCGCGACGACGCGCGCGTCCGGGCGCGCGCCGTGCGCGAGCTGGTAATACCAAAGAGTGTAGAGCGGCACGTCCTTCTTGGCGACGATGACGCCGCCGGGGCGGACCGCCGAAAACGCCGCGCGCGCGAAGTCCTCGCTCAACGTCTGGTCGCGCCGCCGCGCGCGGGCCCAAAGCCCGCCGGAGAACGGAAGGGCGCCGAAGACCAGCAGCGCCGCCGCCGGAGCGAGCCCGCCCGCGGCCGAGAAAGCCCAGCCCGCGCCTTCCGCGGCCCACAAGACGAGCATGGCGTCCGAGAGCAAGTAATGCGGCTCCACGATGGCGGCCGCGTGGGGGTTGGGCGGCATGTTCGCGAGCAGCAGGAAGACCGGGCCGCTCCACCAGTAAGCGGCGAGCTGGCCGAGCCAGCGGCGCGGCTCGCGGCGCGCCGAGAGCGCGAAGCCCGCCGCGACCGCCGCCAGGCCGAGCGGCCGGAAGCACGACCACAGATGACGGCCGTAGAGCGCCATGTTCGCGCCGAAGAGCTCGCCCTTGGCGTAGCTCTTCGACAAGAGATCGAGCGTCCCGCCGTAGCGCGTGCGCAGGATCGAGTCGACGAGATTGCCGAAGGCCGCGGGATGGTTCCAGTCGAGCCACGGCCCGCCGGCCGAGCGGACCGGCAAGTACAAGTACACGCTCAGGCCGGCGAGCACGAAAGCGCAGGAGCGCGCCGCCCAGCGCGGGCGCCCGGCCGCCGGGCCGCGCCAAAGCGCCGTCGCGGCGATGAGCAGCGCGATCGGCGCGTTCGAGTCGAACGCGAGGATCACGGCGGGAAAGACGAGCAGCGCCAATCCGGACCAAGCGGAGGTCTTAGCGGCTTCTCTTTCAGAGAGCGCGAGCCAAACGAGGCCGGGCGCCCACAGCAGAAGATCGAGCCGGTTGCCGAGCGCCAGGCCGTAGCAGAACGCGAAGCCCAGCCACAGCCGCTCGCGATAGCCCTTGCGCAGCCTCAGCGCGAGGCCGGCCAGCAGCACGGCCGCGAGGATCCAAAGGGTATACATCTCCTGGACGATCGCCACGGACCAGAAGGTCTCGTTGAGGCCCAGGAGAAGCGCCGCCGAGAGCCCGGCCGCCGCGCCCCATTCGGCCTGCGCGACGGCGCCGAGCGCGACGGCCGCCGCCGCGGCCGCCGCGGCGGACAGCACGCTGAGCCGATAAGCGGGGCTGCCCACGGGGACGGCCTGGGCGAGATGCCCCAGCAGGACGTATAAAGGATAGCTCGTCGGGTGCGACACGCCGAGCGTCAAGCAGCTCGACGCCATCTCGCCCGAGTCGCGGTAGGGCGCCAGCGCCGGAGGAGCCGAGAAGAGATAGAGCGCGAACAGGCCCGCGAAGACGGCGAGCCGGCGCTTCAAGCTTGGCCCTTGAGGCGCCGCAGCGTCCACTCGAGGAGGAAAGCGAGCGCCGTCGCCGCGAGCCACAACGTCGAAGCCCAGGGATGATAGCGCCGGCTGACCTCCGCCTGCTCGCGGACCGGCGGCAGCCTCGAGACGAGAGCGTCCAGATCGGCCGCGGCGAGCGATTGCGCCGTGCCGCCGGTGGCCTCCGCGGCGCGCTTGAGCCAGCGGCCGTCGACCGGCTGCTCGGCGGGCTGCGCCTCCCAGTCGAAGCGGACCTCGTCCTCGCCCCACGGCTTGCCCCGGTAGCGGGCCGACGCGCGCAGGCGGTTGGCGCCGGGCTTGAGACCCGTCAGCTCGACGCCGTAGACGCCGGGCTCCGTCTCGATAGGCACGACCTCGCGGCTCTTGCCGTCGGGTCCGGTCCACGCCACGGAAAGAGAGACCCCGGCCTTCTCGGCCGGCTTGAAGGACTCGTCGAACACTCGCAGCGAGAACTGCGCGGGCTCCCGGTTGGGCAAATGGTCCGGCAGCGGCGCGAACTTGACCTTAGACAAGTCGAGGCTGCCTGTCAGATATTGCACCGCGCGCGTCCAGAACCGCGCGTAGAACTGCCCCGCCTTCCAATCCTGGGCGGCGCCGAGCTTCCAGCGCCACGTCGAGTCCGAGCTGACGAGCATCACCTTGCCGCGGCCGAGCTCGCGCAAGGCCAGCACGGGCAGCGGCTGGCCTGAGGCGGTCTTTTCCGTCGGATGGACCGCCAGCACGGTCGCGCCGGGCCGCACGGAGCCGAAGCGGGCGAACCCGTCCATCGGCGGCAGCGCGTCCCAAGCTTGGCGCGACTCGTCGTCGGTCGGGTAAAGCCGCACGAGCGGATGCGACGGCGCCGCGGGCTTGGCCTTGAAAAGGCCGGGGACGAAGTCGGGGGAGACGTCGGAAAGCGTGACGGGAAGCATCTCCTCGAGCGGCGTGCCGCGGTAGCCGCCCAGGCCGAAGGCGTTCTCGCCGCCGACGACGAGCAGCGCCCCGCCTCCGGCCACGAAGCTCTTGAGCGAGGCGAGGTAAGAGACCGGCAAGCGGAAGCGGGCGTAAGAGAAGTTCTCGAGGATGAACAGGTCGAACTGCTGCAGGTTCTGGACGAAGATCTCCTCGGCCGGGAACGGGATCAGCGACAGCTCGTTGTCCGGGACGTAGGCCGGGTTGTCCGGGTTGCGCAGGATCACGAACGAGACGAGCTCATGGTTGGGATCGGAGCGCAGGAACTCGCGCAAGTAGGCGTACTCGGCGCTCGGCCGGCCCGAAAGATACATGATCCGGTACTTCTGCCGGATGACCTCGACGCGGAAGTCGCGCGTGCGCGAAAGCCCGCCCGCTTGCGCCTCCAGCCGGTAGCGCTCGGCGCCGAGCGAAGTGGCCTGGGCCGTGAAAGTCGAGACGAGCGCGTCCTCGTCGGAGGCCAGACGCGCCGATCTTTCGTCGACCGGCTCCCACCCGCAGGAGAGCTCTTTAGAGCACCCGCCGGCGCGGTTTTCCTTGAGGAGCCTCAGGCTCGCCTGCTGTCCCGCGAGACCCGTCGCCTCGACGGTCGCCTCGATCTGGAATCGGCTGTGGATGAAGGAAAAGTCCGGGGTCTTCAGCTCGCCGAAGCTCAAGCCCTTGCCGCGCCGCAGCGGGCCGACTCCGAGGGCGTCGATCGGGACTCGCAGGACGCCGACGGCCCGCGGAAGGTCCGGCACCGTCTCGGCGTTGCCGTCGGAAAGCAGCCAGGCGCGCTGCGTCTTAGAGGCGTTGGGATCGTCGGCGACGTCGCGCAGCGCGTCGTCGGGACGAAACGACGCCCCGCCGGCCGCCAGGCGCTTGAGCTCGTCCCAATCGACGAGGCGGCGTCCGCGCGCTCCCACGGAAAAAAGGACGGGCTCGGCTCGAGCCTCGATCTTCGCCCGGTTCTTGAGCAGCCAAGCCGCCGCGGCCTCGAGCCGCGTGCGCCCGCCGCCGGAGGAGCCGCGCATCGAGTGGCTGGCGTCGATCATGATCGCCAGGCGCGGCTTGAGCAGCGAAGGCGAGCGCGCGGCGATCGACGGCTCGAGAAGCGCTCCGCACAACGCGAGCGCCGCGGCCGCCCGCAAGGCGAGCAGGCCCCGGCCGGCGCGGCTTCTGGCCGCGTGCCAGGCGAAAGCCGCGGCGACGGCGGCCGCGCCCACCCAGGCCCAAGCCCCGCCGCCCACCTCCAGCGCGTATGAAGAAATCGACGGCAGGTGCATCACGGAATCCCGGAGCGCATCTTCTGCAGAAGATACGGCTGATGGACGGCGTCGGCCTTATAGCTGCCCGTCAGCGCGTACATCAAGATGTTGATCGTGAGCTTGCGCCCGAGATGCCGCTGCGCCTCGCCGCCCGGAACGCAGGGGTAAAGCGGCTGGCCCAAGTTGTCCTTGGCCCAGACGCCGAGCAGGTCGTTGCGGGAGTAGACGACGGCCGTGCGGCCGCCCCAATCGACGCCTTCCAAGCCCGCGCGCACGAGGACCCGCCCGGCCACCGAGCGCAGCAGGAAGAAGGTCTTGAAAAGCACGTGGTCCGGCGGGATGGAAGAAAGCTGAGCCTCGGGCAGGACGCGCGGCAGCGTCCGGCGGACCCAGCGGTCGAAGGAGCTCGTCGAGGTCCCGGAGACGTCCTCGATCCAGAGCATCCCGCCCGCGGAGATGTAGTCGCGCAGGTCGCGCACGTCGTCGCCGTCGAGCTCCGGCGGCGCCTCGCTGCCGGCGAGGACGACGAGCGGCGACGAAAAAAGCGCCTTGTCCTTGAGCGTGATCACGCGGCGCTCCGGAGAAGTCAGGACGCTCGTGACCGTGCCGAAGAGCTCCAGGATCTCGCCGTGAGCGCTCGGATACGGGTCCCATTGCGAGTCGAGCTTGAGCTGCGTCCAGACGAAGCGGTCGCCTTGCTGGGCCCGGGCCGGAGCGGCGAGCAGCAGCAGCGCGGCGCAGGCCGCGACCAGCGCGCTCTGCGGCAAAGAGAGCAGCATCTCGAGAACGGCCGCCGCGGCCGCGGCGCCGAGGGCCGCCTCGCGCGCCGGCCGGCCGTAGACGGCGCGGTCGAAGTCGGCGGCGAGCGCGGCGCGCCGCAGCGGCCGCCACGGCGGGTCGATCATCGGCGCCAGGTCGCTCTCGCCGGAAGAGCGGTCCAAGTTCACGGCGTAGACCCAGCGCGCGCCGCCGCCGTCCTCCGTCATCGCGTAAAGCCCGGGCTGGTCGGTCGGGGCCTCGACGCGCCGGTCCTTGAGCCAGAGCGTCGTCGCGCGCCCGTCGGGAGCGCGCAGGCGGACGGAGGACGGCGCGGCCTCGTCCTGGGCCCAGGACCGCGCGATCGGCTCGCCGACCTTGAGCTCGAGCGTCTCCGAGTCCCGCGCCGAGGCGGGCGAGAGCGCGTCGAGCGCCGACGCGACGAAGGCCGCGAAAGCGGGCTTGAGCGCCAAGTTCGTCCAAGCCGTGTCCAAGCCGGAGGCCCAGACGAGCGTCCGGCCCGAGCCGTGCGCGCCGACCACGAGCAGCGGGTAGCCCGACGCCGACGCGAACAGCGTCTTGGCTCCCGCGCGCGTCTGAAGCAGGTAATACCGCCCGACCGAGACGCGCGCGAGATCGAAATCCTTCCAAAGGCCGGCGCCCTCGCCACGGACGGGCTTGAGGCCGGGACCTTCGCCGGAGACGAGCGGCCCGAGACGGGCCGGGAGCCAGGAGAGCGCGCCCGCGCCCGTCGCCTCGGCGCGGCCGCCGGCGATGAGCCAAACCCC
>CAZRIP010000034.1:0-29415 GCA_964600165.1 uncultured Elusimicrobia bacterium | reverse complement strand
CCTCGCGATCACGCGCGACATCGTCAAGGCGCACGGGGGTGAAATCGCCGTGGAGTCCGCCCCGGGCCGCACCGTCTTCTCGGTCCGGCTGCCGGTTTCCGTTGTATAATACGCGACCTACACCCGAAGGAGAGTGCTTTAGCATGGACCACTACGCCAAGATGCGCGCCTCGCTCGCCCAGCGCCTGCCCGACGGGCTCATCCTCCTCTCGGGCGGCACGCCGATCCCGCGCAACAACGACGTCGACTACGTCTTCCGCCAGAAATCCGACTTCCTCTATCTGACCGGCTGCGAGGAGCCCGGCTGCGCGCTGTTGATCGACCCGAAGCGCCGCAAGCACACGCTCTTCGTGCCGCGCATCGACAACAACCATCGCGTCTGGCTGGGCCACGTCCCGTCGACCGATGAGGCCAAGAAGATCTTCGGCATCGACCGCGTCCTCTACGCCGACGAGCTGTCGAAGGCGGTCCAGCAGGCCCAATCGGGCTACCGCCGCGCCTACGCCGACGCCGAGGCCGCCAAAAAAGCCAAGGGCGCGCTCAAGCTGCCGAACGCGGCGGGCGCCCTGCGCGACGCCCTCGACGAGCTGCGCGCCTGTAAGACCGCCGGCGAGCTCGCGCTCATGCGCCACGCCAACGAGATCACCGGCGCGGCGCACGTCGAGGTCATGCGCCGCACGCGCCCCGGCATGAAGGAGTACGAGATCCAGGCGATCTTCGAGTCGGAGTGCCTCAAGCACGGCCTCAAGCACCTCGGGTATCCGTCGATCGTCGCGGCCGGCAAGAACGGCGCCGTGCTCCACTACCACCACAACGACGCCGAGCTCAAGGACGGCGAGATGCTCTTGATCGACGCCGGCGCCGAGTACAAGGGCTACTCCGCCGACATCACGCGCTGCTTCCCGTCCAACGGCCGGTTCACGAGCCGCCAGCGCGACGTATACAACGTCGTGCTCGACACGCAAAAGGCGTGCATCGACGCCGCGCGCCCCGGGATCGTCAGCGCCGACCTGCACGTCCTGTCGATGACCAAGATCGCCGAGGGCCTCAAGTCCATGGGGATCCTCAACGGCGAGACCTCGGGCCTCGTCGAAGGCGGCGCGGTCCGCCTCTTTTATCCCCACGGCCTCACGCACACGCTCGGCTTGGACGTCCACGACACGCTCGGCGGCAAGAAGCGCAAGATGCCCAACCCGACCAAGGTCCCGGTGCGTTTCGTGGCCAAGCTCGAGCCCGGCTTCGTGATCACGATGGAGCCCGGCGTCTACTTCATCGACGCGCTGCTCAACGACGCGGCGCTGCGCAGGAAGCACAAGGGCTCGGTCGACTTTGAAAAAGCTGTCACTTTCCTTGATTTCGGCGGCGTGCGCATCGAAGACGACGTCGTCGTCCAACAGGACGGCCCGCCGCTCAACCTGACTTGCGTCCCGAAGGAGATCGCGGACGTCGAAGCCGCTTGCCGCCGCTAGGCGCGGCGATTACTGCGCCGCTTCGCCGAGGTTCGACGGGATCACGTAGCAATCCCGCTTGACCGGCTTCTTGACGTCGCCGATCCACGGATCGTTGCGCGAGTTCGAGACGGCGATGGCGCGGCGCTCGTCGGCCTCGAGCTCGTCGAGCGGCGGGCTCGTCTCGTCGACGTAGCCGTCGAGGTAGGCTTTCTGGCTGATGCCGAGCGAGTAGCTGCCGGCGGCTAAAGGGGCCAGCGAGATCTTGAAGCGGCCCTTGCCGTCGGTCTCGCACGCGAAATCCTTGCCGCCGGCGTGAAACACCATTTTCGCCCCGGCCACGGGCTTGAGGTTGATCAGGTCGTAGACGTTCCCTTCGAACGTCCACGCCGGGGCGGCCGGCTTGGGCGGCTCCGGCTTGGCGGCCGGAGGAGGCTCGGCCGGCTTGGCCTTGGCCGGAGGGCGCGTGGGGGCCTCGGGCGGCTTGACGGGCTCCGCGGGGCGCGGCTTGGGCTTGATGGGCGGCGGCTGCAGGGGCTCCGACGCGGGGGGCTCGGGCGCCGCCTCCCCCGGCGGGCTCGGGGCGCCGCCGCTCGAGCCCCGAGCGAAAGGCCGCTCGGTCGTCGACGAAGACGGCCGGGGCCGAGGCTCGCCGGCGCGCGTGAGGAAATAGATGCCGGCTCCCGAGATCGCGACGACGGCGACCGAGGCCAGCCCGATGTAGGCGCCCATGGGGCCGGTCTTGAGCGGCGCTCCTGAGGCGGGTTTGCGCGGCGGCTCCGGACGCTTGGCCGGCTCCTTGCCCTTGGCCGGGGCAGGCGCCTCGCTCTTGCGCATGGCGGTCCTCGGCGGCTCGGGAGGCGGGGCGTCCTCCAGCTCGGCGGCGAGAGGCGTCGGCTCGAGCTTCTTGGCGGGCGGCGGCGTCCCTTGCTTGAGCGGTTCCGCCCGCTTTTCCTCTTTCTTGGCGGGCGGCTCCGCCGGAGCGGGCGGCGGCTGGGGCCGGCTGAATTGCGGGATCGCGAACGGGTTCTCGGCCGACGGTCCGCCTTCCTTCTTCGAGCCGCGCTCGATCTTCGGAAAATGCATGAGCCCGCGCCCGGCGTCGCCGACGGCATCCGGCGGGCCCTTGGCGGGCGGCAGCTTCGGCAGGTCGGGCGCCGGCTTGGCGGGCGCGGCCGGCTTGGGCGCAGGAGGAGGCGGCGGCTTAGACGCGGAAGGGGGCCTGGGCGACGGCGCCTCGTGCCCGGCGCGGCGCTCGCGCTTGATGAAGTCCCAGCCGCACGCGGGGCAGACGTCCGCCTCGTCCTCAACCTGAGCTCCGCAACTTGGGCAGCGCGCCAGCATTCCGCGTTATTTTACCTTATAATCCCGAGCCGCGCGCCCGCAGCCAAGCCCCGACCGGAAGAAGCCAAATCCACGCGAGCGCCGCGAGCGATTGCGGCGCGGTCCAGCCGCGCGCGCAAAGCCAGAGAGCGCGCGCCGGGTCGAGCAGCGCCGACCACTCTCCCTCGGCGGGCTCGACGCGCGCGCGCGCGGCGACGCGCACGGCCGCGTAGCCGTCGTAGCTTAGCGTCTTCATCAGCGCGCCCTGAAGCTCCAGCGGAGAAAGCGAGCGCCAGCCGTGCGCGCGCATCACGCTCCAGGCGCAAGCCGCCGAGGCCCAGCCGTGGTTGTCGGTGCCCGAGGCCAGGAAAAGTCCGCGCCGGCGCGCCAAGTCGACGACTTGGCGCCGCGCCGCCTCGGGAAACGCCAGCGCCTTCGGCGAGCAGGTGACGATCTCCACGCCGGAAGCGCCCGCGTCGACGAGCGAGTCGAGCTCGCCCCAATGATACGTCCAATATTCCGGAAGGCTCAGCACGGCGAGGCCGCCGAAGCGCGCGCGCGCGTCCCCCAGGAAGCGCCGCAGGCCGTCCGCGCCGACATAATCCGCGGGCGCGGCCGCGCGCCGCGGAGCGAGCAGCACGACGTGCGCGCCGTCGAGGCTCACCTCCTCGCCTTCGAGGGCGATGCTCATGCCCCGCTGCCCCGTCTCCCAGAGGCGCCGGCTCTCCGTCGAGCCCTGCGTGGAGCCCGCCGTCGTGTTGTGATCGGTGATGAAGGCCGCGTCGAAGCCGACCCGCTCGTGCCACGCGGCGTTGGCGGCCGGAGAGAAGCTCTTGCGTCCGTCCCAGGAAGCCGAGGTGTGCGAGTGCAGGTCGACGGCGAGCAGATCCGGGTCGTCAAGCGCGAGCCGCGTCGCCGGGCGCGGCCCGAGGACCGCCCAGCCGAGAAAGGCCGTCATCAGTCCGGCGTAGAGCCCGAACGAAGGCAAGAACACGGCCGCGTCGCGCCAGCGCTCCCGCTCGTGGCCGAGCACGAAATACCGGAACGGCCCGTAAAGCAGCAGCAGGAACAAGACCAGCGCGACGTCTTGGCGCGTGCTGAAGGAATGGAGCGCGTCGGCCAAGGACGAGAAGGGCGTCAGCGCGACGTGAAGCCAGGGCAGTTGCAGCCGGGCGCCGGAGAAAGCGGCGCCGGTCGCGGCGTCGACGAGCGGAGGGGCGGGGGACAGCCGGGCCAGGACGACGAGCCCGGTCAAGAGGACGGCGAGCGCGAGGCGGCGCCTAAGAAACAAGAGCGGCCAGGCGCTCCTCGAATCGCTGGCGCGGCGAGGCTCCCTCGTCCTTGAGAAGGAAATACTTGCTCGCCTTCTGCGAGAGGACGGTCAGGAACTTGGCCGGCACGCCGGCGCGCCGATAGGCCGCGAGCTTATGATGCCCGTCGAGCACGAAGCCGGCCATGAACGAATGAAGGTTCTTGTTCTGCCCGCGCTTGACCGTCTCGGGGATCGCCCGCTGATAAAGCCCGTAGAGGAGGATGCGGGGCCGGTCGCCGTTCTGAATCATCTGCTGGTAGAGCTTGATGTACTCTTCTTTGAGCGCGGAACGCGGGACGAGCGGGATGATGAAATCGAACTGCTTCTCCATGACGCCGCCTTCGCCGTGCCGGAATACCCGCGGGCGGTTGCTCTCGTAATGCTCCCAGCCGGAGAGCAAGCCCTCTTCCTTGGGATCAGAGATGTCCCAGAGCTCCATGAACTCGCTGTTGAAGAAATACGAGCTCTCGTCGTCGCTGTCGTAGGGCCCGGCCAGATTGACCTGCGTCTCGAAGACGTTGTACTCGCCTTTCTCGAGCAGCTCGAGCATCGGCGAGAGCTCCTGCACCATGGCCTCGTCGATCGGACGGGGGAGCTGGATCGTCTTCGGCAGGTTGACGATCTTCTTCTGCGTGGAGAGCCGCGGCTCGTGCAGGCACTTGAACCAGAAATGGCACGTGTCACAGTCGTTGCCGATCTCGAATTTCCGAGACCCGTTGATCTCGAGGAAGATCGAGTTCGCTTCGCCGTGCTTCTTCTCGACTCCGATCTTGAAGAAGCCCTTGCCCTGGCTGAGCTTGACGCGCATCAGCCCGTCGGCGATCTTGCTCACGTCGAGCTTCGAGGCGGCGGTCTCTGATTTCATTCGCCTACAGCATACCAGCCGCACCGCGAAGCTGTCAAGCCGGGCCCGATAATAAATCTTTAACATCTTTCTTCCAGAATTCCTTCGCACGCATGCCCGACTTCGACGAAGAAGCTCTGCGCGAGCTGACCAACATCGACGCGGCGCGCCTCGCTATCAGAGGAGCGCTGGCGACGATCCGCGATCTCCAGGAGCAGAACGCCCGCTTCAAGGGCGAGCTCCAGGACGCGGGCGCGCAGCGCAAGGCGCTCGACGCGCGCATCGGCGACCTCACGCAGTCGATCCAGAGCTGGCAGCGCCGCGCTCAGGAATGGGAGGAGGCCGAGAAGCGCCGCGCCTCCGACGAGGCGAGGCTCAAGAACAACCTCCGCATCGAGGTGCGCGCCGAGGAGCGCGCCCGCGTCGAGGACTATCAGCGCCGCATGGACGAGGAGCTCGCGCGCCTGCGCGCCGAGCTCGAGAGCATGGCCGCCAGCCAGCGCGACAAGGAAGAAGGCTGGGGCAAGCTCAAGAAGCTCCTCGAGCAGCGCGAGACCGACCTCATCCAAAGCGAGCGCGAGAAAGGCGAGATCGCCGCCCGCTACCACCACGATTCCGAGATGCTCGCGCAGCTGCGCGAGACCCGCGACCGGGAGATCTCGGCCGCGCACAAGGACCTGCAGCTTTCGCTTGAGGACAAGGAGCGCGAGGCCGGCGCGCTCAAACGCGAGAACGAGGACTTGAAGCGCGCCGCCGCGGGCGCCGAGAAGCACCTCGAGCTCAAGGCCCATGAGAAGCAGGAGCAGCTTCTTCGTGATTTCCGCGTCAAGGAGCAGGCGCTGCAGGAGCGCTACTCCAAGCGAGAGCTCGAGCTTCAAGCCTCTTGGGCCGATCTGGAAAACGGGTTGTGGAAGCGCGCCAAGGACGCGCGCGACAAGCTCGACGCCGTCGCCGCGCAGCAGTTCGAGGAAAGGGCGCGCGCTCTCGCCGACCGCCAGCAGGAGATCGAGCGCTATCTCGCCGAGCAGCAAAAGACGCTCGAGGAGCAGTTCGAGAAGCGCTGCTCCGAGGCCGAGGCGCGCTACGCCGCGAACGAAAAGCGCCTGCTCGACGGCTGGCACGCCAAGGAGCAAGGCTTTCACAAGAAATTCGAGGAGGAGCTCGCGCGCGAGAAAAGCGCGATCGAGGCCTCTTTCGCGGCCGCCGCGCTCGAGAACCAGGAGATCAAGAGGTCTTACGAAGCCCGCCGCGGCGAGCTCGAGGCCGAGCACAAGCACCAAGCAGACCTCCTGCTGGAGGAGCACGCGCGGCAGGAAGCGGAGCGCGTGCGCCGGTGCGACGACTTCCTCGCCAAGAAGACGTCCGAACTGGAGGCCGTTCATCAAGAAAAGATCAGCGCCCTCCTCTCCGAGCAGCGCCGGCTCGAGGCCGAGCTTCGTGAAAAGGCCGTCGCGCGCATGGCCGAGCTGGAAAAAGAGGCGGCGGCGGCGCGGCAGGCCTTTTCCCAGGAAAAACAGGAGTGGATCGCGCGGACGCAGAAAGACGCGAAGGAGGAGCACGAGGCGCTGCTCGCGCAGCTCGAGCAGCGCGAGCGCGTGCTGGAAGAAAAGTTCCGCGCCCGCGACGAGGACCTCACGCGCGCGCATCGAGCGCTCGAGGCCGAGTTCCGCGCGCGCAAGGCCGAGTTCGAGCAGCGCCACGCCGACCGCGAGCGCGACCTGGACAAGCAGTGGTCCGCCCGCGAAGCCGAGCTCGTCAGCAGGTACGAGGCGCGCTTGGCCGACCAGCGCTCTCTTCTCACCAAGGAATCCGACGACAAGATCGAAGCGTCGCGGTCCGAGATCGAAAAACGGCTTTCCGAAGCGCACGCCGCGCGCGAGAAACAAGCCCGCATGCACCTCGAATCCCTCTTGCGCGAGGCGCAAGAGGCCGGCCGCTTCAGCTTGGAGTGCGCGCAAAACGAAGCGGCCGCGAGCATCAAGAACGTCCGCAACGAATTGCAGGCGCGCCTCGACGAGTGGCGCCAGCGCGCCGAGCGCTTCTCCTCCGAGAACGCCGATCTGAAGAAAGCCCTCGCCGAATCCGAGCAGCTCGCCCGCAAGGCGCTCCAGGAGCTCCACGAGCATGAGCGCGCTTGGGAGTCCGAGAAGCTCTCGCACGAGCAGCAGCTGCGCCAGCGCGAGATCGACCGCGAGAAGCGCTACGCGGAGCTCGAGCGGCGGCTCCAGGAGCTGTGGACCAAGAAAGAGGCGGAGGCCGTCGCCTCGCGGCTCCAGGCGCTCGAGGCCCAGCACGCGCATTATCAAGAGCAAACGGCCAAGAGCGAGGAGATGCACCGCAAGGCTTTCGAGGACTGGAAGCGCCGCGCCGAGGCCGACCTCGTCGCCCAGAAAGAGGCCTGGCTCGTGGCGCGCGAGGCCGATCTGGGCGAGAAGCGCCGCCTATTAGAGGAAGACTTCAAGCGCCGCGCCGACGCGCTGGCGACCGAATCGATCAATCGGGAAGAGGCGCTGCGCAAGCAGCAGCTCGCGGAGATCACGAAGGCGCGCGGCGAGATCGACGCCCTGCTGCGCGCCCGCGAGGAAGAGCTCGCCAAGCGGTTCACGGAGCAGGAAGCGGCGCACTCCGCGGACTGGGCGAGGCGGCGTGAGACGCTGGAAGTCGAGCTGCTCGCCAAGGCCGCCGAGGAGCGCCACGCCGTCTTGGCGCAGCTGCTCCGGGAGAACGAGGGGCGCGTCGACAAGGAGATCGACCGGCGCGTCAAGGAGCGCGAGTCCGAGATCCTCAAGGCCAACGAGCGCTGGCTGGGCGAGCAGAAGAAGCGCCTCGGCATCGATCCCAACCCGTCTTCCGGCGACAAGCCGGCCAAGTAGCGCCCCGCCCCGGGGTTCCCGCGGTCAAAAACACTTCTTTGCTTTTAAGCAACGGCTTTTTGTTAGGATGAGCGGCATGATGAAATGGCTCGAGAAGCACGCGGACGCCTGCTACGCGACGACGCGGATCGTCGTCGGAGGGATGTTCTGCTTCCACGGCTGCCAGAAGATCCTCGGCGTCCTTTCTCCGTTTCAGCCGCCGGTCGGCTCGCAGCTGTGGATCGGCGGGATCATCGAGCTTTTCTGCGGCTTCGCCGTGATGGTCGGCTTCCAGACGCGGCTCGCGGCTTTTCTGTGCAGCGGCCAAATGGCGGTCGCGTACTTCCAGTTCCATTGGAAGCTCCAGGGCGGGGCGAACTTCTTCCCGGCGATCAACAAGGGCGAGCCGGCCGTGCTCTACTGCTTCATCTTCCTGCTCCTCGCGTCGCGCGGGGGAGTGAAGTGGGCCGTGTCGAAAGACACGTGAGCGCGTGATCACCGGCCTGGCACAGACCGCGCTGCTCGTCCGCGAGTACGACGAAGCGTTGAGGTTTTATCGCGACGTCCTCGGTTTCGAGGTCGTCGAGGACACGCAGTTGCCGAACAAGCGATGGATCCGCTTGAAGGCGCGCGGCGGGGACGGCTCGGAGATCCTGTTGTCGCGGGCGGTCGATGAAAAGCAGCGTGCTGCGGTGGGCAATCAAACGGGCGGGCGCGTGCTTTTCTTCCTTCATACGGACGACCTGGACGACGACTACCGGCGGCTGCGCGAAAAGGGCGTGGAGTTCGTCGAGGGGCCCTTCGAGCACGGCTACGGCAAAGTCGCCGTGTTCAAGGATTTGTACGGCAACCGGATCGACTTGATCCAACCCGTCCGGTTGGCCTGATCGTCGCCGGGGGCGGCCTTTGCCGTGGCCAGAAAATCCTCATCTGGCGAAAAGTACGGACGCGGGCTACACTTCTCTCGAGATTGACTAACTTAGTCGACTTACTATACAGAACGGCATATTCATAAGTTAGGCGCCCAGCATTTCGGAAGGGATTGTTCGAAACTTTGCGGCCGCAGAAAAGCTCTTGATTTTTGTATATTCCCATCATATACTATAGCCAGTGTCCACAACCGATTTCTCTAAGTGCGTTGGGTTTGACTGGGATAAGGCGAACACCGAAAAGATTTGGCGAAAGCACAGCGTGAGCCCTTTTGAATGCGAACAGATATTTTTTAATCAGCCGCTGGTCGTCGCACCCGATGAGGCGCATTCACACCAAGAACAGCGGTTTTATGTCCTGGGGCAAACGGATGCGGAGCGACAATTATTTCTCGTCTTCACAATCCGCAAGAATTTAATTCGCGTTATCTCAGCGAGGAACATGAGCCGGGCAGAAAGAGAGGTCTATCGAAGCCATGAAGCATAAAATTCCAAAGTTCAAAAGCGAAAAAGAAGAGCAAGCCTTTTGGGCTGCGCATGACTCCGCGGAACTCGTGGACTGGAAGAAAGGGAAGAGTGTCGTTTTCTCAAATCTCCGCCCTTCACTTAAATCCATCTCCCTTCGGCTGCCTGAATCCATGATTGAAGAACTCCGGCTCTTGGCCAACAAGAAGGACGTTCCATATCAATCGCTCATGAAGATATTTTTGTCGGAGAGGATTCAAAAAGAATTGCGTATCCACCCGCATGGCGCCTAACCATGCCCTACTGCCGCCCGGCATTCATTCACGCCGCCGGCATTGGCCGGCGGCAGAGGGTATGCGTTATGCGCCCAAAACGATACCTGCGCAGCCACAAATCGGGTCTTGACTATACAGCACATACGCTGTACAATTGATTAATGGCTTTCCGGCTCGAATTCTATCGTTCTGAGTCCGGAGACGAGCCGGCCTTAGACTACATTCGTTCTCAGGTGAAGGCACACCGCGCTAAGATCGGCCGGGCGTTGCAATATCTGGAGGACGTCGGAAATGCGGCGAGACGACCACAAGTCGAATACCTGGGCAATCAAATTTACGAGCTCCGCATCCCCATCGAGCAGCATCAGCACAGGCTCCTTTATTTCTTCCACGGTCGCACACTCATCGTGGTCACAACTGGAATCCTAAAAAACGAAGGGAAGGTTCCACAGGCGGAACTTGAAAGAGCGCGGCGATACCGCGCGGATTGGCTGGAACGATTCGGAGGATAAGATATGAACGGAAAACGGCAAAAAGGTCGCGGAACTACCCTCCGCCAATATCTAAAAACAGAAATGAAGGACCCTGAATATCGGCGTCTTTACAAAGAGGCTGCTATTGAACTCCGTATCGCCTTGGAAATCACCAAAGCCCGTGAGGCGAAGAAGATGAGCCAACAGGACCTCGCGGATGCACTTCACACCAAACAGCAAACCGTCTCAAGAATTGAGCGGGGGGCACAAAACGTCACGATCGAAACCCTTGAGAAAATCGCAATCGCATTGGGACGAGATCTACAAGTGAAGTTTGTCGCGGCTGGCGCATAACCAGTGTGACAAAAGGTCAAAACAGGAGGCCCTGGCGCAAGCTTTGTCCTTGCGTTATGCTTTCAGAAGATTGGCCTGAGCCGCCCGGCTGTCAGCAGCGCCGCCGGCTCGGGCCGGCGGCCCAGCCTGAGCGTTAGGGACACTTGATCAAAACGGTATGTTTTGGTGAAGGCATAGCACGATGCGACACGTAGCCATTTTCGCAGTTGCCGTTCTTACCGTCGCCCTCGCGGCGTGCGTTACTTTTGCATTTGGCTGGCGGAGCCACACCTATCATGGGCCGACGACCGATGCCCCAACCTGGAATCCCAAGGCGGATCGCTCGCGTGTCGTCGACGAAGCGCGAAAGCTAATCGGGATTTGGTACGACCCGGCACAAGGTTATTTCAATAACGCCGGAGGGAAGCTTGGGATGATTGTCTGTATGGACGTTCCCGAAATCTCTTATCGGAATGCGGGGACTTCAATCAAAAAACTTCTAGAAGCGGACTACGCTGCACATCCAGATCATTATGGAAAGCGGGACGGTCGCCCGGGCGATCCGTACTTTCATAGGAGAGCTCGGAATCTTTACTCGTACTGCAAGTTCAACGGTTGCCTTGATATGACTGGGCCCCCACTGCCGGGGGACGTCATTTTCATGAGCCACAGCAAGATCGGTTGGATTACTCACATCGCACTTGTGAGCAGCGTTGCTCCCGACGGCCATTACCAGGTCGTTGAAGCGTCTCGAGATGAGTGGTACGTGACGCGCGAGGAGCCCGGTGAAAAGATGCTGAGCCGCGGTTGGATCTTTAGAGGCTTTGGACGCCCGTTGAAGGGCCGTTTGCAGGCGCCGCCGGCAGTGGCCGGCGGCAGAGGCTGAGCGTTAGGGCGACAACATGAAGGCTACTGGAACTGGAATCGGCTTTTCAACACCTATTTTCCCCAAATCGCGACCTTGTTATTTTCGGGGTCACGAAAATAGGCAAAAGTCCCAAAATCCCCGGCCGGCACAGCACTCTCGATGACAATACCCTTGGCTTTTAATCTGTCTAAATAGCCCTTGTAATTATTCACATGAAAAGTCAAAACAAATCCCTTTGCGACCTCCGGATCACACTCTTTGCTTGCGTCTCCTTTCGCGGGATGAATGCCGATTTGCAATTTTTCAATGGACCCCCAGTAGATACCGTTATCTGCGGGCTCTAATTTTATCCCGAAGATATCAGTGTACCAAGCCGCCAAAGTCTTTGAATCGTTCGCACATATGGTTAAGCCACCGAGATATTCAATCTTAGATTCATCAGCAGTGGGGGACGTCTGAGCGTATGAACGGTTTATACCGAATACAATCGCAAATCCGACAGCGGTGAATAATTTCATAATGTTCATGATGAATTTCATTTTAGCATCGGAGATGACGGGCTTACACGCTTTATTAGGGGGGCGCCCTAACATTCCGCTTGACCGGACGGCCGCGTAAATTAAGGAGAGCCGCATAGCTGCCGCCGATCAGCGGCAGCGTTACACACCGAGGGCTTAAAAGCCCCGGACCAAATCGACGGATGGTCCCCTGCGACCGCGTGCCGCAAACATCACTTTTTACCCAGGTGTGGGTCTAATCGTTCCATCTCGCCATGGACGAGCCGGCGCCGAATTTCGCATAATGTCTCATGCAAAGACCAAAGAAGACCAAGATTTTCAAACGCTATCAGAATCTCAGCGGCAAGTCCGACGTCCTGCGCTACCAAGTCGAGAAGGACGGCGTGACCATCGAGTTCAAGAACTCCACCGCGTACCGCTACACCAACCAGACGGCCGGTCCCGAGAACATCGGCAAGATGAAGACGCTTGCGCACGCCGGCAAGGGCCTCGGCACCTTCATCGAGACGAACCTCAAGAACCGCTTTCTCAAGAAAGTCCGGTAAGCCGCCCCGGCGCCGCGACGCCGCATGGCGATCCAACGCGACTGGTTCGAGCGGCAGGCCGACGTTCTCGTCCAAGCCATCGCCGCCGCTCTAGGCTTCAAAGCCAAGGGGGACATCCAAGCGGCCGTCGCCGAGGCCGAAGGCGCGCTGCGCAGGACCTTCGGCGCCGATCCGCGGCTGGCGCTCGGGCTGCCCCTCGAGCAGTTTCTTTCGTTGGTCTGCCGCGGCGAGCGGCCGTCGGAAGGGATGCTCGCCGCGCTCTCCAAGTTCTTCGCCGCGTGGGCGGAGCTGCTCGAGTCCTCCGGCCGGCAAGCGGAAGCGTACGCCGCCCGCCAGCGCTCGGCCGAGTGTCTCGCCCATAAGCCCGAATAGTGGCCAAGGTTCCGCTCGAGAACTTCGAAGGCCGAGAGATCGAGCGCGTCTATCTCGCCTCGTCGCTCGCCGACGCCAAGAAAGTGGAAGAGGCTCTCGACGCCTCGCCGTTCACCTTCACGCTCGACCTCGAGAGGTTCGCGGGGTTCTGGGGCATCTTCGGCGGGGGAGTGGGCGTGGGATTCTACGTCGAGCCGCCCCACGCGCCCGCGTGCAAGCAGTACCTGCGCGCGAAAGGCTTCACGTACGGCCTCGAGGCCGAAGAGCCGCGCTAGCGCGCCCGCACCGGGTGCAGGTCGTTGCCGGAGCGATCGCCGCAGTTCGTGAAGACGTGGACCTTGTACATCGACTCCTTCGTCATGCGCTGGATGTGGGCCCACGGGCAGAAGACCGGCGCTCCGTACGTGCTGAATCCCTCGACGCCGACGTCTCCGGGGCCGCGGATGGTCGCGGTGACGCGGCCGCCGTTGTCGACCTTGAAACGCTTGCCCTCGTCCTTGTATGTGAAATCCGTGAAGTTGAAGAGCAGATGGACCTTGCCTTGCCCGGCGAGGAACGCCTGCATCTGGAACGTCTGGCCGTCCTCGGTCGAGCCGCGCACGGGGATCAGCCCCGCGTAGTACTTGGCGTCGAGCTGGTTCAAGACGTCCTGCGAGACGTAGTAGATCGTCTGGCCGCGAAAAGCCGCGTCGGAAAGCACGTCCATCCAGGTCGCCTTGGCGGCCGAGGCTTTGGCCATGACCATCACGCCGGTCTCGAAATTGATCTCTTTGATGTTCTTCACGTCGAGCCCAGGGACTCTCTGAGAGAGCCATTTGAGCACGGCGTCGTTGGGCGCGGGCAACGCGGGCTGCTGGCGCAGAATCTTCTCGGCCTGGGACAGCGCGTCTTGCTGCTCGGGCGTGAGCAACGAATGCGGCGTGAAGGCCTGAAACGGGAGCTTGGCGCCGGCGAAGGCGGCTTGCAGCGGCTGCAAGCCCGCTTCCTGCGCGAAGACGGGGGCGGCGACGGAGGAGAACGCGGCGGCGAGGGCGAGGCACCTTCCGAGGTTCTTGGCCATTACACGGATTCTAGACGACGGAGCGATCCCGTTCAAGCGAAATGTGCGCCGAAACGCCGATTATTTTAGGGGGTGCCTCGCGGGCTTGACAGAACGGCGTTGCGGGGCTATATAGGAGATGTTGCAAGCTCGCCGCCAGGTGAGCGAACGCCGAGAGGACAACGGGGGAGAGGATATGTCGAGGGAAGAGGGAGGAAGCTTGGTCTCGTTCTTGTTGGGAGCGGCCGTCGGGGCCGGAGCCGCTTTGCTGCTCGCGCCGCGGTCGGGCAAGGAGACGCGCGAGAAGCTCGCCGATTGGCTCGATGAGCGCCGCGAGAAGGGCAAGGAGCTCATTCACAAGATCAAGGACGCCGTTCCGGAGAAGAAGGAGCAGGCCCTTCACGTCAAGGAAGGGATCGTCGCCGCCGTCAAGGCCGGCAAGGAGGCGTTCCGCGAGGCGACGCACAACAGCGTCGGCGAAGCGGAGAGATCAAGACTCTAACAACGGCAGGAACTCGGTCAACCAAGCCCCCGCGCATTGCCACGCGCGGGGGCTTTATTTTTGGCGGGCGCGGCGGACGGCGCCGGCTTTCTCGATGACCTTGAGGGCGCCCTTGCCGAGGCTCTCGCCGCCGTCGATGACGAGGACCTCTCCGTTCGCGTACGAGGAGAGGGAAGAAGCGAGGAACAAGACGGCATCGGCGACGTCTTGCTCCGTGCCGAAGCGGCGCGTCGGGACGTTCGAGAGAAGCTCGTCGCGGATCCACTCCTCGGGCCACAGCCGCTCGCGCGACTGCTCGGTGTCGATCAAGCCGGGGCACACGGCGTTGACGCGGACGCCGTGGCGCGCCCATTCGACGCCGAGAGACCGCGTCAGCGCCACGATTCCGGCCTTCGCGCTCGCCGATGGGGCTAGGCCCGGCGCCCCGGTCCAGGCGTAAGCGGCGACGAGGTTGATGATCGCGCCTTGCTTGCGCTCGATCATGCGGCGGCCGGCCTCGAGCGCGCAGTAAAATCCGCCGTTCAAGACGATGTCGATGACCTTGCGCCAGCGCACGGGCGTCAGCGCCTCCGAGGGCCGGATGAAGTTGGCCGCGGCGCCGTTGACGTGGACGTCGACGCGTCCGAAGCGCTCGTCGACCTTCTCGAAGAGCGCCTTGACTTGGTCGGCTTCGGCGACGTCGCAGGCGACGGCCAGCGACTCGCGGCCGAGCTTGCGAATCTCCGCGGCGACGGCCTCGAGCCGGTCCAGCTGGCGCGCGGTGACGACGACGTCGGCGCCGTGGCGCGCGAGCTCCAGCGCCACCCTCCGGCCGATGCCGGTCCCGCCGCCCGTCACGACGGCGACCTTGCCCTTCAACAAGTCCGGAGAAAAACCGCTCACTTTTCCCACCTCGGCTTGCGCTTCTCGCGAAACGCGGCGATGCCTTCCTGCGCCTCCGCGCCGTGAAAGAGCGCTTGAAAATCGGCCAAGGTCTCGATGCGCAGCGCCTCGTCCTCGCCGGCGGAGCGCCGCCACAGCGCCCGGCGCGCGGCGGCGTAGGCGGTGGGAGGCAGCTTCGCCAGCGAGCGCGCCTCGGCGAGCGCTTCCTCGGCCAAGCGCTCGGCCGGGACGGCGCGGTCGATCAAGCCCGCCGCGACGGCCTCGGCGACGCGCAGGCTGCGCCCGCGCAGGACCATCTCCTTGACGACGACGGGGTCGCGCGCGAGGTCCTTGAGGCGGGCGACGAGCATCGGGCCGGGCGAGAGCCCGATGCGCACCTCGGCCAGGGAGATCTTGCCGGGGCCGTCTGCCATGAGCCTCCAGTCGCAGCCCATCGCGAGGATCCAGCCGCCGAGCACGGCCGTGCCGGAGATCGCGGCGAGCGTTGGCTTGGGCAGCTCGCGCAGCGCGCGGAAGGTGGCCAAGAGCGACTCGAAATGCCCGGCGCGCTTTTCCTGCGGCTGCGCGAGGACCTCGTCCAAGTCCAAGCCCGCCGAGAAATAGCGCGGATAAGACGAGCAAAGGACGAGGCAGCGGACCGCCGCGTCGGCCTTGGCTTGCGCGAGCTCGGCGCGCAGCGTCTCCAGCAGGCGCAGCGAGAGGAGGTTCGCCGGCGGATTGGCCAAGCGAAGGATGCGCACCGCCCCGTCTTGCTCTTTAACGAGCATCGAGGAGCCGGCGCGAGAGGCGGAACGTGTCGGTCAGGCGCCGGAACGCGGGCTCATAGGAGGGGAAGAGATCTTCCGGAGCGGTGTAGCTGATCACGTAATACGCCTCCTTTCCCGCGTTGACGTAGACCGAGCGCGTCTCCTTGGCGACGACCGTCACGCGCGCGGGCAGGCCGCCGACCTTCGTGGCGGCGAGCTCCTTGGCGTTCTGGAACTCCTTTTCCTGCGCGATCGCCGTCTCCATGTCGACCCAGCCTTCCTGCCCGTTCGCGTACTTGGTGATCACGAGCGTCGGCTGCTTTCCTTGCCTGCCGGTGTCGTATTCTATGTAAAGAGTCGGCACCTCGTCACTCCACGCGTCCGTCAGATGCCACGACTTCGGGTAGTCGAACTGCAGCACGTCGCGCATCGTATATTGGAGGTATTCAAGGACGGCTGGTGGAGGCCCGCCGCCCTTGTCGACCTTTGGAGGGGCTTTGTCGACAAGGACGGGCGAGAGGTCCGGCTCGGCCGTCTTCTTCGGCGAGTCCATGACGCAGCGATAGCGCTCCAGCTCCCCGGGCGTGCGCACGGGAGAGAAGCCCTGAGGGCAGTGCGGGATCTTGAAGTTGGGCGTCATCTCGATGAAGGGCGTGCTCGGGTCCATGTCCCGGCGGCAATGGAACGGCTCGTTGCGGTCGCGGGTGGGCACGCGCACCCAGCCCGGCGGGCAGGCTTGGAAGTCCGTCTGGGCGGACGCGAGCGCGGCCAAGACCAGGAGGAACGTCATTTGCCGAGGCGCTCGGCGACGAGCTTCTTGAGGTGCTCGGCCAGCTCCCGGTTGTTCGCCAGGATGTACTGGATGTCCGCCGAGACGAGGCTGAACACGCGGGTCTCGCCGGCCGCGACGGCCGACGCCGTCCGGACGCCGTCGGTCAAGAGCGCGATCTCGCCGACGATGTCGCCGGGCCCGAGCCGCGCGACCTCGGCGACGGCAGAGCCGAGCTCCTTGACGATGCGGACCTCGCCCGAGCAGATGATGAACACGTCGGCGCCGGAGGCGCCTTGCGCGATGATGTGCGCCTCGTCCGGGAACGCGTAGAGGCCGCTGCGCGGGAAGACCTTCGCCAGATGCTCGACTGAAAATTCGGGAAAGAAGCCCTCGAGCTGCAGGGCGCCGGCCACGCGCGAGGCGGTCGCGTCGTCGAGCGCCAGCTTGACGGGCTCGGCCATCTCCCTATTTGCCGAGCATTTCCGGATTGCGCATGT
The DNA here is from genome assembly GCA_964600165.1 of uncultured Elusimicrobia bacterium. Taxonomy (GTDB): domain Bacteria; phylum Elusimicrobiota; class Elusimicrobia; order UBA1565; family UBA9628; genus CAZRIP01. The sequence goes on along the minus strand of CAZRIP010000034.1, from coordinate 12,420 downwards.
GCTCGGCGGCGACTTCGCGCGTGATGACCTTCTTCTGGTAGAGGTTCTTGATCGAGGCGTCTTTCGAGATCATCCCCGACGTCATGCCGGCCTGGATCGCGTCGTTGATGGCCTCGAGCTTGTTCTCGCGGATGAGCTGGCGCACGGCCGGGGTGGCGATGAGGATCTCGACGGCGACGACGAGCCCCTTGCCGTCGGCGCGCGGCAGCAGCTCCTGGGAAAGCACGGCCTCGAGCGTCATCGCGAGCTGCTCGCGCATGCTGTCCTGAGCTTCCTGGCCGACGGCGGTGACGATGCGCTGGGCGGTCTTGGAGGCGTCGCGCGTATGCAGAGTGGTCATGACGAGGTGTCCGGTCTCGGCGGCCAACAGCGCGGCGCGGATCGACGGCGCGTCGCGCAGCTCGCCGATCGAAAGGATGTCCGGATCCTGGCGCAAAGCGTCCAGGGTGCCGATCTCGAAGGTCGGCGTGTCGACGCCGACCTCGCGCTGGACGAAGACGGAGCGGCAGGGCTTGAAGATCGTCTCGATCGGATCCTCGATCGTGATGACCTTGCCGGGACGCCCGGTCTGGTTGATGTATTCCAGCATCGCGGCCATGGTCGTGCTCTTGCCGCTGCCCGTGGCACCCGTGACGAGGATGACGCCGGAGCGGCGGTTGGCGAGCGTGCCGACGATCGGCGGCAAGCCCAGCGCCGAAAGGGGATAGGTCTTGCTCGGGATCACGCGGATCGTCGCGCCGGTCGTCCCGAGCGACATGTAGAGGCTGAACCGGAAGCGCCCGACCTCGTCGAGCGTCTGCGAGAAATTCAAGCGCAGCTCGGAGCGGAACAGCTTGCGCCGCGTCTCGTCCAAGTACGGGCTGAGCAGCTCGTCGATCGTTTCCGACGTCAACGCCGCGTAGGGCAGCGCGCCGATGTCGCCGGCGATGCGCGCGATGGGCGGGATCCCGTGGATGAGATGGAGGTCCGAGCCGCCGCGCGAGACGACGTCTTGAAGGAGCGTCGCGAGATCGAACTCCAGTGCCGTGGTCGCCATGCTGACCCAAGCATAGCGGGTATGTCCAAATAAATCAAGCGCGCGAAGATTAAAAAACGAGTAAAGCGCTCTTGGGAGCTACGGCCAGATCCGGGAGAACCGGACCTGCGGCTCGTGGCGCTCGGCCGGCCGCGGCAACGGCGCCAGCACGAGCGGCTTGGGCTCGCCGCGGCGAGACGTGCGCTTCATCCGTTTGGGCTTGTGTGTGTTTTTTCGCCTCATAAACCCAGTGTAGACCCGGCGCCTTGACTTGTCAATGGGTTATGAAGGGCCATCGGAGCAGGTCTTTTTTTGACGGGTCGTCGAATTCTTGCTAAAATGGCTCACTATTCCGGCGTAGCTCAATGGTGGAGCTGGCCCCTGTTAAGGGCAAGGTTGTAGGTTCGAGTCCTACCGCCGGAGAGATTTTTCGACTGAGCTGCTACCAAATCTGCTACCTGTTCGCGAAAGCGGCCGGTAGCAGATTTTTTTGGGGGGTCATCAGGCCTTCCCATTCTTACGCCGACTCATGCCGGGAAGAATACGGCGGGGGAGACGCCGAACCGTTTCGCCAGCTTCCCGATTTGTTCGGAGGTCAAAGCCTTTTTCCCGCGAAGAATATCCGAGACGTAAGGCTGCGTGCCGATTTCCTCTCCGAGCTCGGCCTGCGTCAACCCGTTTTGCTCCATGAGGAACGCCAGCACTTCCGACCCGGTTGTACGGCCGCGAGGCCAGCGAGCCTGCTCGAATTTGGCGATGAAAGGCGCCAAGACGCTAAGATATTGGCGGATTCCTTCTTCCGAGCGCTTATCGGCTCCGTGACTGAGCTCGCGCATCAACGTGCCGACCAATTCGCGGTAGGCGCGATGATCTGAGGCGCTTCCAATCTCCTTCGGCGGGAATTTTTCGACCAGAAATTCATAAACACGGTTCGCCGCGGTACCGATGCGTATCCCCGAAACCTTCCGCTCCAAGGTCTGAAGAGTCATTTGCACCTCCGACGGTCATAGCGTCTGTGATCCATGATGGCGTCGATGTTGACGATCCGGGCACCAAAATCCATGAGCGCGACCAACCTGTGTCCGCCTTGAGAGATATCGAAGACGTGGCAGTGCGGTGGGACATAATCGTAGGACTTGGAGAAAGGCCGACGAACATCGTGTATCGATCTGAAAGCCGTTTCCTCCATCACCTTTCTCCACCGATCCAGGGAGGCCCGGGCTTCGGGATGCCGCTTCCTGTAGGCATCAATGAACTCGACCCCCAGCAGGATCACATTCCTATTATAACTAATAGCTATGTCTTGTCAAGGGGTGGATCGCTTCGCTTGAAGCTCGCCGCTTCCAGCGCCGGCAGCTCGAAGCCCAGCAAGTCGCCGATCCGCTTGATCACGACGTCCGGCGTCCGATAGGCGGCCAGCGCCTTGCGATCACGGGCGTAGTGGCCCTGCCGCGGGAAGACCGTCGTCACGCGCTCGCCCCAGACCTTCTTGACCGCGGCGAGGATCCGGACCTTGTCGTCGATCAATACGTAGCGCCGGGCCGGGCAGCGCCGCTCGACGTCCTCGAGCTCGCGCTCCTTATGGATGTAGAGCAGGACCTCGCCTTCGACCGCCTCGGAAAGCCCCGAGCGCTCGATCTTGCGGGGCTGGAAGACGGCGTCTCCGTCGGAGAGGATGAACGTCGGTCCCCAAGACTTCAATCGCTTCATCACGGCGAGCGCCTTCGGGTAGAGCCGGTCGGCGAAGGGGTAGTCGATCAAGAAGGAAGAGACGGCCAGGATGTTCAGATCCAGCGGCCGCTCGGCCCGGTAACGCTGAAGCGCTCCCAGGTAATCCGCGTAGCCGAGCCGCGAGCGCCGCTCCTCGAAGATCGCCCAGTAGCGCCTTTGCCGCTCGGCGCCGATCTCCCGCCCCAGGAACCGCTTGAGGTCCTCCGCGATCCGGTCGTTGTCGAGGAGCGTGTTGTCGACGTCGACCAGGAAGGCCATCGGGCCGCGGTCTTTGGCAGGCCTGCTCATCGGCCCGTTTTAGTTTATTGCCGCTACGAGCGCCATGCCGATCTCGGAACGGCGGCATGACAAGCGCGCTCGTCACGCGGCCGAGACCGAATCATGACGACGGCTCCATGGGACGCTCGGCCCGCCGTTGCCTAGAATTCGCCATGAAGGGTCGCAAGAAGAAACTCAGATCTCACTCCGTCCTCGTCGTCGATGTCGGCGGGAAGGGCATCAAGGTGCTGGCCGCCGGACGGAAGGCGCCGCGCAAGATCCCTTCGGGGCCCTCCATGACGGCGAGCCGGATGGTCCGCGCCGTCCGACGCTCGGCGCGGGACTGGCAGTACGATCGCGTCTCCATCGGCTATCCCGGGCCCGTGATCGGCGGGCGGCCGGCTCACGAGCCGTTTAATCTGGGCGGCGGCTGGGTGGGCTTCGACTTCGAAAAGGCGTTCGGATGTCCCGTGAAAGTGATCAACGACGCCGCGATGCAGGCTCTGGGGAGCTACCAAGGCAGGCGCATGCTGTTCCTCGGATTGGGCACGGGGTTAGGGTCGGCGATGATCGCGGACGGAGTTCTCGAGCCGATGGAGCTGGCGCACCTTCCCTACAAGCACGGCAGAACATACGAGGACTATCTGGGCCGGCGCGGCCTCGAGAAGCGCGGCTTGAAAAAATGGCGCCGGCACGTCTTCCGGATCGCGAGGGAGCTCAAGGACGCTCTCGAAGCCGACTACGTCGTCATCGGCGGAGGGAACGCGAAGAAAATCGAGGAACTGGCTCCAGGCATGCGCCGCGGGGGGAACGACAAGGCGTTTACCGGCGGCTTCCGTCTGTGGGGAGCATGATCGCGCGCGGCTACTGCGCCTGAAGCTTGGCTCGCAGTTCGGCGACGTCCTTGTCGGGCACGGCGCCCTTCTTGATCCCGTCGAGAGCGTCCTGCGCTCCGCCCTTGTCGCCGCCGGCCAGGAGCGCGCGGGCGAGCTCGAGGCGCGTGTTGGCGATGTCCGCCTCGATCCCGTCGGTCTTGTCGCCGCGCGCGCGGACCTCCTGCAGGGCTTGCTCGTGGAACTGAAGCACTTCCTTCCAGACGCCGGCGGCCTCGCCGGGCTGCTTGGCGCCTGACAACGCGCGCGCCAGGCCTTTCTTGGTCTCGAGGCTCGCGTCGGGCACGGCGGCGGCCTGCTTGTACGCGGCCAGGCTCTCGGCGGGCTTGCCGACCTCGCGGTAGAGGTCGCCCTCGGCCATCAGGATGTCCTCGCTGCCGGGGTGGCGGTCGGCGGCCGCTTTCAGCGCGGTCAGCCCGTCCTCGCGCTTGCCGAGCTTGCGGTAGAGGTCGGTGAGCTCGGCGACGAGATGCCCGTGCCCCGGGTCGAGGTCGAGAGCCTGCGTGAGGTCCTTGAGCGCGACGTTCGGGTCCTTGCCCAGGCGCTTGTTGAGCAGGCCCAGCTCGCGCCACGCCTCGCGATCCTTCGGATCGACGGCGATGCGCCGCTCGAGGAGCGCCGCCGCCTGCGCGGCCTGGTTCTTGCCGATGAGCTTGTGGATGGCCGTGAAATCGGGGGCGGCGCCGCTTCCTTTCGTCGCCGCCTGAGCCTTGCCGATGACGCCCTTGGCGTTCTTGAGCGCGGCGTCGAAGCTCTGCTCGACGGCGGCGTCGCCGCCGGAGGAAGCCGCCCCGCCGCCCGCCGCGCCGCCCGCGGTCGGAGGCGTCGCGCCGGAGGGAGGCGTCTGAGGAAACGGCTTTACCGGCTCGGAGGCGGGCATGGGGAGGTCCGGAGCGGCTTTCTGCGGCTCCTCTTTCTTCTTGCACGCGGCGCAAAGAAGCAGGAGCGCGGCAGCGGCGCACGTCAAGGCTTTGGTCATAGCTTGTCCTTAAGCAGCGAGTAGATGGCTTCGCCGGCGACGCGATTGCCTTTTTGATTCCAGTGCCCGTCGATGGGGTAGATGTAGCGCTCCGTCATCGAGAAGCTCGGGCGGATGTCGAGGAACGCCACGCCGGCGCGCTTGGCCATCTCCCAAGAGTGGTCGTAACCGCCGCGGACCGGGCCGCCGTTCTCGGTGAAGCTCGTCATGTAGAAGTTCTTGAAGAGTTTTTTCTCCTCGGCCAGCACGATCGGGAACAGGCGGTCGGAGTACGCGGTGTCGAAGCGCTGCTCATAAGAGGAGGCGGGGCCGAACTTGACGTAATAAAAGTCCTCGACGTATTTATAGAAGAACGAATGGTCGCGCAGCCAGGCGAAGAGGCCGCCGGCCCGCGCCTGGCCGGAGATCACGCGGCAGGGACCTTTCTCGCAGCTGATGTAGGCGAAGTACTCCAGGTCGTACTTCTGCGCGGGAGAATTGACCGGCTTGAGCTCGCCGTCCTCGTAGAAGAACGCCGGCTTGCTGTAAAGGCGATGGCGGTTCTTGATCGTGACCAGATCCTCGACGTCGTTGTCCGAGGCCAAATAGAGCACGAGGTCGGGATTGATCAGCGGCAGCAAGCGGCGCAGCTGGAGAAGCTCCTGATCCGGGCCGTAGCCGCGCACGCCGGCGTTGTAGACCTTCACGGGCTTTCCGGCTTCCCGGAATTCGCGCTCGACGATCGCCGCCCAGGTCTCTTGATCGTCGACTTCCTGCGTCGCCGTCGTCGAGTCGCCCAACAACAGGATCTTCTTGAACTTGCCGGACGGCGCGGGCGCGCCCGTGCCGCGGAAGCCGTGCTCGTCGAAGGTGCAGACGCCGTGATATCCGAAGTGGCGGCTCTGGAAGACGCCCTCGGAGCTCGGAACGTGCGCCCAGCCCAGGTCGGCGTCGTAGACCCAGAACTGCCCCTCGGGGCTCTCCGACATCGGGTTCGGGAAAAGCTTGATCGTGGCCTCCGCCAGCAGCAGAGGCAGCAGCACGGCGATGAGCCCGCGCCCGAGGCGCGCTACCAGCTCAGCCATTCGTCGTCCTCGACGGCCGCGGTCTTGCGCGCCGCGGCCTTGGCGGATTTCCGGTAGAACTGGGCGATCACGACGCCGGTGACGGCGCCGGAGAACGCGGCGTTGACGCAGGCGAGGATGAACGGGAAGTCGAGCGGCACCCACCAGACGGCGCGGATCGACAGCCCGATCGGCACGAACATGAGCAGCCCCATCAGCGCCCCGAAGCGCGCGCCTTCGAGGACCCAGTGGCGGCCGCGATACCCGAACGGGAAGATGTAGGTCATCAGCGATCCGAACACCAAGTGCTGCAGGAAGATCAGCTCCTTGATGGGCTCGGGGCGCGCGAAATCGACGGCGTACATCTGCCATGTCAGCGAGTAATAGGCCGTGTTCAGGAAGAACGAGACGGCCGAGGCGGCGAGGGCGGCGGCGATCATGGGCGGTTTTTCGACGCGATAAAAGGAGCTTCCAAGGCGATTGTACGACCGTACGCCTCGCGGCGCAAGTCCCGCGTGAACGAGATCTCCACCGGCCCGGCGGCGGCCCCGACCTCGTCGGGATCGATCAGGACCTCTTGATAAGGAAGCCCCGCGACGTCCTTGGTGACGAAGCGTCCGGAGGACGGATCGCTCAGCGTGACGCTCTTGGCGCGCAGGCCCGCCAAGACCAGCAGCCGCGGCGCGCCGGAGCGGGGCGGCAGCGTGAAGCGCAGGCGCACGGGACCGTCGGCGGTCTTCGCTCGTTCAAACGGATTCCAAGGACCGCCGCCGAGCGAGGCCTCGAGGCCCGTGACCGGCTCGATGAGCGCGGGCGGCGCGGCCGGCAGGCGCGCCCAGGAAACCTCGCGCAGGCCGCGGTGCGTCGTGTAGTCGAAGCGCACGTAGCCGGTCAGATCGGCGCCCGGCAGCGGCGCGGACGCGCCGGGAGCGAGGTCGCCGACGGCCCAGACCTTGCCGGACGCATCGCGCGCCGTGACTCCGGTCAGCCGGTACGGGCGGCGGTTGCGCGTCCGGGCGCCGGTCGCGCCCGTCGAGAGCGCGACGTCGGAATAAAGATCGCGCACGGCGTCGGCCTCCATCCCGGCGCGCCCTTCGCGCTCCCAAATGCCGCGCCGGTCGTCCGGAGCGTCGGGCGTGAACGGGTCGGTGATCCCCTTGAAGCGAGGCTGGGCCCAATTGTCGTGCGACTCGAAGAACACGCCGCCCGCCGCGCCCGCGGACAGGAGCGCGTCCCACTGCCGCTCGAACCGCCAAGTCCGGTACCAGGAGGGCAGCACCTCGACGGCCCCGAGGAACCCGCCGAACTCGCCGGCCAGGACCGGCTCCGGATGCGAGACGGCGGACGCCAAGCCCGCGGTCCAGTAGTGCCGGCCCGTGTCGAGCATGTTGTAGGTGCGCACGGCCGTGGGAAAATCGGCGTCGACGCGGTGCGTGGCGTAGGAGGCCGGCCTTTCGCCGCCCGCCGCGCGACCGAGCCCGCGCGTGAGCTCCCGCAAGGCGGGCGACCACTCGTCCTCGGGCACGCCGAGGTCGAGCTCGTTGCCGAGCTCGTGGATCAAGGAATAGGCGAAGCCCCGGTTCTCCTCCTTTAGCTTCTGGTAGCGGCCGCGCAGCGCGAGCCGCTCGCGGGGGCGCCGGAGCGCGACGTTGTCCCAGGTGGACGCCTCGGCCTGATCGATGACGAGAAGACGGCTCTTCTCGGCGGCGGCCCGGATCTCCGGAGTCGGAGGGTGATAGAGGCGGATCGCATTGGCGCCGAGCTCCTTGATGAGACCGTAGCCTTTTTCGAGCGAGACGCCCATCGACGGATGAGAGAACGAGGGCACGACGCCCTTGACCAGGAACGGCTCGCCGTTGACGAGCAGGGTCTTGCTCGAGACCTCGACGATCGAGGTGGAGACGGGCTCCGCGCTCTCGCAGCGGAAGCCCTTGCCGACGACGCGCGCGCGCGCGAGCTTGGTCTCCCAGCCCATCGGGAAGCTCGTCCGCGCGGAGACGATCTTGTAGTCCTCCGTCACCTTCTGCCGGGCCAGGGCCTTGCCGTCCAAAAGGAACTCGACGTCGACCTCTCGTTCGGGCTTCGACTGGATGACCTCGGCCGTGAGCGTGACGTCCACCCTGTCGCCGTCGCGCCGCTTCTCGCTCCAGGTGTAGAACTCGAGCGGCGAGGAGCGCAGGTCGAAGAACGGGCGCTCGAGCAAGGCCCCGCCCTTGCCGCAGGTCTCGTAATACATGTAGTCGTGAGCCAGCGCCGGCGGCAGGAGCAGGATCAGCAGCGCCCAGACGAAAGAAGCCGGGCGCACGGAATATCTCAGACCGGCCGGACGGCCGGTGAACACGGGATGGCTGTCGGAGAGCGTCTCGCCGAAGGAGCGGCTGATCGTCTTCCATGAGGTCATGCCCGTCAGCCAGTCGAAGAGGCCGAGGAGACTGCCGTAAACGTCGAGCAGCAGAATCCACGGAAAGCACATGAGTCCCGCGACGAAGTGCCAGCCGCTCAGGACGTCCAAGCGCGTCGCGCCGACGGCGACGAGCAGCACCGGGGCGGTCAGGCCGAGCGCGCACAGCCCCGCGAAGGCCTTCTCGTACGGGAACGGGATCATGTAGCGGAACTCGGGCGCGTGCGCGGCCTTCATCGCCAGAGTCGCGGCCAGCGCGCACAACGGGAAGGCCCAGGCCCAACCGACGCCGAAGTCGACCAGATGGACTTTCCAAGACGTGTTGCGCTGGCGCGCCGTCAGATACGCGGAGATCGCCGCGGCGGCGAGGACGACGGCGGCCTGACGCGCCGACGGGAATTGAAGGAAGTGGAAGAGGCCGACGGCCCAATGGATGCCGAGGACCGAGACGGCGGCGAGGTAGAACTGCCCGTGGACCAGGAACTGCGCCTTGATCCGCGCCGGGGCCTTTTTCGACCGCCAGACCCCGCGCAGATGGGCGAAGAAGGCCTGCGTGTGGCCGTGGCTCCAGCGGCGGCGGCGCGCCACGAAGCTGTAAAGGTCCGGCGACAGATCCTCGGCCGAGCCCGAGTACGGGTTGAAGGCCACCCGCTCTCCGTCGGACAGCAACCGGTAGAAGAGCTCCGTGTCCTCCGTGATGCACGCGGTGAAGCGCCGGGCGGCGAAGACGTCTCTTTGAAAAACGGCGGTGGTGCCGGTGAACTGCGCGGACAGCCCCAGGCGCCCGTAGACGAGATTGAGGACCTGCACGCCCACGTGGTGCTGCAGGGAGTCCCACAACCGGTACATCCCGGAAGCCGACAGCGGCCAGCGGCGCGCCTGGACGACGCGCGCGCCGGTCTCGCGCGACAGGGCGATCGACGTGCGCAGCCAGGAGCGATGCGCCAGGTGATCCGCGTCGAGCAAGGCGACGTAGTCGGTCCGCAGGCGCGCCAGCGCGGCGTTGAGCTTGGCCGACTTGGCCAGGAGGCCGGTGTAGACCAGGCGCAGCTCGCGGTTCTTCTCGTCGAGCAGCGCGGCGCCGCCGTCCTCGGCCTCGTGGCGAGGGAAGGCCTTCAGCAGATGCGGGACGGCGCTGTCCTTTTCATTCTCGACGAGAAGGAAGATCGAGACCGGCCCCGGATGGTCCTGATCCAGCAGCGACCGCGCGCAGGCGACGAGGGCCTCGCCCTCGTGCAACGCCGGCACGAGGACGGACACGGACGCGTCCGGCGCGGGCTCGAAGCGCCGGCGCTCCCGCTTGACGAGCAGGACGAAGACGGCGGCCGCGAAGTAGTAGAAAGCGGCGAAGGCCAGCAGGTGGCCGCTGAACAGGCAGGCCGCGCCGAGGAAAGCGTGGGTCGGCGTCACCGCTTAGAACAACGAGTAGACGAAAGGCGCGAGAGGCGAGACGAGATTGATCAGGTAGAGAACGATGGCCGCGATATAAAGGGAGATCATGATCGGCACGAGCGCTCCCATCTTGCGCGAGCGCAGGCTGCGCACCACCGACGCCGCCGTTCCGGCGACGAGCAGGGGCCCGGCGTACCACGGCCTTCCCGCGCGCTTGTTAGTTTCGATCATATCTTCCTCACCACGAGTCCGTTGTAGACCAGAACGTCCATGGCCGTCCGCGCGAACATGGCCAGCGCTTCGAGCGGCGTGCCCACCATCGGGTAGCCGCTCTCGTTGAAAGAGGTATTGAGCACGGCCTCGCGGCCGGTGCGCCGCCCCACCGCCTGCAGCAGCCGGTGATAGCGCTCGTTGTCGTCGCGAGAGCAGACCTGCGGGCGCGTCGTGCCGTCGACGTGGGCGGCGGCGCGCACGGAGGCCAGCGCCTCGGGCTTGACGGGGCAGCTCAATTGCATCCAGCGGTGCGGCGTCTGCAACGACCGTGACGCGCCCAGGTCGAGGATGCTCTCGACGTCCTTTTCCGAAAGGGACAAAGCGTACGGACGGTAAGGCTCCCGGTGCTTGACTTGCGCGCTCAGCTTACGCGCGACGTCAAGTCGGTCCGGACGGATGAGGATCGAGCGGTTGCCTAGCGCGCGCGGGCCGCTTTCGGACGCTCCCTGACACCAGCCGACGATCTTGCCGTCGGCCACGGCCTGCGCGGCCAGCTCCACGACGGCGCCGAAATCGGACGGCGTCTCGAACTCCCACTTCTCGCCGGGCTTCGGCTCGTAGCCGTGCGTGGCGAAGCGGCGGTAGCGCGCGGGACGCGCGAAGGGGAGGATGGCCGCTTCGCGCTTCTCGTCGAAGCGCGCGCCCACGTAAGGCCCGTAGACCGCCTCGCCGTTTCTCTCCGGCGTGGAAAGCAGCGAGTCGCCGTAAAGCGCGGCGCCGACGGACGCGCCGCCGTCGCCCGGGTCCGGCGGGACGTAGAGCCGCTCGAGCCACGGCTCCTTGAGGATCTTCGCGTTCGCGACGCAATTGAGCGCGCCGCCGCCCGCCAGGCACAGGTTCTTCGAGCCCGTCTTCTCGTGGGCGCGGCGCGCCAGGGCGACGACGCACTCCTCGAAGACGGCCTGCACGCTCGCGGCGACGTCGGCGTAGAACTTGGACTCGACCGGCGTCTCGTGGACGGCCAGGCAGTCGAGCGCGAGCTTGCTCTTGAAATTGCGCGGCGGCGCGCCCAGCGTCTTGAGGAATTTCGCGCTGAAGGGGTCGTCGTAGAAGTTGCGGAAGTTGAAATAGCTCTGGTCGACGCGCAAGAGACCCGCCTCGCTCGTCGAGACCATCGCGCGCACCTTGTCGGCGTAGACGGGCTTGCCGAAGGCAGCCAGGGCCATCGTGCTGCACTCGCCGTCCATCGGCACGAAGCCGAGGTAGGCGGTGAACGTCGAATAGACGAGGCCGAGGGAATCCGGGAACTCGGCCTGCTCGAGTTGCTCGAGCTTGGGCTTGCCGTCCTCGAGCGAGCCGCGTCCGAGCGTCGCCGTCTCCCATTCGCCGACGGCGTCGACGCTGAGGATCGCGGCCTCGGTGAACGAGGAGCCCAGGAAAGCCTGCGCGGCGTGGCTCTGATGGTGGTGGAGCGTCAGGATCTTGTCCGGGTGGACGTCGAGGCGCTTGCTGATCTCGTTGCGCACCCACAGCTTCTTGCCGAGCCACGATTTCAAGCCGGCCACGAACTCCCGCCGGGTGCCGGGAAAACCCGCGAGGCTCGAAGCCAGCACGCGCGTGAAGGTCGCCGTCGGCTCCTCGTGATAGACGATGCAGTCGAGCTCGTCGGCGCGCACGCCGGCCTGCTGCAGGCAATAGCGCACGGCGAGCGTGGGGAAATTGGGGTCGTGCTTCTGGCGCGAGAAGCGCTCCTCGGTGACGGCGGCGACGAGCTTGCCGTCGCAGACGAGCGCGGCCGAGGAGTCGTGAAAGCCGTAAGCCAGGCCGAGCGTGCGCCTCATGAGCCGGTCTTGCCCCGCGCGATCGGGGCGCCCGCGAGCCCGACGGGATAGTACAGCGCGGAAAGGATGGCGCTGGAGGCGAGGTCGCTCAAGTTGCGGCCCGTTCGCAGCCAGGCCTCCCACAGGCGCTTCAAGCGGATCTTGCGCGTCTCGCTCTTGAACTGCTCCTTGGAGATGGGGAGATCGGAGATGGCTTCTTCCGCGCCGTGGACGTGGCCGACCTCGTCAGCCAAGATGCTCGCGAGCACGGCGTTGAGCCGGGCGTCCGTCGAGGCGTTCTTGATGTGGGTAAAGCGCGTCGCCGCCGCTTCCTCGCCGACGTAGCAATAGATGAAGAACTTCCACATCTCGGCCTTGTCCCAATAAAGCGCCTCGCGCTCGTAGCGCGCCGGGACGAGCTGCCGGTCGCTGTTCTCGTTGTAAAGCCGCTTGAACAGCTCGGCGTGATGCGTCTCCTCGAGGACTTGGCCGAGCAGGTCGGCGCGCTGCTCCGGATCGTCGACGCGGTCGGCGGCGTAGAGCAGCTGCCAGGCGCTGTCCGCCTCGGTCGCCGAGAAAAGGCGCAGCGAGTCCAGGTAGCGCTCGCGCGACAGACCCCACGTCAGCTTGACGAGGATCTTGCTTTTGGTCGATGGCTCCTGGCGCAGATTGGCC